>JBKJUQ010000348.1:0-12501 GCA_046590685.1 Hymenobacteraceae bacterium
TTCACGGCTTTAAACAGATTGTCCTCGTGGCTGAGCGTGAGGCGTAACTTGCTGATGAAGTGAATAGTATCGTCGACGGCAATACCGAAGGCGATGGTGAAGATGATGCTCGTGCTCACCTTCAGGTTGACGTCGAAGGCGCCCATCACGCCCGCCACCAGGATGAGCGGAAAAAGATTGGGGATGAGCACCACCGGCACCATCCGCCAGGAGCGAAACAGCGCGAGGGTGATGAGAATGACCAGCACGATGTCGAGGCTCACGCCCGAGAGCATATCGACGGTGAGGTTGTCGTTGTTGGCGTCGAGCAGCGGGGCCGACCCCGTCAGGCGCACCCGGACGACGGTGGAGTCGAGCCCGCTCCGCAGAAACGAGTCGAGGGCCGGCCGGCGGTGGCGGGCGGCGGCGGAGCCGAGGTCGGGCAGACGCCCGGTCAGGCGCCCCTGGGCGCCATCGGGGGTGAGCAGGCCCGCGAATTCGGGCCGCTTGCGCAGGGTGCGCAGCGCTTTTTGGGCCTGTCGCCACTCCCGGGGCGTGGCCGGCAGGCGGTAGGCGTCGGGGCCGCCGCCGTGCTGGGCCTTGCGCACGGCCCGCACCAGCGTGGCCGGCGAGGCGAGGGTGCGCACGCCGTAGCGCGTGGTGAGGTAGGTTTCGAGGTGATCGATCTGGCGCACGACGGCCGAGTCGAGCACCGTCCGGCCACCCTGCGGCAGCACGTGCAGCTCGATGGGCCGGATGCCGCCGAAGCGCTGGTCGAAGTAGTCGAAATCCATCCTCACGGGGTCGTCCTTGGCCAGATCGTCGAGCAGCGTGGCGTCGAGGCGAATTCGCGGAATCACCGCCACGGAGGCCAGCAGCAGCGCGGCGGCGACGCCAAGTACCAGCCGCCGGCGGCGCAGCACCGTCTGGAAGAGCGAGCGCAGCAGCGTGTCCCAGCCGCCGGGCGTCAGGGCGCGCTCCTCCACCGGCGGCACGGGGAGCAGCAGCAACAGCGCCGGCAGCAGCGTAAAGGCCAGCACGAACGTGAGCAGAATCGCGAGACCCGTGAAGACGCCGAAGTCCTGAATCGGGCGGATGTTGGACGTGGCGAGCGTGAAGAACCCGATGCTCGTGGTCAGGCTCGACAGCCCCGAGCCGAACGCCGCTTCGCGCAGCGCCACCCACACGGCGGTGTTTTTCGGGGCGCCGGCCCGCAGCTCCGCGCCGTACCGCGTCAGAATGTGCACTACGTCCGACATCCCCACCACGAAGAGCATTGTCGGGAGCAGGGCGGTAAGCAGGTTGATGCCCCCGCCGGCGAGGCCCATCGCGCCCAGGCCCCAGATCACGGCCAGCAGCACCACCAGCAGCGGCAGCGCCACGCCCCACCACGTGCGGAACGTGAGCCACAGCAACCCCGTGACCAGCACCACCGCGAGCGAGATAAACAGCGCCAGTTCCCATTGCAGCCGCTCCACGAACACCGTCTGCGCCACCACCCGGCCGGCGACGTGCGCGTCGGCTGCCGCGAAGTTCAGCCGGCGCAGCTCGTCGGTGAGCGCGTGGAGCAGCGTATCGCCCGGCGCCTTGCCCAGCTCGGCGTCGGTCTGGATGAGCAGCGCAACGGCGCGGTAGTCGGTGCTGAACAGCGTGTTCCGCAGCTCCGTCGTGCGGCGGATCAGCGCCGAGTCAGCCGGCAGGCGCGCCGGCTCGGTGGGGTGGAGGTACGGGACGGCGAAGGCCACGCCACCGTCGAGCACGGGGTTGGTGAGCGCGGTGGGGGAGAGGACGCCCCGCACGTGCCGCTGCCGCCGCACGTAGCGGGTGAGCGAATCGACGCGCGTCAGAAAGCCGGGGGTGAACACGCGCCCGCCGGGCGCTTCCAGGCCCACCAGGATGTAGTCGTTGTCGGTGCCGAAGGTGGCGATGTAGCGCTCGTAGTACGCGAGCTCAGGGTCGCCCTGCGGGTAGAAGTCGTTGAAGTTGTAGTTGAAGCGCAGCCGCCAGAGCGCCGCGCCGCCGAACGCCATACTCACCACCAGCACGGCCAGCACCGTCAGGCGCGCCGTACGGCGGGTAAACCAGGTAGGAGGAGGGGAGGAGAGTGCCAGAACCGAAGGGCGAAGAACCCTCGGCGCAAAGATGGGCGAGAGCGATTATCTTTGACGGCCCGCCGGGAGCGCGCGGCCGAAAACTTCGCCTTGTCCGCAATGTTTTCGGGTCGCGGTCCGTTGGTCGGGCGCTGATCCATTATTTTTCTCCCACTCCAAGTTACGTTCTGATGAAGAAGCTCCTGTTTATCCTTGCCCTGACCTCGTTCGTGGGTGGTTCGGCAATGGCCAGCGATGGCGACAAGACGGCCAAGAAAAACGCCGCCAAGAAAGAGTGCTCGACCGAGGCGAAAGCGTCGTGCTCGAAGTCGATGGCCGCCGGCGGTGGCAAGTCGTGCTGCGCCAGCAAAAACAAAACTGCCTCGCTGATCACCCCGTCGACGGCGGAGGTGAAGACCGAAGCGAAGAAAGCCGCGCTGTAAGCGCGCTTCTTTTCCGCGGAAAACGCACCGCCCGCTCCTGGCCAGTTTCTGGTTGGGGGCGGGCGGTGGTGCGTTCGGGCAGGCCGGTTATTTCTTCGCGTCCACTACAGGGCCCTCCGTTACTTCGCCCCCGCCCGGCTAAAGGCGATGAGCACGGCGCCGGCCAGCATCAGCCCCGCGCCGAGCACGATCGGCCAGCTGAGCTTTTCCTTGAGGAAGACGGCCGCCAGAATCAGCACGAATACGAGGGAGACTTTGTCGAGCGTACCGGCTCCGGCAGCCGGCCCAAGCTTGATGGCTTGAAAGGAGAACAACGACGAGCACGCCGTGAGCACCCCCGCGATGATGAGGAAAGTCCACGAGCGGCGGTCGATCTGCGCGATTTCGGGTAGCCCGCCGCGCGCGATCGCCACCGTCCACGCCACGACCAGAATCAGCACCGCCTGCACGGCGAAGGCCAGCGCCGGCGCCACTTTCTGCACTCCCAGCTTGGTGAGGGTCACGACGACCGCGGCCGTGAAGGCGGCCAGCAGCGAAAACACAATCCACATAACAGCGCAACAACAGCGGTAACAAGACGCCGGAGCGCATCTCGGTGGCGAAGCTACCGCGCGCAACCTGCCGGGGCTGGCGCCTACCTTTCGCGGGTCTGCTACCTATCCTCAAAACCCGATGCATAAGATCGTTCTTCCCGTTCTGCTCGCCGCCGTACTCGCGGGCTGCACTTCCTCGCCCGATAAGCCCGTGACCGGTACCCCTGATTCCGTCGCCAACGCCCAGCTCACGGCGTACCTGGAAGCGTACTGGGAGCGCTCGTCGCAGCTCTTTCCACTCGCGGCTACCGCGCAGGGCGACAACCGCTTCAACGACCAGCTTCCCAACGACGGAACCCGCGCGTTCCGCGATACGCTGACGGCGTTTTATACCCGCTCGCGCGCCGGCCTCGGGCAGTTTGATCAGGTGGAGCTGAGCGCCGACGACCGCCTCTCGCTCGACATCTTCCGCTACGACCTCGACACCCGGCTCACGGGGCTGAAGCGCGGCATCAATGCCAGTGAGTACCCGGCGCCGTACACCATTCCGTTTACCCAGTTCGGCGGGCTGCCGCTGACTTTGCCGCAGTACGGCTCCGGTGAGGGCAACCAGCCGTTCAAGACCGTGGCGGACTACGACAACTGGCTCAAGCGCACCAGCGGCTTCCCGGCGTGGGCCGATACGGCCATCGCCAACTTCCGGCACGGGATGAAAACCGGCGTCGTGCTACCGGCGGTGCTGGTGAAGAAGATCATCCCGCAGATGAAGGAGGTCGCCGTGGCCGACCCGGCGGCGAGCATCTTCTACGGCCCGATCAAGCGGTTACCCGCCACGTTCGCCGACGCCGACAAGCAGCGGCTGACGGCCGCCTACCGCACCGCCATCACCCGCGACCTGACCCCCGCCTACCAGCGGCTCGCCGACTTCCTCCAGAAGGAGTACCTGCCCGCCGCGCGCGCCACGCACGGTTTCAATGCGCTGCCCAACGGGGCGGCCGACTACGCCTTTTTCGTCAAGTACTGGACGACGACTGATCGCACGCCCGAGCAGATCTACCAGACCGGGCTGGCCGAGGTAACGCGCATCCGGCAGGAGATGGAGCAGACGAAGGCTGAGGTCGGCTTCAAAGGCGACCTGAAAGCCTTCTTCGAGTTTATGCGCAGCGACCGGCAGTTTCAGCCCTACAAGACGCCCGAAGACGTGCTGGCCGCCACCCGCGCGATTCAGGCGCGCATTGAGCCGAACCTGAAGAAGATGTTTGGCCGCACGCCGAAAGCGCCGTTCGAAGTGCGCCAGACGGAGGCGTTCCGCGCCGCATCGTCGTCGGCGGAGTACAACCCAGGCTCGCCCGATGGCTCGCGGCCGGGGATTTACTACATCCCGATCACGGACGCTACGCAGTTCAACGTGACGAGCGGGATGGAATCGACCTTCCTGCACGAGGCGCTGCCGGGGCACCACTACCAGATCTCGTTGCAGCAGGAAAACGCGGCGCTGCCGAAGTTCCGGCGCTTCGCGTGGTACGGGGCGATGGGCGAGGGCTGGGCGCTCTACACCGAATCGCTCGGCAAGGAATTGGGCGTCTACACCGACCCCTACCAGTACATGGGCGCGCTCGGCGACGAGATGCACCGCGCCATCCGGCTCGTGGTCGACGTGGCGCTTCACACCGGCAAGATGACGCGCGAGCAAGCCATTCAGTACTCAATGGATAACGAGCCCATCAGCGAGGCTGGCGCGGTGGCCGAGATCGAGCGGTATATGGCCGCCCCCGGGCAGGCGCTGAGCTACAAGACCGGCGCGCTCAAGATCCGCGAGCTGCGCGCCCGCTACGAAAAGGAGCTGGGGCCGAAGTTCAAGCTCGCCGACTTCCACGACGAGCTGCTGCGTGATGGCGTGATGCCGCTGGCCGTGCTGGAGCGCAAGATGGACGCGTGGGCGGCGGGGGTGAAGTAAGCAGGCGCGTTCCTTCCCATCGCCTGACACCCCATCAACGTAGGGGCGGGCCTTGTGCCCGCCCGAACACGGGCACCGTTACCGCGCGGGCGGGCACAAGGCCCGCCCCTACGATATTCCTCATGACCAATCGAATCCTGATCGCCGCCGCGCTGCTGCTGGCAACCCCCGCCGCTTTTGCCCAAACCGCCGCGCCTACCGCGCCGCTGCCCATCCCGCGCAATCACCAAAAGGCTTACGCAGCCGGGACGCGCACCGCCACCGGGGCGCCCGGCCCGAACTATTGGCAGAACACGGCTGCGTACACCATCGCCGTCGACTTCGACCCCGCCACGCGGCTCGTTAAGGGCACCGTCGAGATCGACTACCAGAACAATTCGCCCGACTCGCTGCGCGCGCTGGTCTTCAAGCTCTACCCGAACCTGTACCAGAAAGGCGCCCCGCGAACCCGCGCGATGAAGCCCGACGACATCGGTGACGGCGTCAAGATTGAGCGCCTGAGCGTGGGCGGGCAGGCCGTGGACGTCGCCAAGCTTCGGATGGAGAATACCAACCTGCTGGTGCCGGCCCCGCAGCTCATCAAGCCGCGCAGCACCGTGCGGGTGTCGCTGGCGTATTCCTACGAGTTGAACAAGGGCTCGCACCAGCGCACCGGCGAGGTGGCGCCGGGGGCGGCATTCGTCGCGTACTTCTTCCCGCGGATTGCGGTTTATGACGACGTGGCCGGCTGGAACCGCGTGCCGTACACCGGCGACGCCGAGTTTTACAACGACTTCGGCACCTTCGACGTGGCCGTGACCGTGCCGCGCAACTTCGTGGTGTGGGCCACGGGCGATTTGACCAACGCTGAGGCCGTGATGACCAAAAAGGTGGTCAAGCGCCTGCGGGAGGCCGAAACCAAGGATGGCTACGTGACCGTGTGCAGCGCCGACGAAGCCCGAAACGGCAACGTGACGGCCGCGAACCCGCGCAACACTTGGCGCTTTCGCGCCACTGACGTCACCGACTTCGTCTTCGCCGTGGCCGACCACTACACCTGGCAAGCGACGAGCCTCGTCGTGGACCCCGCCACCAAGCGCCGCACCCGCGTCGATGCCGTGTACGACCCGAAGCACAAGGACTACGAGGAAGTGATTCGCTTCGCGCGGCGCACCGTGGAGGCGATGAGCTATTCCTTCCCGAAGTGGCCCTACCCGTACGCCCACGAAACCGTCTTCGACGGCCTCGACCAGATGGAGTATCCGATGATGGTCAACGACAACCCGCAGGACGACCGCGACGCCGCCATCACCCTCACCGACCACGAAATCTTCCACACGATGTTCCCGTTTTACATGGGCATCAACGAGACGAAGTACGGCTGGATGGACGAAGGCTGGGCGAGCTTCGGGGAGTGGATTATCTCGGGTATCATCGAGCCGAAGCTGCACGATGACTACGGCATGCCCGCCTACAACGCCCTGGCCGGCACTGAGGCCGACCCGCCGATCATGTCGATCACTACCGGCCTTACCGACCGCGCGGTGCTGCTCAACTCCTACGTCAAGCCCGCGCTCGGTTACCACTACGTGCGCGATCTGCTCGGCGAGGAGGGCTTCACGAAGGCCCTGCACCACTACATCGGCACCTGGCACGGCAAGCACCCGCTGCCGCTCGATTTTTTTGAGGCGATGAACGTGGGGGCGGGGCAGGACCTGACGTGGTTCTGGCGCCGCTGGTTTTACGAGGGCGGCGTGCCCGACCTGGCGATCGCGGCGGTGGAGCCCGCGGCCGGCGGCGGCGGCACGGTGCAGGTGGAGGCCAAAGGCCCCAAGCCGGTGCCCATCGACCTGACCATCACCTTCGTCGATGGCACTACGCAGCAGCTGCACCGCACCATCGCGGTCTGGGCCGACGCCGCCACCACCCGCGTAGCCGTGCCGGTGCCGGGCGCCAAAACGATCAAAAGCGTCACCCTCGGCTCGCTCTACGTGGCCGACGTGAACTCGGCGGATAACGTCTGGCCAGCGGTGAAGTAGGCGCCGCAAGGCCACTTATCCGGCGGTTCGGCCAACGTTTTTGGCTGCTATATCGACGTGGGGGGCATACACGTTAACGTGTGCGCGCCCCACGTCGGCATTTTCGGCGCGCACCTTGACGTGTGTGGCGTGCACGCCAGCGTGTATGCCACACACGTCAACATTTTCGGCGTGCACGTTGGCGTTTACGCCGTGCACGTTGATGTTTTCGGTGTGTCCGCTGCCAAGTTGGTAGTTGCGCGGGCGCTTTCACCCCACCACCTCGTAGGTGGGCACCGGCTGGGCTTTGTTCTTGAGCTTGACGGCGCCGAGCGGGCGGCACTCAAAGGCGCCGTTGAGGAGGGCGAAGGTGGCTTCGGCGATCAGGATCTGACCGGGCTGCGCGACGCTTTGCAGGCGCTGGCTCAGGTTCACGGCGTCGCCGATGACGGTGTAGTCGAGGCGGTGGAGCGTGACGGAGCCGATGTTGCCCGACACCATCTCGCCGGCGTTGAGGCCGATGGCGACGGCCGGTTGCTGGGTCAGGCCGGCGGGCAGCGCGGGCGGCGTGGCGCGCAGGCGCGCCCGCACGTCGAGGGCAGCCCGCACGGCGCGCGGCAGGTGATCGGGCCCGCGAAAAACGGCCATCACGGCGTCGCCCATGAACTTGTCGATCGTGCCGCCGTGGGTGGTGATGCCGCGCGCCATCTCGTCGAAATAGGCGTTGAGGAGCTCGACGACTTCGGTGGGCGGCAGCGTTTCGGACAGCGACGTGAACCCGCAGATATCGAAAAACGCCACCGTCGCGTCGACCGTCTCGGAGAGCAGCAGCTCATCGTCGAGGGCACCGGGGCGGTCGAGCAGGCCGAGGGCGCCTTCGTCGACGTACATCTTCAGGCGGTGGTTTTCGCGCCGGGCGCGCACGTTCAGGCGCAGCTCGCGCACCTGGGCGCCGGTTTTATCGATGGTAAGCTCCAGGTCGGTGAAGTCGACGGGCTTGACCACGAAGTCGAAGGCGCCGCGGTTCATCGCCGTGCGGATGTTGGCCATATCGCCGTAGGCGCTCACCATCACCACCCGCAGCAGCGGGTGCAGGTCGCGCACCTCGCCGAGCAGCGTGAGGCCGTCCATCACGGGCATATTGATGTCGGAGAGCACCACGTCGATATCGGCGTGCTCGGTGAGGCGGGCGAGCGCTTCGCGGCCGTTGGCGGCGAACACGAACTCGTAGGCGCCGTCGCGGATCTTGCGGCGAAATTTCTGCTGAATCAGCAGCTCCAGGTCCGCTTCGTCGTCGACAACCAGAATCTTGGTTTTCATCGGGCAGGAAGGACAGTAACGGGGTTAGGCAGGGTGGTCGGCGCCGAGGGTGAGCAGGCGCGCGCGCAGGGCGGCGAAATCGACGGGCTTGGTGAGGAAGTCGTCGGCGCCGAGGGCGAGGGCCTGCTGGTGGGTGGCGTCGTCGCCGTAGGCGGTGATCATCATCACCTGCGGCGGCTGTTGGGGGTGCTCGGTGCGGATGTGGCGCAGCAGTTCCAGGCCGCTCATGCCGGGCATGTTGATGTCGGACAGGATCAGCACGACCTCCGAGCCACGCGCGTGCAGGAAGTCGAGTGCCTCCTCGCCGGAGTACGCGAAGGAAAACACCAGCGCCCCGGCGCGGATCTCGCGCCGAAACCGCTGCTCGAACAGCATCCGCACGTCGGGCTCATCGTCAACAACCAGAATATTCATGGGGGAAGGAAACAGGAAAGCGCCGCCTCAGGCCGGCAGCGTGATGATAAACTCGGTCGATTCGCCCGGTACCGATTCGACCGTCAGGGTGCCGCCGTGGGCTTTGACGATGATGTCGTAGGAGAGCGAGAGGCCCAGCCCGGTGCCTTCGCCGCTGGGCTTGGTGGTGAAGAAGGGCTGGAAGATCTTGGCCCGGACGGCGTCGGGAATCCCTGTGCCGTTGTCGCGGACGCGAAGTTCGGCCCCGCCGCCGGAAAGCGCACGGGTTCGGACGCTGACGGTGGGCACATAACTCACCTCGCCAACCAGTTGGCGCTGCTTGACGGCGTAGAAGGCGTTGGTGAACAGGTTGAGCAGCACCCGGCTCACGTCGGGCGCCGCGACGGTGGCGGTCGGCAGCGCGGCGTCGAAATCGGTCTGCAAAGTCGCGTTGAAGCTTTTGTCTTTGGCCCGCAGACCGTGGTAGGCCAGCCGCATCGCTTCGTCGGCGAGGGTGCTGAGGTTGGTGGCGGAGCGTTCGCCGGTGGAGGCGCGCGAGTGTTCGAGCATCCCGCGCACGATACCCGCCGCGCGCCGGCCGTGCTCGCCGATCTTGGTCAGGTTCTGGGTGAGATCACTGGCGATCGCCTCGACTTCTTCCGAGTCGCCGGCGGCCTGGGCTTCGCGTAGCTCGGCGATCAGCTCAGTACTCACTTCCGCGAAATTGTTAACGAAGTTGAGCGGGTTCTGAATCTCGTGGGCAATGCCGGCGGTCAGCTCGCCCAAGCTCGCCATTTTCTCGGCCTGGATCAGCTGCGTCTGAGTTGCGCGCAACTCGTTGAGAGAGGTGTTGAGCGCGTCGCGCTGGGTTTGCAGCTCCTTCCGTTGCGTAGTTACGGCCTCATTGAGGCGCTGGAGCTGCTCGTTCGCCCGCTGCTGGCGGCGGTTGGTACGCCACAGGAACACTACCAGCGGCACGGCGCACAATAGCACGGCCAGCAGCAGGTATTGCCGCTGCCGGGCAGCCGACTTTGCTTGCTGGTCGGCCTGCTCCTGCTGCCGCAGCCGGTCAGCGAACGCCAGCGTGTTCATCTGAGCGGTTTTCTCTTGGCTGTACAGTCTCGCGCGCGTGGCGGTGGCCAGCGCGAGGTACCGGTACGCTGTCACGCTGTCGCGGCGGGTCGCGTAGGCGCGGCTCAAGTACAGGCTGGCATCCAGCACACTGGTCGGATACACGTATTGGTAACCGGCCGCCAGCGCCTGCCGGGCAAAGTAGACTACGGAGTCGGGCTGCCCGCCGCGCTGCGCCAGATCGGCCAGTCCTAGATAGACCGCCGGTAGCTTGTAGGTGATTCCGTAGCGTTTGGCTTGTGCCAGGGAAAGGCGGTAGTAGTGGCTGGCCTGACGGTCCTGGCCCCGCCGAGCTTCAATAAGCCCCAAGGCTCCCAGATCGCCTACTTCACTCGTGTGGTCGTGCTGAGATATATCCATCGCGTACCCTTGCCGCGCGAACATCGAGGCCGAGTCTAGCTTTCCTAGTTCCAGGTACGCCTCCCCGATATTGCCCAGCACCCGGGTGAGCAGGCTGGTGTAGGTAATTTTCTTTGCCAGCGCGCGACACCGCAGAAAGTAGGTCAGGCCGGTCCGATGGTTTTTCTGTTCGGTGTACACCCGGCCCAGCGCGTTGTAGATGGTGGCAGTGGCCTGCTGGTTGTGCTGGGTTTCCGCCAGTTGCTGGGCACGGAACAACAGCTCTAGCGCGGCCGGGAAGTTGCCGGTATTCCGCAAACTCACGCCCAGCCTGATCATCGCCTGACATTCGCCGCGGGCGTAGCCAAGGTGGCGGGCTAGTCGCAGGGCTTGGTGGGCATATTCGCCGGAAGCCACCGGGGTTATTTCCGCCGTCTCGTACGCCAGCTGACTCAGCAGTAGCACGCGGTTAGTGTCGGCGGAGGCGGTGGTCAGCTGCCGCCGTACGCTGTCGATTTTAGTAGCCGGCTGCTGCGCCCAGCCCGGTTGCGCCAGCAGCAAACCAGCCACGACTCCCAGAAGGTAGCGTTTCATTGGCCAGTCCGGTTAAGGGGGGCGGAGGCCGGCAAAAAGAAGAGGGAAATCGGGGCCGGCATCAGGTCGAACAAGGGGGCGAAAAGAGGACTAGCGGCCGGCGAGGAGGGTTAGGCCAGGAAACTCCTCGTTGGAGCGTGCGGGTCAGCCCGCCGCAATTGGAAATAAGCACGGCTACGCGGGTAGAGTGATGATAAACTCCGTTGATTCACCCGCCACCGATTCGACGGCCAACGTGCCGCCGTGGGCCTTGACGATGATGTCGTAGGAGAGCGAAAGGCCCAGCCCCGTGCCCTCGCCGCTGGGCTTGGTAGTGAAGAAGGGCTGGAAGATCTTGGCTTTCACGCTCTCGGGAATCCCCGTGCCGTTGTCGCGGACCCGCACTTCGGCCCCGCCGCCGGAAAGCGCCCGCGTCCGCACGCTGACGGTGGGTTGGTAGCCCGCCTCGCCGGCCAGTTGGCGCTGCTTGACGGCGTAAAAGGCGTTGGTGAACAGGTTGAGCAGCACGCGCCCAACGTCGGCGCCCGCGACGGTAAGGGCGGGCAGCGCGGGGGCGAAGGCGGTGTCCAGCGTGGCGTTGAAGGTCTTGTCCTTGGCGCGCAGGCCGTGGTAGGCCAGGCGCAGGTACTCATCGGCGAGGGCGTTGAGGTCAGTCGGGGTGCGCTCGCCGGTGGAGGCGCGCGAGTGTTCGAGCATCCCGCGCACGATACCCGCCGCGCGCCGGCCGTGCTCGCTGATCTTGGTTAGGTTCTGCGTCAGGTCGGCGGCGAGGGCCGTCACTTCCTCCGGGTCGCCGGCAGCCTGCGCTGCTTTGAGCTCGTCGAGCAGCTCGCGGCTGACCTCGGCGAAGTTGTTGACGAAGTTGAGCGGGTTTTGAATCTCGTGGGCGATGCCGGCGGTTAGCTCGCCCAGGCTCGCCATCTTCTCGGCCTGAATCAGCTGCGTCTGCGTGGCGCGCAGGTCGGTCAGGGCGTGTTCGAGCTCAGCGGTTTGCTGGCGCAGGGTGGCGGTGCGCTCGCTGACGAGTAGCTCAAGCTCGGCTTTGCGCGCTTCGGCTTCGGCGCGGGCGCGGGCTTCTTCCGCGCGAATCGCCTCCTGGGCGAGCAGGTTACGCTTCTCGCGGCGGGCAATACCGATAAACACCAGCAGCCACAGAAAAGCGAACGACTGCGCCGTGTCGAAACCGTCGTCGTAGCGCTTCGCTAACGCGGGCGACAGGTAATCCAAGGCGCTGTCGGCCACGAGGATCAACAGGTACGGCAGCCCCGCGAGCAGCAGGGTTCGGGCCGGCCGAAAGGCCCGCAGCCGGTACAGCACGTACCCTGCCGTCAGGAAGACCGCAACCAGGTACGGCCAATCGAGGTGTTCTTCGGGTAGGCGGAACCCCGCGTGGAGGCCAAGCAACACCGCGCCGGGAATCCAGATGCGCCGAAGCCACTGGTCGGCGGCAGGCCAGCGGGTGGGTAAATCCAGAAACTGCCGCAGCCCACGCCCGATCAACGCGGCGGCGCCCGTGTAGAGAATAAGTGAATTGCCCAACGTTACCAACGAATTACCTATTACCATCGCGGCAAGGTAGGGGTGGCGGCGGATTGCCGCCCGGTCGGGCGCCCGAACGGTCCGGCGCCCGACGGGTATTCGGCCGCGTCGGTACCTTCGCTCCATGCACGCCTACCACGACCTGCTTCGCCAAATTCTCGCCCGCGGCACTCGCAAAACCGACCG
>JBKJUQ010000142.1:0-1925 GCA_046590685.1 Hymenobacteraceae bacterium
GCCTGCTGGGCGGTTTGGGCGGCGGAGCGGGCGGCCTGCGCCGTTTCCTGCGCGGTGCGGGCGGCGGCGGTGAGGTCGCGGGCGGTGGCCAGCTCGGCGGCCGTGGTATGGAGGCGCGCGGCGAGGGCGGTGAGGTCGCGGGCGGTTTGCTCGGCCTGGGCGGCTTCGCTACTAAGCTGCTGACGCAGGCCGCGCGCGCGCTCCTCAAGCTGCTCGAAGCGCTGGCGGCGCTGCTGGTGGGCGGTGTCGGCCTCGCGCAGGCGGAAGCCGGCTTCGGCCGTGGCGGTGCGCTGCGCGTCGAGGGCCAGGCGCGCGGCATCGGCCGCCTGCTGCAAGCCGTCGCGGGCCCGTTCCAGATCGAAGGCTTCGCGGGCGAACGTTTGGCGGCGGTGGGTTTCGGCGGCGAGCTGGCCTTGCAGCTTCTGGAGGATGTCGGCGTGGTGGGCGAGGGCGCGCCGCGCGTACAGCATACTGACGGCCCGGTACTCGGCGCGCAGCTTGCCGAAGCGCTGGCTCACCTTGGCCTGGCGCTCCAGGCTTTTGAGGTTGCGCTGGAGCTCGGCGAGGACGTCGTCGACGCGGATGAGATCACCGTCGGTTTCGTCGAGCTTCTTGAGCGTCTGCTTGCGGCGGACCCGGAACTTGCTCACCCCGGCCGCCTCCTCGAAGAGGGCCCGGCGGGCGTTCTCCTTGTCGTTGAGCAGCTCATCGACCATCCGCAGCTCGATGATGGCGTACGAATCGGGGCCGATGCCAGTGTCGAGGAACAGGTCGGTGATGTCTTTGAGGCGGCAGGTGACGCCGTTGAGCAGGTACTCGCCCTCGCCGGTGCGGTAGTAGCGGCGGGTGATGCTGACGGTCGAGTAGGCGGTGGGCAGTAGGCCGCGGGTGTTCTCGAAGGTGATTGTGACTTCGGCGAGCTGCGTGGGCTTGCGGTTTTTGGAGCCGTTGAAGATGACGTTCTCCATCTTATCGCTCCGCAGATTCCGTGTCTTCTGCTCCCCGAGCACCCAGCGGATCGCGTCGACCACGTTGGACTTGCCGCAGCCGTTGGGCCCTACAATCCCGCTTACCCCCTTATCGAACCGCAGCACGACTTTGTCGCCGAAGCTCTTGAACCCGTTGATCTCTAAGCGCGAAAGCTGCATCCGGTGCCCGTTTCTATCCCCTTGCTAAAACCCTGGGCAAAGGTACGGCGGGGGCAGGGGAGGCCCTTGCCGGCTACTACCCACGCGGTAGGGTGGAGGCCGACGGCTGAGCTGAATGCGTGGGTGAGGCTGTGGGGAGCTGGGAGAGGTGGGGTTTTCAGACGTTATCCATACTGTACTCATACTTTAACTACGCTTTAACTACGCTTTAACTACGGGGCAGCCTCCCTAGCTCTTTTTAGGAGTATTTAAGCTACCTGACGAATGGGTCCGACGATTTCTTCGGTTGCGGCCTCCGGTAGACTATCCTCAACAGCTACTCAGAATGGCAGGTCACCGGGCTCCTGTCTCGCTTGCCATTCCTTCACTTCAGGATAATCGTAATCAAAACACAAAACTCTCTCTCTTATCAACCGCTCGTATACATCTGACTTTAAAATAATGGCGATAGAATTAGTATCTAGTCCAAGCCAATAGTACTGCCAATCGGGTGTCAGTTCTTGCATTAACGCGTTTAAGGGCCTAGTAATAAGTTCAATGTGTGATGCTGCGCCATAACGACAGCTATGGACTAATGAGCCAATACTAACCGCGATCATGTAAGCGTCCTGCAACTTGTCAAAGTAAAATTTGTAGGAAGGCTTGAAGGTAGATAACGGGCTAGGGGGTGTTCTCAATTAAGGTATAAGGTGATGATGCGCAGGCAGATAAAGGCGTTGAAGGAGTCATCGAGCTTGTCGTACCGGGTCGCAATTCGTCGGTGCTGCTTGAAGCGAT
>JBKJUQ010000198.1:0-5727 GCA_046590685.1 Hymenobacteraceae bacterium
ACCTCCTACAGCGGTTCGAATCCGCTGTAGGAGGTTTTGCAGACCTCTACCTAGCCACTCGGTCACGTCGCCGGCTAGTCCGGGCGGTAGGGGAGGGGAACCCCCGCCGTCCGGGCCGCGAAGGTACGGCGCAACCCGCAAGCGGGCAAGCGCGGGGCGTTTTTTGGCTCCGCAGGCGCGAGCGGGGCCACGGCGTCAACTTGCGGCCGATTCGCCTGTTGTCGCCCCTGATGGTTATTCCGTTCACGTTCCCCGTCGTCGGGCTGCTGGCCGTCATCGCGCAGGCGGGTTTCGCGGCGGCGCAGCTGTGGGTCGCGCCCCACAACCGCCGGCCCAACCGCTTTCTGGCGCTGCTGCTGCTCGCCATCGGCCTGTGGGCGCTTGATGGGTTTTTCCGCGTCAGTGGCATCTATCGCCAGAATTCGGGGTGGTACTTCCTGCCGATTTTCTACTCGCTCGGGTTTGGGCCGCTGCTGTACTTCTACGTTCGTAGCCTCATCAACCACGATTTCCGTTTTCGCTGGCGGCGGCACGGCATCCACTTCGCGCCGGTGCTCGCGCAGGCGGTGCTCTACTGGTGGCTGGTCTGGCAGCCCTACGCCACCCGCCTCTGGTACTGGGAGGCGATTCACCGGCCGATCACCTACCGCATCGAGTTCATCGGTACCTGGGTGTCGCTGTTCGCGTACTTGGTGCTGAGCCTCGGGTTGCTGCGGCAATACGCGCGCTGGCTGCCCGAAAACTTCTCCGAAACCTCCCACCTGCGCCTGCGCTGGCTGCGGATGCTGCTGCTCGCCGTGGCCCTGATCTGCGCTCAGTGGCTCGTGGAAGTGGTGCTGCGCGAGGCCTTCAACCGCTATTACCAGTACGATTATTCGACGTGGCTGCTCGCGGGCACCGTGCTGCTGATTGGGGCCGTCGGGCAGCGGCAGACGGATATGCGCGCCGTCGCGTTTGCGCCCGCCGCCCCTGAGGCCGCGGAGCCTCCGCCTTTCGTCAGTCCGCTCCCCGCCGCGGTGCCGGTGCCCGCCCGCGCCGCGCCCGTCGTCGACCCCGTGGTGCGTGAGCGCCTGCGCCGCGCCCTCGAAGACGAGCACCTCTACCTCAACCCTACGCTCACGCTCGCCGAGCTGGCCGCCCACACCGGCCTCGCCCCGCGCCTGATTTCCGTCACCGTCAACCACGGCTTCGGGTGCTCCTTCAACGACTGGGTCAACGCCTACCGCGTGGCGGCCGTGCAGCGCCGCCTGCGCACCCCCGCCGACGTCGCGCGCCTCTCGCTGCTCGGCATCGCCTTCGAGTGCGGCTTCAACTCGAAAACCACCTTCAACCGCATCTTCAAGGAGCAAACCGGCCAGTCGCCGAGCGAGTGGCTCGCGGCGGCAGGCTAGGGGAGAAGCCCCCGACTCGGCGGCGAATCACCCCCGGAGTAGGCCCAGAGTAGGCCCCGATAAGCCCTAATCCGGCCCAATACACGATTCGGGACGCCCCACGGCGCGATTCGGGGCGCGGCCGGGTACCCTATCCCGCCACCTTTGGGCCGTGGTCCGGACGTCTCACTTCCCGTCCGGCCACGCCCCCCGTGCTCGACTTATTTCGCGGTAGCCTGGTGCTGCTGATTGCTGTATTTGGCCTCGCTTCCGCCGCCGCCGCGCAGCCCGCCGCCCCACCCGCCGCCTGGACCAACCACACCCGCGTGCTGCCCGACCTGCTCCGCGCCGTACCCGTGGGGCTGACGCTCTGGCACTCGCCCAACCCCGTGTACCCCGCGCCCGACTCGGCCCGGCCCGGCGGCTACCGCTGGCACCACGCTACCATGATTCGCAGCGAAGTCGGCGAGTTGACCATCGTCGAATGCGGCTCCTTCATCTGGTACAGCGCCGCCGGCTGGCAAGCCAATATGCGCCAGACGCCGGCCGAGTTCGCCGAGCTCTTCGGCTGTCCCGACGGGCGGCTCCGCGCCGGCACCACCTACACCTTCGGGCGCAACGACCGCACCACCGATAGCGCCCGCGGCCTCTACGGTGGCGATGCGCTCTGGTACGTCCTCGCCCGCGACGCGCGCGGCCAGCTCTACAAAGGCATAGGCCTGCTCGAAACCGAAACCGAAGTTCGTTCGACCCAACCCCGCTGATTCCGTCTTTCCCTGATTTCTCCGCCCATACCACAAACTCCCAATCCCATCCCCCTGACCATGAAGAATCACCTGCTCCTTCTACTGGCCGCCGGCCTCGCCGCCTTCCACGCCCCTGCGCCGCGCACGGCGTACGCCTTCGACCCCGCCGCCAGCCGCCTGACCTGGACCGGTTACGCCGAAATCGGCTCCTGGGCGCCCTCCGGCTCCATTCAGCTGCGCGGGGGCACCCTCACCATCGGGACCGACGGTCGCATCCGCGCCGGCCGCCTCGACGTGGCGATGAACACCCTGAGCCACGACAATGCTGACCTGCAAACCCACCTGCGCTCCGCCGACTTCTTCGACGTCGAACACTTTCCCACCGCCACGTTCGTCCTCCGGACCCTGGCGCGCGACAGCGTCTTCGGCACCCTCACGCTTAAAGGCAAGGCCCACCCAATCGGCTTTCCCGTCAAGATCAGCCGCTCGGCGGCCGGCCTGCGGCTCGTGGGCACCGCCGTCATCGATCGCACCCGCTTTGGGGTGCGCTACCTCTCCCCCCGCTTTTTCAGCGATCTGGGCGACCATGCGATCCGCGACGATTTCCGCCTGGGGTTTGATGTCGTCGCGCGCCCGGCGCCGCGCTGAAAACCTGCCCTCCCCCCAAACGCCAAACGGCCCCGCTCCCGGGGTGGGAGCGAGGCCGCTGGTCTCTACGCAAGCGGGATCTGCTTAGGCAGGCTGCTCGTCTTCGCCTTCGGCCGCGGCGGCTTTCTTGCCACCTTTCTTGGCGGGCTTCTCCGCGTCGGCATCGGCCGCTGCGTCGTCACCTCCCGAGATGGCGTCCTGCACGCGCTCGATGAGCGATTCGGCCGCATCCTTCACGGCGTCAACCGCGTTGGTCACGGCGTCCGGAACGTGAATCCCCGCCACGGCCTCTTTGGCCGAGTCGATGGCATCCGTCACGGCCTGCGGCACGTGCGCGTTGGCCACGGCTTCCTTCACGGAGTCAATGGCATCCGTCACGGCCTGCGGCACGTGCACGTCGGCCACGGCGGCTTTCGCCGAATCAATGGCGTTGGTAACGGCTTCTGGCACATGCACGTCGGCCACGGCGGCTTTCGCCGAGTCGATCGCGTTGGTCACCGCTTCGGGCATCTCCACGTTCGCCACCGCTTCCTTCACCGAGTCAACGGCGTCCGACACGGCCGCTTTGGCGCGGTCGAGCAGGGAGCCTTCGGCGGCGGCAGCGGCCGTCTCTTCGGCTTCCCCTTCGGGCGCTGGGGCCGCAGCAGCGGCACCCGCGGTAGCGCCGGCGGCCAGCTTGGTGCGGGCCGCGGAGCTTTCGTTGGTCATCATCTTCGCCTTCAGAGCCGAGAGCGCGTCGAGGTCGCCCATCGTCGACTTTTCAGCCGGCGCGGCGGCCCCTGCGGCACCGGCGGGGGCTTTGCCGCCTTCGGCCGCGCCCTTCTTCTTGGTGAAGCGGGTGAGGTCGCGATCAGCATCGCCGGCTTTCTGCTCGGTGTACGTCGCCAGGTGCGAGAGCACCACGCGGCGGTCGTCCTTCGAGAAGTCGGTCACGCGGAAGTCCATCGTCTCGCCGTTCTCCACGTTCGAGCCGTCCTGCTTGACGAGGTTTTTCGGGTACACGAAGCCCTCGATGCCGTACGGCAGCTCGATGGTCGCGCCGCGCTCGTTCTTGTCAATGACGGTCCCTTTGTGGATCGAGCCCGGCGTGAACACGCTCGTAAACGCTTCCCACGGGTTCTCTTCCATCTGCTTGTGGCCGAGGGCCAGGCGACGGTTGTTGACGTCCACTTCGAGCACGATCACGTCGAGGCGCTCGGCCACTTTGACGAACTCCGACGGATGCTTCACCTTCTTCGTCCACGAGAGGTCGGAGACGTGCACGAGGCCGTCGACGCCTTCCTCCAGCTCCACGAAGAGGCCGAAGTTGGTCAGGTTGCGCACCAGGCCGTTGTGCTTGGTTCCCACCGCGTACTTGGCGGCGAAATCTTCGCGCGTCCACGGATCGGGGGTCAACTGCTTCAGGCCGAGGCTCATCTTGCGGTCTTCGCGGTCGAGCGTCAACACCACTGCTTCGATCTGGTCGTTTGCTTTCACAAAGTCCTTCGGATCGCGCAGGTGCTGGCTCCAGCTCATCTCCGAGACGTGGATCAGGCCTTCTACGCCCGGCACCACTTCCATGAAAGCGCCGTAATCGGCCACGTTCACGACGCGGCCCGCCACGCGGGCACCCGGGCCGAGGTCGGCCGGGAGCGAATCCCACGGATGCGGCAGCAGCTGCTTCATGCCGAGCGAGATACGCTTCTTGTCCTCGTCGAAGTCGAGCACCACGATGCGCACTTTCTCGTCGAGCTTGAGGGCTTCCGACGGGTGCTGTACGCGGCCCCACGAGATGTCCGTGATGTGCAACAGACCGTCGACACCGCCGAGGTCGATGAACACCCCGAAGTTCGTCATGTTCTTGATGACACCTTCGAGCACCTGGCCTTTCTCCAGGTTGTTGAGGATGGCGGCGCGCTGCGCTTCCAGATCCTTCTCGATGAGGACTTTGTGCGAAACGACGACGTTGTCGAAAGCGGCGTTGATTTTCACCACTTTCACTTCCATCCGCTTGCCGACGTAGATGTCGAAGTCGCGCACCGGCTTCACGTCGATCTGCGAACCCGGCAGGAACGCTTCCACGCCGTTGATTTCCATGATCAGCCCGCCCTTCGTGCGGCGCTTGATCACGCCTTCGAGGATCGTATCGTTCTCTAGGGCGTCGTAGATCGACTGCCACGCCTGCTTCACTTTCGCCTTCTTGCGCGAGAGGATGAGCTGGCCGTTCGGGTCCTCGGTGTTTTCCACCAGTACCTCGACGGTTTCGCCCGGCTGCGGCAGCGTCTCGCCGCGGAACTCGTTGCGGTTCACGAGGCCATCGGACTTAAAGCCGATGTTCACGATCACGTCGCGCTCCGTGAGCCCCACTACGGTACCCGTGATGAGCTGGTCGTCGGTGACGGTGCTCAGCGTCGATTCGAGCTGGGCTTCCATCGCGGCGCGCTCCTCGTTGGAGTAGCCGCCCCCGAACTTGTTAGTGGCGTTTTTACCGCCCCCGGTCAGGACTTCGTCCCAGTTGAAATTATCGTTGGCAGTTTCGATTGCCATTCTGTAAAGAGTGCGGCCCTGTTTGGATTAGGCCGTGCCGCCCCCCGGGCCACGGGTAGTGAGGGGACAATACGGGTTCCCGCACGCTTGCGGGGGCGCAAAGGTAAGGGCAGCCCGGCCGGCTTCCTAGCTGAGGGTGAAGGAGATTTGGGATGAAAGCTTCCTGCCGTTACTAGGGGTCAGGTGCCGCGCGAACAGCAAAACGGCCACCCAACAATGCTGTCGGGTGGCCGTTCAGAAGGTGCCTATACGCGATGGTGCCTACTCCACCACTAGCCGCGCCGTGCCGGTGCCAGCGCGCATGGTGTAGACGCCCGCTGGCAGCCCACGCAAATCAACGTCGAGGTCAGTAGCACCGACGCGTACTTCCACGAGGCGCACCACGCGGCCTAAGGCGTCGCGCAGCTCCACGCGGGGTGCGGTGCCGGGTACCAAAG
>JBKJUQ010000382.1:0-4769 GCA_046590685.1 Hymenobacteraceae bacterium
ATCAGATTCCAACCAAGACAAATCATCATTACGCCGGCCGTAGAATGATATTTCAAGTTCGAAACCGAACTCTGCCAGCAGTTGAATGAACGTTGCTGGAATCCGGTACATCGGCCACATTCGGTCAGGCGGGGTATCGTCGTAAAGCCCAAAATCGACTGCTGCTGCAAAACCCATCGTTTTAAGCGCCAGTAATTCCTGCCGGTTGTCGCGCAGAAACTTCGAGACAAGTCTTATTCTGGTTCGCAACAATCTACCATCGTAGTTCGAGAGGGTGACGTTGAAGCCCGCGCCCGTATCGTATACCCGCACGTTGAGATTACTGGTCCGCAGAAAACGACGCACTTTGCTGATGACGCCTGATACTCTAAGCTGGGAGCTGGGCATATTTACTCCGCTTTCGCGCCCTGCGCGATCCACGCGCCGATCATATCGCGCTCCTCCTGGGTGATGCCGGTTTTGTTGTTCTGCGGCATCGTCTTGGTGATGACGACGCGCTGGAGGATCTTGTCTTTGAGGCGGATGATGTCCTGCGGGGTGTCGTACTTGACGCCGTTGGGGGCGGTTTTGAAGACGTCGTCGGTGGGGTTCGAGGAGTGACACTGCACGCAGCGGGCCTGCACGATGCTTTGGACCTGCTGGATGTGGACGGGTTTGGCGTTGGCGAGGCTGGCGGCACCGGTCGCCTGGGTGCTCGGGGCGGTTACGAACGCCACGCCGAGCAGCAGGGCCGCCGAGAGCGGCAGCACCCAGCCGCTTTCCTGGTGCTTTTCGCGCAGGTTGAGCCAGTGCTTCACGCCGGCGGTGCCGATGGTAATGCCAATCAGGACGGCCCACGGGTAGGCATTGCCGAAGGTGCTCGGGAAGTGATTGCTCACCATCACGAACAGGACGGGCAGCGTGAAGTAGTTGTTGTGGAGCGAGCGGGCGAGCGAGCGCTTGCCGTAGGCGGGGTCGACGGGCTGGCCTTCGGTGGCGGCCTTGACCATCGCCTTCTGACCGGGGATGATGACGAAGAAGACGTTGGCGACCATCAGCGTACCGATCATCGCGCCGAAGTGCAGGTAGGCGGCGCGGGCGCTGAAGACGTGGCAGTAGAAGTACGCGAACGCCGTGAGGATGACGAGCCCGAGGGCGGCGAAGGCGAGTTGGTTGCGAATGAGCGCGGTCTTGCAGAGCTGGTCGTAGATAAGCCAGGCGACGGCGAACGACCCGACGCTGATGCCGATAGCCGCCGTGGTGGAGAGCGCCATCACCTGCGGGTCGATGAGCATCCCGGAGGCGTTGAAGTAGTAGACCACTACGAGCAGCGAAAAGCCGGTGAGCCACGTGAAGTAGGCTTCGTACTTAAACCAGTGCAGCTCGCGCGGAATCTCCTTGGGCGCCACCTTATACTTTTCGAGGTAGTAGAACCCGCCGCCGTGAACCGCCCAGAGGTTGCCGGCGAGCTCGTCGCGCACGTTGTGGGTGCGGTTGAGGGCGTTTTCGAGGAAGACGAAGTAGAACGACGCGCCGATCCAGGCGATGCCGAAGGTGATATGCATCAGGCGCACCACGATGTTGAGCCATTCGAGCAGGTGGCTTTCGAGGGCGCTGCCGCGGATGAAGAAGTACCCCACACCGAGCACGAACCCGGCCGTGAGCACCATCAGCGCGTACGTGACGCCTTCGATGGTGAAGCCGCTCTCGCCGATCTCGTCGTGGTGGGGGGCGCGGCGGGTAAGGTAGCGCAACCCGAAGATGGCGCCGAGCAGCAGCGCGAGCGTAAGCGGAAGAACGAGCAGCGTAAGCGGTTGAAGCATTCGAAAACAGAGCAGCGGTAGACTTACAAAGGTAGTTTAGGGGGACGCGGGGCCGGAAGCTGCGAGGCTGCTGATGAGGAGTCCGAGCCCTCGGAAGCCTCGTCAGCAGCCTCGCAAGGGTCGTCAGCAGCCTCGGAAGGGTCGTCGGGAGCCTCGGAAGGGTCATCGGGAGCCTCGGAAGAGTCGTCGGGAGCCTCGGAAAGGTCATCGGGAGCCTCGGAAAGGTCATCAGCAGCCTCGGAAGGATCGTCAGCAGTCGCGACAGCCTTATCAGCAGCCTCGGATAAGTTGACGGGGCCGTCGGATATTGCCGCCGTGAAACCTGCCCGTACGCCCGCCCCGTTCCGTAAACCCACGGTCTTTCCCGCGGACCAGATCCTTTCCGGGCTCGACGCCGAGCAGGTGCGGGCACTCGGGCCAGTACTCGAAAACTACCGCTTCGTGGGGTGCGAGCTGAGCGGGGCGAGTCTGGCGCGGCTGCGCTTCGTGGATTGCCTGTTCGAGCGGTGCGATCTGAGCAACGTGAATCTGAGCGGCGCGGGCCTGCAAAACGTGGCCTTCGCGGAGTGCAAGCTGCTGGGCGTGTCGTTCACGGGGTGCCAGGAGCTGCTGTTCGGGGTCCACTTCACCGATTGCCGACTCCGCTACGCGTCGTTCGGGGGCCGCAAGCTGGCGGGGACACGCTTCGAGCGGTGCGACCTGCCCGAGGCCGACTTCACCAACGCCGACCTTACCGGTGCCACCTTCGCCGACTGCGACCTGACGCGCGCCACCTTCCACGACACCCGCCTCACCGGCGCCGACTTCAGAACCGCCACCGGCTACAGCCTCGACCCGGAGGCGAACCAGCTAGCCGGAGCCCGCTTCGCGCTGGCCGGGGTGGTGGGGCTGCTGGAGAAGTATGGGGTGGTGGTGGAGTGAGTGGGTTCGAATACAATTATGTCCTCTGTGTCCTATATTTACCCACCTCTTGCTGACACTGGTAAGAGCAGAATGCATACCCATGTGGAGTGACTATAAATCAGAAAAGCAGGTAGAACTCATTAAGTATATGGCCGCTCAAATTGGTTTTAATGAGGATGATTTTTTGGAAATCTACCTTGATAACTTATACCAAATCGCCTCTAACGCGCGGCATCTTGGTGCAATATCAGTTGAGGACTTTAACAAAAAAGCCGAAGCACACTTACAATCTCAAGAAGAACCAAATACCTCTAACCATACACTTCCATTCCACCTAAATATAAAAAACTACACCCAAGATGCCGACAGCAATTTTTTGATCCCAAAAAGCTACAACATAACTGACTACTTGATAAGAGAGGTAAGGGACAAGAAAAATTCTCTTTTACAGAGAAAGGTCCTTAACGTTGATTTTATATCTGCCACAGATCTTGCAAATTTCACGTACTGTCCTGCTAGCTACGCAATAGCAAAGACCTTTGTGACCGACACGAACGAAAACGCCGTAGTTGGGACTTCACTTCATGAACAAGGCAGGCTTTTACCAAGAAGTCTAGAAAGCAAAGATGAAGATGCAGAAAGACGCCGCTCGTCTGTTCGAAACGCAAAGAATAGCCACTTTTTTTCAACAGTAAAAAGCAGCACTCTTTTGTTTAGCGGCCACAATGGAGAGAAAAAATATTTTCGCAGTTCAAAAGGCAGGTTCATAGGTCAGCCCGATTATATTTTTCGCAATCAGGATGGAACAGTTTTTATCGTGGAAGAAAAATTTAAATACATCAACAATAATGACGCCTATCAGATTGATTTAGGCGAAGAATTGCTTGTCAATTTTAGTGACAATCACAAAGTACAGCTTGCATCGTACATCTATGGCCTTGATGAGTTTAAAGCTCAAGAAGGATACTTGGTTTACTGGCTTTACACCGTATATAACCATCAATATGGCGAGAGTGGCGTTAGTATAAAACAATGCCTCGTTCATCGTATCACAAGATCAGCAGCTGCACAGTCTGCCATAAGGCACATATACGCTAGCATTTTAAACTTTAGAGATCAGCAATCCATTATTTTTGACCCTAGCTTACTCAAAGCTAACAAATGTGCCCGATGCGTAGTCAATCGTTTTTGCGGTCACAAGACCGGACGCTTTGACTATTTGACGCTCCCTTACCACTCAGATTTTCTCAGGCTAGTTAAAGTACCTTACCCTGAAAAACTAAAAAAACCTCCTATAGACCTTCAGCCCGAAAAACAGGAAGACACATTATAAAACACAGTCAGTGAGCAATACGCATACACTATCAGTCCTCCGCTCCTCCCGCACCCTCACCCCTACCGGCGAGCGCCCCGCGCTGGTGCTCATCGAAAACGGTAAAATCCTCGACGTACTGCCGCCCGACGCGGTGGTGGACTGCCCGGTGACGGATTTGGGCGACGCGGCGCTGCTGCCGGGGCTGATCGACCCGCACGTCCACCTGAATGAGCCGGGGCGGACGGAGTGGGAAGGATTCGATACGGGGACGCGCGCGGCGCTGGCGGGCGGGCTGACCACGCTGGTGGATATGCCGCTCAACTCATCGCCGGTGACGACTTCGGTGGCGAATTTCAACGAGAAACTGGCGGCGGCTCGCGGCGGGTATCTACACACCAACGTGGGCTTTTGGGGTGGCGTGGTGCCGGGAAACGCGGCCGAGATCGAGCCGCTGATCGCGGCGGGCGTGCTGGGGTTCAAGGCATTTCTGACGCACTCGGGGATTGATGATTTCCCGAACGCCACCGAAGCCGATTTGCGCGCCGTGATGCCGATTCTGGCGCGCCACGGCCTGCCGCTGCTGGTCCACTGCGAGCTATCGGAAGACAACGCCGCGCACTGGGCGCGCGGCGACGTGCGGTCGTACGCGCACTACTTAGCGTCGCGCCCGGCGCGGTGGGAAACGGACGCGATCGCGCTGATGATCCGGCTATGCCGCGAAACGGGCTGCCGGACCCACATCGTGCACC
>JBKJUQ010000387.1:0-1495 GCA_046590685.1 Hymenobacteraceae bacterium
GCGTAAGGCGTCGCGTTGTACTGTGGATTGACGATCGCGTCGAAGTTGGGCGGCGTCGAAAAATTGCCCACCACGGCCGTTGGACCGCTCACCGAAGAAGAGTAGTGGCGATAGCCAACTCCTGCGTTGTAGCGCGGATTGATGTAGCGCTGGGCCGTCACGTTACCCGTAACAAAGCCGTTTTGCTGGAACACCACGGCCGAAGCCGCCGTCACCATCGCGATATCCGGCTGGCGGGAGATGAGCGTCAGCTTAAACCCATTCGTCCGCAGCTCGCCATTGCGCAGGTACAGGCGCTCGCGAATGCCCAATGCGCGGGAAAGTTGTACCCCCAGACCGCTCGAGTTGTTGACCACCAGCTCGCTCACCTCGTCGGGAAAGCCTGAACCGGTCAACTGACCAAAGTTGGCATTGTTGAAAATGAACCGGCCTTTGGTGCCCAAGTCGCGATTGGCTGTCCGGATAGGACCCGTCGCACCACCAGCAGTCCCAATTCCTACTTGAGTACCTAAGCGTAAAATACCGTCATTCTCGAGAACGAAGTTGTTGCCAGTGATAAAGTCGGCGTCGGCCAGGGATAGCTCCGCGTTAGCCTGGACCAGGAAAGTACCGGTTACGTCTGCGGTCCCGCTTAGGGTAGCATTTACGTTGGAAGAAACCGTTACATTGTGGTAGTTGCCGGGCGGGATAGCCCCGTCAACGACAACTACGTAATCCGGCTGCGCGGCGGCAGACAGACTCAGCAAGCACATACCAACCATAGCTGTTGGCATTGCAAACAGACGCATAAAGCGTGAGTTGACTTTAGAAGTAGAATGCATATAACCTTGAGAAGGGGAAAAAAGAGAAGATTGAGAAAGAACGAAGTCTGTGTCTACAGGCCCCGAAGCACTCGAATGGTCGATCAACTGACAGTTAGCTAACCGATAGATGAGGCTTGTGACCTTATACGGTAAGCTTGGCTATTCGGACGTACTTTTATTAAGATAATTTCGAAAATTGTCCTAAAACCGGCTGCACCCTGCCATTGGCGTTAATAGGGCCATTTTTTCGCTTCGCGCCGGCCATTTTTTTATAAATTGTAGGCCTGCGGAACTTTAGCACGAAAAAACACGAAAGCCCAAAACCGGCACGTGGTAATATGAATTTCAATTAAAAAAGATCTGTTAAGTCGATAAGTGCAATTGAGCCGCCCCCCTAACTTACTACTTACCTAGAACGCAGTCCCGCCAATTGATAGGATGCTTGAAGCTTAATAGGTTGTATAATATAGACCTCGATTGAAAACAGCCACTCGAGATTGAGTAGAAGCTTGCAAATGTTAGCGTTCAAACGATGTAGAGTTACTTGACCAATGCCGGGGTATACACCTGCTTAGGGTAGAGGGGTAGGTCGTCTGCATTGCTGTAGCACCCGAATACGATTGAGTACACCAAATACCTCTACCCAACGCAGGGGGTTAACTGACATTCAGGCTGGTATCCGTCTACGCGGG
>JBKJUQ010000353.1:0-1389 GCA_046590685.1 Hymenobacteraceae bacterium
GCGCCAACGGCCTTTAGAGCTCCAACGACGACCTTTATTGCCGCAATAAAGGTCGTTAGTGCGGCAATAAAGGTCGTTTTTGCCGCACTGACGACCTTTATTGCGGCAAAAACGACCTTTATTGCCGCACTAACGACCTTTATTGCGGCAATAAAGGTCGTCGTTGGAGCTCTAAAGGCCGTTGGCGCGGCGACGACGGCCGGTGGCGCGGCGAGCCGCCCCGGCCGCGGCCCTCAGAACACGAAATTCAGCGACGCTTGCGCCAGCAGGCCGCGCAGGTCGCGGTTGAGGTGGTGGAGGGGCAGGAAGTAGCTGGCTTTGGTATCGAGGAGGAAGTTTTTGGTTTTCAGTAATTCGAGGCCGAGGCCGAGGTTGGCGTTGGGGATGAACTGCGCTTCGTCGGCGGCGCCCCGGTTGAGGATGACGCCGCCGATCTGGTAGGTAGAGTACAGGTTCAGGAACTTGCGCTGGCCGCGGCCGAAGTGGCGCGGGTAGAAATCCTGCCCGAAATTGATGACGAACAACTCCGTCACGAACGCCGAATCGGTGGCCACGGCGGCGGTCGTGGGCTTGTAGATGCCGAGGTTGACGTAGCTCTTGCCGCGCGTGAAGAGGTATTTGACCGAGTAGCCGCGGTAGTAGCGCGCCGTGACGCCAGCCTGCGGGTTTTCGAGCCGGAGCAGCCCCACTTCGACGCCCGGCATATTCACGAACTTGATGCTGCGATTGGCCGTGGGGAACGTGATCTCATCGAACACCCGCAGGGTCACGAACGCGAGCGAGTCGTGGGCGCTGAAGGCCGCCAGCTGATTGCGCACGCGCCGCAGCGCGCTGGTGGCGTTGTCGAGCCGAAGCCGCTGGAGGGAGAGCTGCGCCGAATCGGGTCGGCGCGCGGCGCTCAGCGCGCGCAGCTCGGCCTGCACGCGGCCCAGGGTCGTTTGCGCGTCGGTTTCGTCGTCGCGCAGGGCGCGCACGCGCTCGTCGGTGTTCTGGGCTTCGAGCGTGTTTTCGAGCACGTACCCGAGGGCGGCGGCCAGCGAGTCGAGGCGCGGGAGGTCGCGCAGGGGCAGCGAGAAATCGGCCGTGATCTGCTCGGGCGTCTCCTCCTGCTTCTGGATGCGCCGCGCCCGCCGCCGGATGAAGGCACTGGTAGCGGCGCGGGCCTCCGGAAACTTGATTACGCTGACCGTCAGGCGCTTTCGCGTGGGATAGCTCGTCAGATCGGAGTCGGGCTGCGCGAAGGCCGGGTACGTAAGCCCCAACAAGAGACCGATGGACAGGAGAAAACGGAGCGGGTGGGGCATCGAGGAAAGCAATAGTGCCGCAAAGATGCCCCCCGGGGCCGCCCGTAGCCTCAGAAATCGCTCCGGTCGAACCACCGCCGCATGC
>JBKJUQ010000438.1:0-5062 GCA_046590685.1 Hymenobacteraceae bacterium
CCGGAAACGCTGTTTTTCCTGCCGCTGAAAGAGGCGCTGATTGCGCTCTCGAAGGAATTGCACACCACCACCACCCAACCCGCCGCCGCCTGATGAAAAAGCCTGTTCGCTGGATACTGACCGGCTTGCTTGCGGCGCTCGGTCACGCGGCCATCAGCCAAAACGTGACGGATGGGGGTGCGAAAGCCGCTAGTGCTGGCTCGAAGAAGCCGGACAAGGAGAGTACAACGGCAAAGCCACCTGCGAAAAAGGACGCGCTCTATACCTCACAAAACCCTGTTAAGCAGAGTGCGGCAGTAAAGTCATCCGCAAAAAAGGCCGCTCACACGCCCAAACAGCCATCGAAAACGCAGCGTACCGGTGCCGCACGGCGGAAGCCCGGCACCAGCCGGGCATTCCTTGCGCTGACCTTACTGGCTGGAATCGTTGCGGGAGCGGCAGCGACGGCCGCTGCCTGCTATTGGTGGTACAAACGCCAAGTGCCGGCTGCTTCGGAAGAGTTGGAAACAGAAACGGCGGACCCGGACAAAGCCGCTCGTCAGCGGGCGAACAAGGAGTTGCGCGAACGTTTGCAAGTGGAAAACCCGCGCTTGCAAGCTGAGAATGAAGATCTGCGAGAAGAAATCGCGGGCGTCAAAGATGAGTTGCAGCGGCTTCGGTTGGCAGCAAAAGGCGCTGCTGGTGCCACGTCTTCACCGGCCGCACCGAGCGCACCGGAATCAACGCCACTTCCCCCACCAGCGCCCATTGAGCTTACCGTCAAGCCCGCTGCGCCCACCGCCGCGCACTTCTACGTGGATGCGCCGAGCCTGTCGTACCTCGAACACCGCCGCCTCGGCACTGACCAATCGCCGCTGCTCGAAGTACACCTGACCGTGCCCGACGGCCCCGCCGGCACCCGCGCCACCTACGAGTTCAGCCCCGCCGCCGACCAAGCGCGCGTCATCGCGGCGGATGTGCGCAACCTGCGCCACTTCTTCGATTTTGAGTTGCCCCTTAGCAACCAGTTCACCCGCATCGTCACGGCCCGGGCGGGCAAGCTCGAACGGGTCGGCGACCGCTGGGAAATCCGCGACCGCGCGCAACTGATTATTAGCTGATTTTTAACTTTTCTGAGCTATGCAACTTGCTGAAATTCTGATTATCGCCGGGCTGGTTATCTGGCAGCTTGTCGTGTTTTTCCGTAACCGAACGCTGATTGCGCGGGTCGCGGCGATGTATCCGGGCGCGGGTATACTGAACATTGAGCAGGCTACAATTGATAGTATTGAAGAATCGACGGCGCCGTTTAGCTGGGAAGCAATTAAGGATGGTGCTTGGTCATTCACGGACAAAAACCGACCTGGTTCCTTCTACATTGATGGCACCGTTGACAAAAACGACGTTCCTTCCTTTTCCATCAAACAGTGGAATGAAGAAAACGAAGAGTGGGAGGTTTGGGCCACGATTCCACGAGTAGCGCTGCAAGCCAAGTTTAAAGCGGGTGATCTGGGCCCATCAGATGCGTTTGAGGTGGTTGGCGAAGCCGAGATAGACCGCTTGGCAGAAATCGCGGGTGCTTCGGACGAATTTCAGCAAATCCGAACCGACACGAACGAATACCTACTTAACAACAAAGGCGCCGCCGCCGACTTCAACATCCTGAAAGACATCTCCGAACGCCACGCCGAAGCGTTGGATGAGGAGATTCAGTCGCAGGTTTCGATGCCGCTTTATCTGGGGCTTCTGGGGACGTTTCTGGGGGCAATGTTTGGGCTGGCTTCGCTGCTGTTGGGAGGTGAAAGCACCCCCACGCCCGGCACCGACGCCACCTTTATCGGGAACGACCAGATTCTGGCATTCCTCGGCGGGATTGGCATTGCGATGGTGGGGTCGTTCATCGGGCTGGGCCTCACGCTCTGGGCTAATCAACTCCTGAAAACCGCCCGCGCCCGCCGCGACAAACTCAAAAACGCCTACTATACCTTCCTCCAAGTCAACCTATTGCCGAAACTCAACTCGGATATGCAGAAGAGTATGGGCGACATGAAGGCTGTCCTCGACACGTTCAACGAGAAGTTTTTCACCCGCATTCAGGACGACTTTTTCGCCAAGCTCTCCCAGATTCTGCCCATGATGGATAAGATGGGGGACAACATTACCAAGACAAGCGAAAACATCACCGTTCAGCGCGATTTCCTGGTGAAGCTCGAAGAAGTAGGCGTCACCAAAATGGCCAACGCTACCATCAAAATCTTCGACAAAGTGGAGCAAAGCGCCGCCACCTTCGAGAAGTTTATGGGCTATCAGGCGGCGCTGAACCATACAGTGCAGATGGGCACCGAAGCGACCCGCACAATGGCCGCGATGCTTAACCGGCTTGAACTGCTAGAGAAAGCGGCAACACAAGATTTGCCAAAATTTATCAATGAACACGGCCTTGCATTGAGGCAAATGGCCCATTTTTTTCAAACCCATCAGCAAACAATTGATGACGTTCGAGCAGGATTAGAGAGCAGCTTGGACGAAGGTGCTCGTTCCCTCAAATCGATAGTGGATCATCGGGTCACTGAATTAAATAAAGAGCTCCAGCAAGCCGACGACAACCTCCGCCAGTATTTCGCCTCTCTCAACGACCAGAACATCTACGACAAAGTAGTACGCTACCTGCAACCGTTCAGCGCCCTGCCCGACGAGCAGCGCAAGCTGACCACCGAGCAAACCAGCCAGAACAAGACCCTCACGAACGTACTGAACAGCCTGGAAAAGCGCCTGTTGGCCGATGAGCAGATTCAGCGGGAGCTGCAAGCGCAGGTCGAACGTCTTGCGCGGATCCAGGCCGACCTGGCACAGCCGAGCTTCTTTGGCAAACTGGTGGGGCAGAAGCCGAAAGACTACTTCGGCGCTAACGGCTCCTCGCGATGAAGCAAAGCAAAGACTTCTTCTGGCCGTCCTACGTGGATTTGATGACGGCGCTGTTTCTGACAATGCTGGTGCTGTTCGTGTTAAGCTACAAGCTGTTCAAAGACAAAGAGTCGCAGAATCAGAAGCTGATTAATGAGCTACAAGTACAACTTGAAGAGAAGAAGAAGCTAGACCAAATCAAAAAGGCGCTCGAAAGGCTTGAAAGCAATTATTTTAAATACAAAGCCGAATACAAAAGGTACGAGCTTACGTTTGACGTAAATTTTGCTCAATGGAAGTATGACCTTCCGGAAGAAACAAAACAGCCGCTGGTTGAGGCTGGCCGCTTTCTGGAACGTCAAATACAAACGCTGGACGATGACACGCAGTACCTCGTGATTGTCGAAGGTCGGGCAGCGAAGGAGCCTCGCTTACCGGATACTGACTACTCGAATCAAGACCGCGACGACATCCGACAACTTAGCTACAACCGGGCACTGGCGGTATTGCGGCTTTGGGAGAGCAACGGAATTCAGATGCCGGCAAACGTGGAATTGGTAGCTGCCGGTAGTGGAAACCGAGGCAAGGGCCGTTATGAGGGAATGAACGAACGACTAAACCGCCGCTTCATCATTCAAATTCAGCCCAAAATCGGCTCCATCGGCGACTAAATACGATGAGAAAACCCGCCGCCGTCCTGCTACTCGCGCTCTCGGCCTGCACCCCTGACTACGACGAGCGCTACCACCTCGTCACTTCCATCACCGACGACGGCGGATTGCTGCTCAACGACGGGGTGCGCGTCACGCTCACGGGCCTCGAACCTACCGAGGGCAGCCGGGCGTGGCTGCGCGAGCACCTAGCCGGCCAACGGGTGCGGCTGGCGTATGACTCACGCCAGTACCCCGAATCGACCGAAAAGGGCTCCACAGTTTCGGCTTACGTGCTGACGGCGGAAGGCGCGAGCGTAAACGGCTATCTGGCCAGCGCCCAACTAGCGCCCGTGGCGGCGGAGGCATTCGACAGCGCGGCTGATTTTCGGGCCTACGCGGCCGGGCGGCGCGTAACCGAACCAACCGCCGCGCCCCACGAGGAAACGGCCACCCCGGCAGAAGCTGTTACCGACGAAGCCTCACCCTCAGATGAGCAGCGCGTTAGTCAGCCACCCGGCGACCTGAGCGATCTTGTGGATCGCCTCGAACCAGCCGTCTTTCTGATCCAAACTAATGGCGGCAGCCTCGGCACGGGGTTTTTCGTGTCGGCTGGCGGGCTGGCAGTTTCCAACTACCACGTCTTTCGCGGGTCCGATGCGGGCTACGTCAAGCTCACGGATGGCCGCCAGCGGCGGATTACCGAAATTGTGGACGCGAATGAGGAGGCCGACTACATCGTTTTCCGCGTAGCCAAAGGCGAAAATGCGCCTGACGAAGCCTACCCGTACCTGCGGCTGGCGCCAGCCATCCCCCGCCGGGCCAGCGAAGTCCTCGTCATCGGCAATCCCGAAGGACTGGAACGCACCTTCACGAAGGGCGTAGTATCCGCCCTGCGTGGCGAGAACCAAGGGCTAATTCAATTCGACGCCGCCATTTCTTCTGGGTCCAGCGGCTCCCCCGTAATGAACGGGCGCGGCCAGGTGGTCGGCATCGCTACCTTCAAGCGGCTGGATTGCGAAAACTGCAACTTCGCCGTCAATATCCGGCGAGTTAAACTTGAACGATTCTTGTAGTACTTCCCTGCCGTACCAGTCGCAATAGCCACGCTCCATCCGGCAGTCTTCAATACACCCAAAACAGATTCAAGCTTGGGCAGCGACGGCCGCTACTTCCCGTTCCGGTGGCTTGTGCGTGTCGCGGCCCACGGCCGGCGTTTTACGGCTGGCTCGCACCTGTATAGCTAGGGCCAGCCAAGCCCGCTGCCGTGCCCTACGCACTGTTAGCGCGTGCCTATCCCGTGTCTACCCCGCCGCAATCCCGTAGTTACGGCGTGTCTCTACCGTAGATACCCCGGCTTTGTGCCGTGTCTGCCCCGTGTTTGCCCCATCCCCACGCTCCGGCCCGCTCCGCTCAATCGGTCGGCTCCTCCCCTTCTTGTCGGCTCCTAACCGCAGTTTGCCCAAGCAGCCACCCCGCACCGCGAGGCCGCAAGCCCCTAGATCTTCACCGGCAAGCCGGTCGTCAGC
>JBKJUQ010000108.1:0-11239 GCA_046590685.1 Hymenobacteraceae bacterium
GCCGCCGCTAAGCTGCCGGCTGTGCCCGTGTTGCCCGGCGCCCCCGCCGGCACCGTGGCCCAACGCCCCGGAGCGGCGGCCCGCGCCCTGCTGACGGCCTACGAAACGGCGGCGAAAAAGCGCGACGTCGGCCGCACCGGTCTCAAAAAAGAAACGCTCGACCTGACGCCCGCCGGCCGCGCCCTTGCCGACGAGCTGTGGGCCGTGCACTGCCTCGCCCTCGCCGCCCACTGGCAGGCGCCCGCGCAGGCCAAACAGTACTTCGACTACGCCAGACTGCCGCACCGCAACGCCCGCAGCAAGAAAACCACAGCCGGTCAGTAAGCGAGTAAGTTGTCATTGCGAGCGCAGCGAAGCAATCCTCGTTTGCTCGGTGCGGTTGCTTAGTCCCCCCGCAGCCACGTTGCCGAGCAAACGAGGATTGCTTCGTCGCAAAGCCTCCTCGCAATGACACACTACATTGGTTACTTCTGAAAAGAGTACTCATCTGGCAATTGCCAGATGACCCAATGACTGGTCCGGCACTCATCTGGCAATTGCCAGATGACCCCATGACCGGTCCGGCGCCCGTCTGGCAATTGCCAGACGACCCGATGACTAGTCCGGCACTCGTCTGGCCATGGCCAGATGAAAAATGAAGCGCCGGACTGCTATTTTTGGGCGCCTTCCCCCACTCAACCGCCGATGCCGACCGAGCCCACCGACCGCCACGCCCTGAAAGCCGCCCGCCACCGCGAGCTGGCGCACCAGCGCGACGAAATCATCGCCCGCTTCGGGGCCGACCCCGCCGCGCAGGCGTGGCTAGCGCAGTTCACCGACGGCGAGAGCTTTCTGGAGCACTACGCCGAGCAGCGCGCCAAGTACCTCGTTGACGGTCCTGGGTGGCGCGACCGTGCCGAACGGCGCGCCCAAGCGCTGCGGCAGCAAGCCGACGAGCGACTCTGGCATATCCAGCACCGCAAGCTGTTTTTACTTCAATGCCAGTGGCGCGCCGAGCAAGTGACTCTCCCGCCCGACTGGATACAGGTGAGCCTGGATTTTGAAGTTGCTACGCACCGAGTGCACGAGTGCCCGTTCCTCGACCCGATTACGCCCGACGAGGTGGACCAGTACTGCGCCTACCTGCGCAGCGAGGAGTGCCAGGACCTTGAAACGTACGTACCCATCGTGAACGGCTGGCAGTTCTACGACAAGTACCGCCTCTGGCGCGAAGCCCAGGAGCGCGGCGAAGACCCCGTGGCGGCCGCGCTCGGACCGGGCTGGGAAGAAAGACCGCGCTTTTTCATCTCCGCCGACCTGAGCTTGTGGCGCTACCCGGAATGGTACGCGTGGTGCGACGACCACGTGCCCGGCCTCAACTGGCTGCTGCTACCCGACGTGCGCGGCCCGAAAGAAGCGTACTACGCCCAGCTCGGCGAGGAAACCGCCCCCCGCCCTGCCCCGCCGCCGCCCGTAGCCCCCGCCGACCCGCCGACCCCGAGGCTGCCGCGGCTCGACTCCGACGACCCGACGATGATCGAGACGCTGCTGCGCCGCTTCGAGCCGCCCGAAATGCTGCAGTACTACCGGGCCCTCGACTATAGCACCACGGAGCCGGAGCACCGCGACCGCCTCGACCGGCAGGCGCGCGCCGCCGTTGATGCGCTGGAGAACGTGGCCGAGCCGCTAGCCCTATTGGCTGCGCCCGACTGGCGTGTTGCCATTCACCGGACGTGGGACGCCTACCGGCGCGAGCAAATGGTGCGCGCGGTGCGCGCCGCCTACGCCGCCTACGGCCGGCGCGAGCAGGCCGGCCTACCCCACCCACCGCCCTCCGAGCGCGGCACCAGCACCTACCAGCAGATCGCGCAGAGGTACGCCGAGCACCACCGCGCCGCGATCCTGAACGGACGACAAGCCGCGGGCGAGCCGGCTGATTTCGACTTCTGATTCCCTCTCGTCCCTCCCATCCTCCCATTACTGCGTCTGCCGATGGCTTCCGCCGATTACCACACCCGCGCCGCCGAAGAAGCCGAGAAGTACAGTCAGCTGATCCGCGACACGGCCCACCAGCTCCGCACCGACCCCGCGTACCAGGCCTGTTTCGCTGGCTACGAGCCGGCCAGCGTCGAGCACTTCATTCAGTATTACGCCAACCACAAGGCGCACTGGCTCCAGGACGGCCCCCTGCACCTGAAGTGGCGCATCGAGGGGGCATCGGAGTTTCGGGCTGAAGCCTACGAGCGCCTGTGGGAGATTCAGCAAAAGAAGCTCTTCGACTTGCAGGAGCGCTGGCGCGCCGGCGAGATCGAACTACCGGGCGTCACCATCGGGATGCAGTTCCACGGGTACCTCGAACGCATCATTCACCGCCTCGACTGGGTGCCGCCCATCACGGCCGAAGAAGTAGCGCTCTACCGCGACTACCTCCTCTCCGACGCCTGCCGCGACGTGGGCCACGGCCCCGACACCCACCACCACTGGGCGTGGCAGGACTACGAGGACATGCGCGCGCTGGCCCTCGCGCCCGACCCCGACGCGGTGTTCGACCCACGCCCCTACCCCGATTGGTACCGATACTACGACGCACGCACCGGCACCCAACCGTTTCAGCGCCCCAACCGCCGCGGCGAGCGCGAAGCGTTCTACCGCGCCCGCGCCGACCGCGAAGCCGACGAGCTCAAGCCCTCCACCCCGCCCGATGAGCACGATGCCCGCCCGTGGTGGCACCAGCTGGCATCCGACGAAAAGCGCGACCTCTTCGCCGAATTCGCCCAGCGTTTCGACCCCACGCCCAACCTGCTCGCCCTGCGCGCCGCCTACGACGAAGGCACTGGCAAATGGAAAAACGAGCGCGTGACCGATGGGCTGATCATGAACATCGATCTGCTGCTCAAAGCCCGCGAGCGCCTGGCCATCGATGCCGACGCCGACGACTGGCGCCAACCCCTCATCGACTTGGGCAATCAGCTGCGCAAGACCCTGCTGGCCGTGGCCCTAACCGACGTCTACGAAGAAGAATACCTACTCCGCCGCCAAACCGGCCTGACCTTGGCGCCTCCAGACCCCGACCGCACTATCCGGGAAACCGAACCTGAGTGGCTCAACGAAGTCCGGCAGGAGATCCTGCGCGGCCGCGAGCTCAACGGCGAGCCGCGCGACTTCAACTACTGAAGCCCTTCCTTGCCCGGCCTTTAAAGGCCGGGCAAGGAAGCTACACGATCACCCGCCCCAGCAGCTCGCCGAGCTGATTCTTGATGCGCGTGAGCTGCTGAATCTCCGTCATGAGGTACAGCTGCTCGTCGAACTCGACGGCGCGCGGGAGTTGGGCGGCCAGCTCGGAGATCTTGTCTTCGAGCAGGCAGAAGCTCATGCGGTACACGGCCTGATCGGCGGCGGCTTGCAGCACGGCGGGCTCGTCGGGGACTTCGATGTGGAATTTGCTCGACCAGTGCTCGCTCAACCCCCAGCGGTCGGTTTCAGCTAAGCGGTCGATCGTGAAGGTGCGGATCGTGGCGTCGGGGTGGTCACGGAAGTGGGCGATCTCAGGGAGCGTTCCCTGGTCGATGGCGGCGCGCATCTCGCGGGCGATCTGCGCGCACAACACGTCGCGGAACGTGGTGCCGTTGCTTTCGAGCAGCGCCAGGATGTAGGGCGCGAGCAGCCACGGCTGGTTGTCGGGCGCGCGCACGGTGTGGTCGGCGTAAGAGATGATGAGGCGGATCACTTCGCGCTCCAGCCGCTCGTAGGCCGGGGCGGCCACCAGCTCCAGCTCGCCGTCGGGTCCGACCTGCAAGCCCTGCTCCTCGGGGCTGATGCCGTAGGCTTCGGGCGGCAGATTCTCGGGGCGGTCGGGCCGGGGGCCAGTCTGCGGAGTGCCAGCCGCGTTGCCAGGCGCCGCGGGCGGACGCTGACCGCCGCTGGCCGGGCCGGTGGGCCGGGCCAGCTCCCGCGCGATCTTGTTGTAGGCACCGAGCAGCACGTCTTCGGGCATCCCGAACAGGCGCGACGTCTCCTGGATGAACACCGAGCGCTTGATCTCGTCCTGCACCCGCGCGATGGACGCGAGCACGTCGCGGATGGCATCGGCCTTGAGCGTGGGGTCCTGCACGGCCTGCGCCTGCCAGGCGCGCGCCTTGAACGTGATGAAGTCCTGGGTGTGAGCCGCCAGATGGGCGCGGAAGGCCGTATCGCCCTGTTTCTGAATGAACGAGTCGGGGTCTTCGCCGGCCGGCAGCGGGCAGACGCGTACGTTCAAGCCGCCGGCGAGCAGCAGATCGACGCCTTTCTGGGAGGCCCGCAGGCCGGCGGCGTCGCCGTCGAGCAGCAGCGTGACGTTCTTGGTATAGCGCGCCAGCAGCCGCACCTGGTTTTCGGTGAGGGCCGTACCGCTGATCGCCGCCACGTTGCGCACGCCACCCTGCCAGAGCGAGATGACGTCGAGGTAGCCCTCCACGAGGTACACCACGTCTTCCTTGCGCACCGCCTCGCGCGCCTGGTAGAGGCCGTAGAGGACGTCGCCCTTGTGATAAATCGCCGATTCGGGCGAGTTGAGGTACTTCGCGCCCGCTTTATCGTCGCGCCGCAACGTCCGCGCGCCGAAGCCCACCACCCGCCCGGAGGCGTTGTGGATCGGGAACATCACGCGCCCCCGGAAGCGGTCGTAGCGGCGGTCGGGCTGGTCTTCTTTGACCACGACCAGGCCTGTGGCTTCGAGGTACTTCTGATCGTAGCCGGCGCGCTGGGCCGCCAGCAGCAGCGCGTCCCACTGGTCGAGGGAATAACCCAGCTCGAAGGCGTCCTGAGCGGGGCGCTGGAGGCCGCGCTCGCGCAGGTACGCTCCGCCGATGCCCTTGCCTTCGTCCGACTCGGCGAGCTGGCGCTTGAAAAACTCCTTCGCCCAATCGGTGAGAATGAACAGCGAATCGCGCTCATCCTGCCGGGCTTTTTCCTCGTCTGACTTGGGCGCGTCGGTTTCGGGGATGCCGATACCGTAGCGCTTGGCGAGCCACCGCAGGGCTTCGGGATAAGAAACCTTCTCGATTTCCATCACGAAGTCCACCACCGAGCCCGACTTCTGGCAGCCGAAGCACTTGAAGAACCCCTTGCTTGGCGCGACCGAGAACGACGCGGTTTTCTCGTCGTGAAACGGACACGGCGCCCACAGATTCTGCCCCCGCCGCTTGAGCGTCACGAACCCGCCCACCACCTCCGTTATGTCGGCGGCGAGCTTGATCTGATCGACTACTTCGGGCGGGATTTTGGACACGGTGGTTTATTTTCGATTGAGTGATTTTCGATTTTGGATTGAGTAATCGTATGGCAACGGCCTCTCAATCGAAAATCACTCAATCGAAAATCGAAAATAATTTTCCGGCGTTCGCGGTGGTAATCGCGGCCACTTCCTCAGTCGTCAGGCCCGTTAGCTCCCCTACCCGCGCGGCGATGAGGGGCAGGTATGCCGGCTCGTTGCGCTTGCCGCGGAACGGTACGGGCGCCAGGTACGGGCAATCGGTTTCGAGCATGACGTGGTCGAGCCCCAGCGTGGGCAGCACCTGATCGAGCCCCCCGTTCTTGAACGTGGCGGTGCCACCAATTCCGAGCTGAAAGCCGAGCGCGATGGCCTGTTTAGCCTCGGGCAGCGATCCCGAAAAGCAGTGGAATACGCCCGTGAGCGTCCCATCCTGCGCTTCTTCCACGAGCGCGGCCGTTTCGGCGAAGGCATCGCGGGTGTGGAGCACGATCGGGATACGGTACTGCTTGGCCCAGCCGAGCTGCACGCGCAGCGCTTCCTGCTGCCAGCCAAGGGTGGTTTTATCCCAGTACAAGTCAAGCCCTGATTCGCCAAGCGCCACCCACGGGCGGCGCTTCAGCCATTCCTCCACTACGTACAGCTCGCGGTCGAAATCTTTCTTGACCGAGCACGGGTGCAGGCCCATCATCGCGCGGCAGAGGTCGGGGTAACGGTCTTCGCAATCGAGCAGCGCGTCGATGCTGGTATGGTCGATGTTGGGCAGCAGCACCTGCCCCACGCCGGCCGCGCGGGCGCGATCGGCGGCGGCGGCGCGGTCGGCATCGAATTGCGCCGAGAATAAATGGCCGTGGGTGTCTACGAGGTGCATGGAAGGCGCAAAGGTCGGGGGCGACGGGAGTTCGCGTCAGGATACCGACCTTCGGCAGACTTTTCCCCGCGCTGCTTCCCCATGAAATCCCTCGACACGTTCGCCTATCCCATCGGCAAGCACGACCTGAACGCGCCGTTCTCCGTCGCGGACCGTCGCGCGGCCGTCGCCGATATGGCCACGCTGCCCGGCCGCCTGCGCGCCGCCGTCGGCACCCTGACCGATGCGCAGCTCGATACCCCCTACCGCCCCGGTGGCTGGACCGTGCGGCAAGTCGCGCATCATTTACCCGATTCGCACCTCAACGCCTATACGCGCTTCAAGCTGGCCCTCACCGAAGACGAGCCGCTGATCAAAACCTACGAAGAGCACTTGTGGGCCGACCTGCCCGATAGCCGTCTGCCGGTCGCGCCTTCGCTCATCCTGCTCGACGGCCTGCACCAGCGCTGGGCCGCCCTGCTGCAAAACCTCACGGACGCGCAGTGGCAGCACCGCCTGCGTCACCCGGCACTGGGCGAGATCGTGCTGCACTCCTACATCGGGCTTTACGCGTGGCACGGGCGCCACCACTTGGCGCACATCGAGCACCTGCGGGTGCGGGAACGGTGGTAAGAATGGTAAACTGAGAACTGAGAGGTGAGAACTGAGAAATACGATTCGTTCTCAATTCTCAGTTCTCAGTTCTCAGTTCTTACTAAAGTCCTCTTTGACTGATCAGCCAAACCATCGCGGCCATCGCCGCGCCGCCAAGCTCGAGCTCGCGGCGGTTGACGGCCTCGAACACATCGGTCGCGGCGTGGTGCACGTCGAAATAGCGCTGCGAGTCGGGCGATAGGCCCAGCCGGATGGTGCCGAGCTCGCCGAGCGGCTCGATGTCGGTGCCCGAATGACCGCCTTCAATCGCATCGACCAGATACGGCGCCAGCAGCGGCCGCCACGCCTGCGCGGCAGCCACGGTAGCGGCGGGTGCTTCGACGGAAAAGCCGCGCGGCGTAAACCCGCCCGCATCGCTCTCGATGGCGGCTAGGTGGCGGCGGCGAGGTACTTCCAGCTTGGCCCGGCGCGCGTACTCCTGGGCGCCGCGGGTGCCGTTTTCCTCGTTGGCAAACAGCACCGCGCGCACCGTCCGGCTCGGGCGCTGACCGCTGGCTTTCAACAGGCGCAGCACCTCGATGCTCTGTACGCAGCCGGCGCCGTCGTCGTGGGCGCCTTCGGCGAGATCCCACGAATCGAGGTGGCCGCCCACGACGATCACTTCCTGCGGCACCGTCGCGCCGCGCACCTCCCCTACCACGTTAAAGCTCGGCGCGTCGGGGAGTGTCCGGCAATCCATTCGCAGCTCAAAGCGCAACCCGGGCGTCGTTTTCAGCGCCGCGCTCAGTTGGTCAGCCGCGAGGGTGCTGAGGGCGGCGGCGGGGATTTTGGTGACGTCGTCGGCGTACCGCATCGCGCCGGTATGCGGAAAATCGTCGGCCCGCAGATTCATGGAACGCACCAGTACGGCCACTGCGCCGCGCTTTGCTGCCTCCACCGCGCCACGGCCGCGCTGGTTGACCGCCCCGCTGTAGGAGGTAAACGAGGTAATGTTGCGCGGCTCCATGGGCCGGTTGAAGAACACGATGCGGCCCTTTACCTGGGCCTCGGGCAGGGCCGCCAGCTCCTCAAACGTCTTCACCTCTACCACGCCAGCCGTCAGCTTGCCGCCCGTGGCCACCGACCCGCCCAGCGCGCACACGGGCAGCTTATCGAGGCCCTTCGCGCCGAGCACGCGGCCGGTCTCGGCCTTGCCTCGCTCCCAATGGGGCACCATGCACGGCTGGAGCCAGACTGAATCGGCGCCGGCCGCTTTCAGCGCGGCCACGCCCCATTCCACCGCTTTCGCCCCCTGCGGCGAGCCGCTGAGGCGTGGCCCCACCTGCTTGCAGAGCACCCGCAAATTTTCGTACGACTGACCGTGGCCGAGCGCCTCCTCGAACAGGCGCCGGATCACGACAGAGTCAGCGCGGTCAGTAATAGGTAGCGCATGCGCCGTGGCTACGGGCGGGGCAGCGGCCAGGCGCTCGGAGCGGGATGGAGCCTGGGCGGCGGTGGTCAACGGAAACACGAGGGCAGCGCTCAGCGCGAGGCGGGACAGCACGGGAGACAGGGGCACGATTGGGTTGAACGAAATAGCGGGTAGAGCGCCAGTAAAGCGCCAAAAGTACGGCCGCAAAAAACCCCGCTGACCCACGCCTTTACGGGCGAGTCAGCGGGGTTGGGCAAACGGATGCCGCCGCAAGCAACTTAGGAGAGATACGCGCGGATCATCCAGGCCATTTTCTCGTGCGCTTCCATCATCCCCGTGAGGAAGTCGGCGGTACCGGCGTCCTCAAAATCCTCGTCGCAGGTATCGACATCATCGCGCAGGTGCTTGATGATGGACTCATGGTCGGCGAGCAGATTCCGGAGCATCTGGACGGCGTCGGGCACTTCGGCCGGGGCTTGCTCCGGCAGGCGAGCGTGTTGCAAAAACTCGCTCATCGAGCCGATGGCACGGAAGCCGAGCGAGCGCGTGCGCTCCGCAATCTCGTCAATCGCTGCTTCAAGCGCCTTGTATTGTTCCTCAAAAAACTCGTGCAGGCTCTTGAAGTGCATCCCCGTCACGTTCCAGTGGTAGTTGCGGGTGCGCACGTACAGTACGTGCTCGTCGGAGAGCGCTTTGTTAAGAATCCGACTTACGCCGGCGCGCTGGTCGATGGTAAGACCGATGTCAGCCTTCTCCATTCGCACGGCTTCGGCCGCGTCGAGGGCGCGCTGCGAGGGCTTGGCGACTACGCTGGCCGCGGCGGCAGCATCTCCCCGGCTGGGGCTGGCCGCGGGTCGTGTATCCGGCCGCTCCCGGTTAGCGGCGGCTGGGGCCACCGGACGGGCCGTATCGCCAGTTTTGTTGGCGGCAGTACGAGACGCAGCTGGCGCCGGACGCTCGGCCGTTTTTGGAGTCGCCCGCGGGCCGGGAGCGGCCGCGCGGACGGGCGTGCGGGGCGTTGGCTCACGGTCGGCGCGGTCGAGTTCCGCGGGGCGTTTAGCGCTGGACTTTGCCATCGTAATCAGAAGAAAATGAATGAAAAATAAAGCAAAAATCTCCGCGCAGCGGGGAGCGTACTATACCGTTCGTCCGAAAAAAAGGTTAGCTGGTCCGGTTCGCCCCGGTATCCATCCGAAACCGGCGCGCATATTCCTTCGCGGTTCGCACTTTCCCGTAATGGACGAATTGCGTGTTCATTGCTGCCGCTGTTATGATCGATTCCACTCCTAAGCTTGTACCCGCGGACGAGTTCCTGCGGCAGCGCGCGCTTGACCGCTACGAGATCCTCGACACCGACGCCGAGTTTGCGTTCGATGATCTTAGTCGCTTGGCTTCGCTGGTTTGCCAGACCCCCATTTCGCTCATTGGGTTGATGGACCACAACCGAAACTGGCTCAAGGCCCGCGTCGGGCTCCCGCCGCACGAAACGGAGATTCCGCGGGAGCTCGCGTTTTGTAACCACGTAGTGGCCAACGGAACGGCGCTGGAAGTGGCTAATCTGGCCACGGACGAGCGTTTCAGTGAGCATCCGCTGGTTGCCGGGGAAGCCGCGATGCGCTTTTACGCCGGCGTACCGCTTACTACGGCCGACAACTTTTGCGTCGGGACCGTGTGCGTAATTGATACCGTGCCGCGCGAGCTGACAGCAGGCCAACGACAGGCCCTAACCACCATTTCCGAACAGGTGATGGCGCAGTTGGAGCTCAAGCTGCGAAACCGCCAGCTCGAATCGGGTTACGATCGGCTGACGCGCGCCAACCGGCGGCTCGATCAGTTCACGGCCATGGTGTCGCACGATCTCAAAGCCCCGTTGGCCAGCCTGCTCAGCCTTTCCGACCTCATGCTCGGCGACGCGCGCCAGGGCGATGCCGATGCCGTTTGCGAAGCGCTGACCGTGATGAGTGGCGAAGTCAGTCGGATGCAAGGGCTGGTTGGAGGTCTCCTCACGTTTGCTCGCTCAACGCGCCCGATGGCCACCGTGGAAATAGTGGACGTAGCCGAGCTGTTACACGAGCTACGTCGCACGTTGCCCGGCGCCGTCAATTTCGAGATCACTTTCGGCGAGTGGTTACCCGTGCTGCGCACCGCCTCCGTGCCGCTTCGGCAGGTACTCTACAACCTGCTGCTAAACGCGATCCGCCACCATCCAATCGGCCACGGCTATATCGGCGTAACCGTGACACCGGGACCCGGGGCCCTGCGCGTCACGTTCCGCATCAGCGACGACGGGGCGGGCATTGCGCTGAACGATCGGGAGCGGGTTTTTCAGTTGTTTCAGCGGCTAGGTGCTCCCGGCGATGGCCCGGAAGGCAGCGGCATAGGCCTCGCCACGGTCAAACACCTGGTAGAGGACCACGGCGGCGTCATTCACATTGAGGATGGCCCAGCAGGTCGGGGCACCACCTTCGTTTTCACGTGGGAGCAGGCAGTCGAATAAGCCGACGAACGATCGGATTGAGCCTTGTCGGCTGGGACAGCTTAACCTAGTCCTTGGGTGTCGTGCTCGACGACTGCGGGCGCCGGTGCCGGCGGGAGCGGATCGGTATTGACTGGCCAGTGCTCACTGAGGTAGGCTCGACCAGCGAGCGAGGTCAGATCGAACTGACACGGCACAACGGAGGCGTAGTTGTTCGCCAGTGCCCATTCGTCGGTATCGGCGCCGTCGTCGAAGTTGACAAATTGCCCGCTCATCCAGAAATAGCGGCGCTGGTAGGGGTCACGCCGCTCCTCAAACTCTTCCTGCCACTTGGCGCGCGCTTGCCGACACACTTTGAGGCCTCGGATGGGCTCGCCGGGGCGGCGCTTGGGCAAATTGACGTTTAGCGCCACGCCGGGGGGTATACCTTGGTTGAGCGCGGTACGAATCACCTGCTCCACTAGCTCGCCGACGTGCGAGAAATCGGCGTCGTGGCCGTATTCACCCAACGAGAAGCCGATAGCCGGTAGCCCCTCAATAGCTGCTTCGATCGCGGCTGACATCGTCCCGGAATACAGCACCGAAATGCTCGAATTAGAGCCGTGGTTGATGCCCGACACCACCAGATCCGGCCGACGGCCGCGCAGGACGTGGTGC
>JBKJUQ010000326.1:0-3054 GCA_046590685.1 Hymenobacteraceae bacterium
CGGCCAGCTTGAAAGCTGGTTATTCCTTGCTCCCCTCCTCCGCCTATTCGTCGGAATCGGCAGAATCGCTCTGCTGCTTCGCCGCCTTCCTGGCCTTCTTGTCCTTTTTCTTCTTTCCTTTCTTCGGCTCGTCCATCTCGTCTTCGGCTTTGGCCATCGCCACGCCCCCGGCCGCGCCGGAGAGCAGGGCCGCCACCATCTTCTCGCCGTGCTTGGCTACCATCCTCTGGCCGAACTTGAGCACCAGGCTGAGCGCTTTTTTGCCGAGCTTTTTGCGCAGCTTCTTTTTCATGAGAGCCATAGAACCGGGGGCGGAGAAAAGCGCCACCCGCCCACTACGCAACGCGCGCGCAGCGGTTCAGCGCGCCGCCCCCGTCCATTCCCGACGCAACAGTCCGAACACCTCCGAATCGCACACCTCCCCCGCTACGTGCCACCGCTCGCGCAGGTACCCCTCGCGCTGAAACCCCAGCCGTAGCAGCGACTGGCGCGAGGCTTCGTTGCGCGGGTCGACGTCGGCTTCGAGGCGCAGCAAATCCAATCCGCCGGCCTCTGTTGGGGCGAAGGCGAAGCCAATGAGGGCATTTTGCGCCTCGTGCATCAGCCCCTGCCCCCAGTGGGCGCGGGCCAGGGCGTACCCCACTTCCGCGCGCCGGTTCTGGGCGTCGAAGTGTCCGAGCGAACAGGTGCCGATCACCCGCCCGTCGCTACGCTGCTCCAGCCCCCACTGCAAGCGAAACCGGGCCTGAAAATTCGCTTCGATCTCCGTTAGCAGAATCGCCGCGGCAGCCTCGTCGGCCAGCGGGGGGCTGCTCCAGTACCGCATCACGGCGGGGTCGGAGAAGACGGTAAAGAGCGCCGGCCCATCCGCCGCCGTCAGGTGGCGCAACCGGAGCCGGGGAGTTTCGAGAGTCGGCAGAGCCGATAGCGTAGCGGGCAGCATCGAGCGCAAAGGTCGTCGCCCGCGCCGCGCACTCGCCTTACCCGGGACCGAGCGAGTCGGCGTATTTCAAAATCAGCGGCAGCTCATCGGGATCGGTAAACGAGAGCTTATTCTCCTTGGCATAGGCCTGAATCTGCTTGCCGTGCCGCCCGAAATACGCCAGCAAATCCTTCTTCACCGTGCGCAGCGGCGTGAGCAGACCCTGCGGATCGGCCAGAAAGTAGCTGTTCTGAATCTCGGTGTAGAAGCCGCCGCCCATCGGGTAGCCCGAGTAGCGGAAGTACGGATCAGCGGGATTGACCGTGCGCTGCACGAGCTTTTCGCGCTTGAGCAGCCGGACATTCCCATCCGTCAGTTGCTGAAAGAAGGCGGGCGCGCGAAAGTCGGAGTAGTCGTTGTCGCGGTCCCACATATACGTCACGTAAATCTTCACGGGCGTTTTATCGCGCCGATCCGACCCCGGCGGCGGCCACATCCCCGTCCGGCTCGCGTAGGGGCCGTAGACGATGGCGGGGCTCATGCGGTTGGACCCGTTCTGGGTGGCCTCGCCGCTCACCACGAAGTAGCTCACGTTGATCGCCGGAAACGTGCGCGCCGTGCCATTCGCGAAGCGCACTTCGAGGGTTTCTTCGTCGTGGTGGTAAATCACCGGCCCGTCGATGGTGTCGCCGGAAGTCAGAATGACGCTCCCCTGCGCCCATTGCTGCTCGTAGCCCCCGGCGCGGGCCGGACCACCAACGAGGGTGAGGGCGATCATCAGCAGACCGATCAGCCAAGCAGTGCGGTTCATATCGAAAGGAGTTGGGGGAGGTTGAAAAGTACGGCGCGCAGCAGCGGTCTAACAGTCTTGACCGGTTCGGGGGTTCGCTTTCGCGCTAGGCGCCGGGCACCTCGCTCGCTCCCAGCGCCCCACTCAGGGTGTGGCCCAGCTTATCGCGCTTGGTATCGAGGTAGCGCTGATTGTGGGGGTTGGCAGATACCTCGATGGCGACCGTCTCGACTACCTCCAACCCGTAGCCGGCCAGCCCCGAGCGCTTGCGCGGGTTGTTGGTCAGCAGGCGCATCTTCTTCACGCCCAGGTCGCGGAGCATTTGGGCCCCCACGCCGTAGTCGCGCTCGTCCATCTGGAACCCCAGCTCCAGGTTGGCTTCCACGGTATCGAAGCCCTGCTCCTGGAGCTTGTAGGCTTTGAGCTTGTTGAGCAGCCCGATGCCGCGGCCCTCCTGATTCATATAAATGACCACTCCGCGGCCCTCGCGCTCGATCTGCGCCATCGCGCGGTGGAGCTGCGGACCGCAGTCGCAGCGGCAGGAGCCGAAAATATCGCCCGTCACGCACGACGAATGCACCCGTACGAGCACCGCTTCGTCGGGTTCCCACGTCCCCTTCACCAGCGCGAGGTGCTTGAAGCCGTTCGAGCGCTGGGTGTAGGCGTAGAGATCGAACTCGCCCCACTCGGTGGGGAGCGCCACGGTGATCTCGCGCGTGATGAGGCTCTCCGATTGCAGGCGGTACTTGATGAGGTCCTGCACCGAGATCAGCTTCAGATTCCAGCGCTCGGCCACCAGTCGCAGGTCCGGCAGCCGCGCCATCTCGCCGTCTTCCTTGAGAATCTCGACCAGCACCCCCGCCGGCTCGAAGCCCGCCAGGCGCGCCAGGTCGATCGCCGCCTCGGTGTGACCCGGACGGCGCAGCACGCCCTCGCGGCGAGCTTTCAGTGGGAAGATGTGCCCGGGCTTACCCAGCTCCTCCGGCTTGGTAGTGGGGTCGAGCAAGGCAAGAATCGTCTTGGAGCGATCGGAAGCCGAAATGCCCGTCGTGACGCCGTTCTTGAGCAGATCGATGCTCACCGTAAACGGCGTGGCGTGTAGCGCCGTGTTACGCCCGACCATTAGATCCAGCCCCAGCTCCTCGCACCGGTCTTCGATCAGCGGGGCGCAGACGAGACCGCGGCCATGGGTAGCCATAAAGTTGACGACCTCGGGCGTAGCGCAACGAGCCGCGCAGATAAAATCGCCTTCGTTCTCGCGGTCTTCGTCGTCGACGACGATCACCACTTTCCCGGCGCGGATGTCGGCAATGGCCGATTCGATGGAGTCAAGCATAGGTTG
>JBKJUQ010000373.1:0-8865 GCA_046590685.1 Hymenobacteraceae bacterium
ACCACCCATAGCAGGCCGCGATCGGTCATCCAGCCGGGCTTGTGGCACGAGAACAGGCGGTTGGCTTCGGCCACCCGGCCGTAGTAGGCGCGGATGAGGGCGCGGGCGGCGTCGGGCTGGCCCTGGGCTACGTCGAGCCAGAACTTGTCGGTCGCTTTCTTCGGATCGGCGGCGTTGTAGAGGTTCTGGCGCTCCTGGGCGGTGGTGAGGTACACGAGCGGCCGGATGAGGTCGGGGGCGGAGCGCACGTCGGGGAAGCCGCCGTCTTCGACCAGCAGCGGATCGAGCGGCCCCGTGGCGCCCTGGCGTAGCGCGTAGAGGCCGGGCTGGCGGATGCGGAAGGTATCGGTAGGGGCGAGGGGACGGGTTTCGGTCACGGTCAGCGTCGCGCTCTTCGCGCCCGCCACCCCTTCGGCCATCGGCGGCAGAGCGGCCTGGAAGTCGGCGGAGTAGCGCAGCAGCGTCAGCGACAGCTCCAGACCGAAGTTCTGGGGGCGCGCCACCTCATCGGTGTGGAGCCAGGCGCGGGTCAGCACGCGGCCGGCCGTATCGGTGAGGGCGTAGGTACGGGTGCGGGCGGCACTGGTGGGCGCCACGGCGACGTCGGTGGGGGCGGGGGCGTCGGGACCGGGCTCGCGCAGGCGCAGGCGGTCGGTGGTGGGGCCAAAGCGCGCGACGGCGACCGTGAACGTGGCCTGTCCCGGCCCGACGCTCCGCAGCCGGACGGAGTCGGGCCACGCAGTTTCGGCGCCGCCCGGGGCTACGGCGCTCACCCGCAGCGCGGCGGGGCCGGGGCGGGCGCTCGCCCAGCCGACCCACACCCGCAGCGAGTCGGCCTCGCGCCGGGTGGCGGTGTAGAGAGCCGTCGCGCCGGTGCGCGGCGGGGGCACGGGCGGCGGGGCCGCTGGCAGCAGGAGCAACACGGAAAAAACGGACAGCAGAGACGCGGTTTTCATCGGCAGCAGCGCAAAAAAAAGAATGTCATCCTGAGCGTAGCGAAGGACCTTTTCTTCCGGCCGCAAGCAGCGAAAGCGGTCCTTCGCTACGCTCAGGATGACATTGGATACGCTCGGGGCAAGCAGTTAGCCGCCGTTGGGGTTGTAGAACTGCCCGAAGAGCTGCTGGTACTTGGTGGCGCGCGCCTGATCACCGATTTCCTGCGCGGCGATGGCGAGGTTCTGGAGAATGATGACGTTCATCCGCGCTTCGTTGTCGAAGAGGCGCTGCCGATCGTTCGTCTGGTAGTAGGTCAGAGCTTTGACGGCGCGGTCGCTCATCACGTCCATCAGCTGGTTGGCGCGGGTGCGGTCGCCGACTTCCACCAGAGGCCGGATAAACTGGGGCGTGTAGTAGTCGTACGGCACGCCCGCGTCGGGCATCCAGCGGAAAGCCGCGTCGAGTACCTGCTTGGCGCGGGCTTTATCGCCGGCGGCCAGGTGGGCTTCGGCCAGGATCGAGAGCTTGTCGCGCGAGTTGGCCGGGAAGCGCAGGCCGTTCTCGTCGTTGAAGATGCGCGGATTGTTGAGCCCCCGGAACTGGAACTTGGTCATCATATTCCGGTGCATGATCTCGCGGGCTACGTACCCGTTCTGGCGCGGATCGGGCGCGGGGTTTTTGCACGGCAGCAGCCGGTAAGCGAGCCCTTCGAGCTGGAAGTAGGGCATCAGCCCCATAAAGTCGGAGGTGTTGACGGTGGTGGAGAAATAGATCGGCCGCTTCCACTGGTTCGCCTGGATCATATCGAGGATGATCAGGTTCTTCTTCTCCATGATGTTGCCCTTCAGGGTCCACTCCATGCGCGGCACGAGCTGCGTGCGGCGGTCGGCGGGGATGATGCCCGAGTTCCAGACCGCCGTGGTATCGACATCGAGGAAGAACTTCTTCGTCGGGAAGCTCATCAGCGGTTTCCCCACCTGCGTGGGCACCACCAGCGCAGGGTAGTTCTGCTTGATGAGGCCGATAAACTGCTTCAGATCAATGCCCGCGGCTACCTGCGCGATGGGCTGATAGGTGAGGTAGTCATTGGTCCCCTGCCGGTAGTTGGTCGAGTCGAGGGTGGTAATGAGCGGCGTGTTGGTGTAAGACGGCCGCCGCATCTGGTCGATGTACCAATCGGTGTTGAGGTACGAGAGCACGGCCACGCGCACGTCCGGCCGGATGCCCTCGACCTCCTGGGCGTACCAGAGCGGGAAGGTGTCGTTGTCGCCGTTGGTGAAGATGATCGCGTTCGGCGCGCACGATTCGAGCAGGTTGCGGGCCGAATCGACCGAGTTGTAGCGGCCCGAGCGGTTATGGTCGTCCCAGCCATCGGCGATGAGCACGAACGGCACCAGCGCCCCGAGGCCCGTGGCGAGCGCGGCCCGCGCCGGCACGGACCGGATAAACCGGCCGAGCAGATCGGCCAGCGCGATCACCCCGATGCCCATCCAGATGCCAAAGGCGTAAAACGAGCCCGCGAAGGTGTAGTCGCGCTCGCGCGGCTCGATCGGGGGCTGGTTGAGGTAGAGCGCGATGGCGATCCCGGTGAAGAAGAACAGCAGTCCGACGATGAGGGCGTCGCGGTCGTCCTTGCGGATCTGGTAGATCAGCCCCAGGATGCCGAGCAGCAGCGGCAGCGCCCAGAAGTTGTTGCGCGCCTTGCTTTCGGCCACGCGCTCGGGCAGCGCGGTGCGCGTGGTCTTCGAGTCCTGGCCCGGCCAGAGCACGCCCGACTGCTGGACATCGCCCTCGCGCCCCACGAAATTCCAGCCGAAGTACCGCCAGTACATATGGCCAAGCTGATAGCGGAACAGGAAGCCCATATTCTCGCCAAACGTGGGCTTAGGATACTGCGGCCGGCCGGTTTCGGGGTTGACGGCGGGCTGGTAGGGAATGTCGACCCCCCAGTTGCGGTACTCCTCCAGGTGCGCGGGCTGGTTGGAGTAGATGCGCGGCAACAGCACCTTGTCGCGGGCGTCGTACTCGGTGACGAGCTTGCGGTCGACGCCTTCGTACTTGCCGGTGCGCACGTTGGGGATGTAGATGGAATCGCCGGCTTCCTGCGAGATCGGCTCCGCCGAGTACTGCGGCCCGTAAAGGATGGGGCGGTCGCCGTACTGCTCGCGCTTGAGGTAGCTCACGAAGGAGAGGACGTTCTCGGGCGCGTTCTCGTTGATCGTCGGCCGGTACGAGGAGCGAATCGGCACGATCAGGTACGACGAGTAGCCGATCATAATAAAGACGAAGCACAGCATCGCCGTATTGAGCAGCCGCGAGCCGGTCTGAAACGAGCGCCGAAAGCCGTACCAGATGCCCCCGAGCAGTAGCGCGAGGAAAATCCAAAGCCCCGACGAAAACGGCAGGCCGATGGAGTTCACGAAGAACAGCTCGAACCACCCCGCCAGCGTGGGCAGCCCGGGGATAATGCCGACGAGAATCGACATAATGATGATCGCGGAGATCACGAACGCCACGATGCCGCCGCGCACCGTGACTTTATGGCGCTTGAAGTAGTAGATGAACGCCAGCGCCGGAATGGCGAGCAGGTTCAGCAAGTGAACCCCGATCGATAGCCCAATCGCGTAGGCGATCAGAATCAGCCAACGGTCGGAATCGGCCTCTTCCTCCACGCGCTCCCACTTGAGCATGGCCCATACCACAAAGGCGGTACAGAACGCCGACAGCGCGTACACTTCGGCTTCCTCCGCCGAAAACCAGAACGAATCGGTGAAGGCGAAGGCCAACGCGCCCACGGCCCCGGCGCCCATCAGCAGCGCCGTTTGCGCCCCTGTGGGTTCGCCTTTGAGCCCCACGAGCAGCTTGCGCCCCATCATCGTGATGGTCCAGAACAGGAACAGGATTGTGAAGGCCGACGATAACCCCGACAGCGCGTTCACCCACACGCCGATTTTCGAGATATCGCCCCCGGCGAATAACGAGAAGATGCGCCCCAGCAGCAGAAACGTCGGCGCGCCCGGCGGGTGCGGCACGAGCAGCTTATAGGAGCAGGCGACGAACTCGCCGCAGTCCCAGAACGAGCCGGTCGGTTCAAGGGTAAGCAGGAAGACGACGGTGGCGACCGTGAACACCAGCCAGCCGGTGAGGTCGTTGACGAATTTGTACGAACGCATAGCAGGAACTGACGCCGAACCCAGCGGCCCGACGAGGACTACCGGCCAAGTGCGCCGGTTGCCCCAGAAAAATAAAATGGCCGGACGCAAGTAGTCCGCCCGCCAAAATTAGGCAGCAACCACCCGCCCGCCCAGTAACGAGCGCGGCCCGCCGGGAAAAACTCCCGACGGGCCGCCTCTTAGGTCTATTGGTAGCTCTATTGTCAGCGTACGGCGACTACTACGGCTGGACGATGAGCCGGCGCGTCTCGACGATGCGCTCGCCGAGCACGAGCGAGGTGAAATAAACGCCGGCGGGCAGTTCGGTGAGATCAAGGGTGAGGCGTGCTTCGCTATTCTCCGCGGCCCGGGCGATAGGCGCTTCGCGTACCACCCGGCCAATCACGTTGAGCAGGCGCAGCTTGCCATCCGTGCCGGCGCGCTGGGAGAATGCAATCGTCACGTGCTCATCGCGGCTGACCGATGCGGGATTCGGAAACGCCGTGAAATTTACCGCCGTAGCTGCCTCCCCACGGGTGCCAAGCGGACGGATCGTGATCGTGCCGAACATCCCCAACCTCGGAGCTCCGTGGAACTGGCAGTGATAGTCGAAGGAGCCGGACGAATTGAGCCTGATGGTGCGCATCCGATTCGTCGAATTCATCGGGAACGTTGGGAACGCGCCGTTATCCGACTCGGTCGGGTGGGAACTTGACCCATTGTAGGTGAAGACAATATTATCGCCGGGCGAAGCGGTGACGCTGGCGGGCGTATACTCATTGTCAGAAACGGTAATGTTGATCGTCGCCTGCGCCCGCGCGCCGGCTGACGTAAGCAGGCTAAGCGCGGTGCCAAGCACGACTAACGGACGAGTAAAAAAACGCATAGCCGGTTAAAGGGTAAGAAAGGCTGAAAGACAAGGCAGAAAGGCGGGTCGAGCGTAGGGCTGAGGCTGGTCAAGCACCGTGCCGGTAGCCGGATGAGAGAGCCGGCTGGGTAGGCCAGGGTTGCCTCGCGCGGCGCTCCGATTTGGTACCGGTTAAAACGTCAGATCGAAGACGGGATGTGGCAAAGGTTTCTTGCGCCACTCCCCGTCCGTTATATACAGTGGGCAGCGTCTGCGTAACCCGATCAGATTGAGTATTTTGCCTTATTCGTGCTACCGCTCTCTTGACTCTTTGTGCTGGCGCCGAACAGATTCAGCCTGAGCGCTCAACGTCAAACCTCCATTCGGACTTCTTGCAGGGCGAATGCTCGTTGGCCTTGAGGGAGCTTTATAAGTAAGCGACCACTCTCGTCGATGCCGCTGATGCGGCCAATCGAGGTTTCATCGGCATAGACAAAGCGCGTGGGCTGGTCGAATCGGTAGAGTTTCGCGAGGTATTCAGCTTGCTGCCGGGTAGCCGCCCCACCGCGCAAGGCCAGATAGCGCGCCTCCAGATTGGCCAGCAACTGAGTGAGCACCGCGGCGCGATCGAGCGGCTGGCCGGCCGCGAGGGCCAGGGAGGTCGGATTCGGGAGCGCCGGATCAAACTCCAGCTGGTTGACATTCAGGCCAATCCCGATCACGCTCCCGCTGAGGTGGGGGCCCCGGAGCGTGTTTTCGATCAGGATACCGCCTACTTTCTGGTCGGCCAGATACAGGTCGTTCGGCCATTTTATGCGCGCCGCAGCCGCGGCGGGGGCGGGCAGCAACCCCCGGAGCGTGTCGTGGCCCGCGAGCGCAACGGCCATGCTGAGGGCGAACTGGCTGGTGGCGGCGAGGAACGTGGGGCGCAGTAGCACCGAGAACGTCAGGTTTTGCCCCGCGGGCGCCTGCCATTCATTACCGCGCTGACCGCGGCCGGCAGTCTGGTGATCGGCCAAAATCGTCAGCCCTTCGGCAGTGGCGCCGTTTTTGACCACCGCCGCGTGTATTTCCGCGTTGGTGGAAGCACACTGGGGCAGAAAATGGAATTGCTGCCCGACGAATGAAGTTTGCAGGAAAGGAAGCCGCACCGGACCTGAGAAAAAATTACGTACCCGGTTAGCGAACCGCCGCGGCCACCCTATTTGACCTGATGTTACCAACCCAGCGCAAGCGCGAAACTGACGTATTGACAGAGCTCGTCGTCCACGGCATGCAGGAGAAGAAAGCCGCCGAGATTGCGGTAATTGACCTGCGGAAGCTCGGCAATGCCGTTGCCGATTATTTTATCATCTGCTCGGCTTCGTCCGATACGCAGCTCGACGCCATCGCGCGGTCAGTGGAGGATGAAGTCCACAAAATTACGGGCCAGTGGCCGTGGCAGAGCGAAGGTCGCACCAACCGGGAGTGGGTCCTGCTCGACTATGTAGATGTCGTGGTGCACGTGTTCCTGCGCGACAAACGCACCTTCTACGCCCTTGAGGAACTCTGGGGTGACGCGCCGATCGAATACATCGCCGAGCCGGCGGAGCCGACGGCCTCGCGGTAGTCCCGATACTCCACCTCGATCAGGCTAGCCTGACGCTACGCCTGGCGCCCCAGTACAATACGGTGGCGGTTCGCTCGTCTGGTAGCGGGCAACTTATTTCCCCGCCCGGGGTTCTGCTGCCAAGCTCCTTATTGTCGGCTGGCATCTGGCCGGTCTCCCGTTCTATCTCGTTTCTCTTCCTCGCCGAATGGCCGAAAAACTGAATAAGCCGCGCAAAAAGCCCGTGTTGCCCACGCAGCCGCCGCGCCCGCAAGCGCAGCTCTGGTTGCTGAGCGTGCTGGCCGTGTTGGTGGCCACGCTCCTGTGGCTCAACAAGGGCGCGAATCCGATTGAAATCAAACAGCAGCGCTTCGAGCAGATGCTCGCCGCCAGCGAAGTAAAGTCGCTGACGGTCATCAACGAGCGGGATGTCGAAGTGACGCTCAAGGCCGACGCTCTGAGCACCGAAAAGTATAAGCGCGAGCTCGCGGGCCGGGCCAGCAACCTTCAGCAGGGACCTCACTACACGTTCCCGGTCATCTCGGCCGATGCGTTCAAGGACGACCTCGACAAGCTCCAGGTGAATCTGCCGGCGAATGTCGAGCGGGTCTACCCCGAAAACAAGAATCGCCAGAGCCCGCTGGAACTCCTCATCTCGTGGGGGCTGCCGGTGCTGATGGTGATCGGTTTCATCGTGCTGATGCGCCGCGCGAGCGGGGCGGGCGGCCCGGGCGGGCAGATCTTCAACATCGGCAAAAGCAAGGCGCTGCTCTTCGAGGGCGGCGACAAGGTGAAGATCACGTTCAAGGACGTGGCGGGGCTGGAAGAAGCCAAGGAGGAAGTCGAGGAGATCGTCGAGTTTCTCAAGAAGCCGGGCAAGTTCACGGCTCTGGGCGGCAAGATTCCGAAGGGCGCGCTGCTGGTCGGCCCGCCCGGTACCGGTAAGACGCTGCTGGCGAAGGCCGTAGCCGGCGAAGCCGACGTGCCGTTCTTCTCCCTTTCGGGGTCCGACTTCGTGGAGATGTTCGTGGGCGTAGGGGCGGCGCGGGTGCGCGACCTCTTCAAGCAGGCCAAGGCCAAGGCGCCGTGCATCATCTTTATCGACGAGATCGACGCCATCGGCCGCTCGCGGTCGCGCGGCAACATGCCGGGCGGCAACGACGAGCGCGAAAACACGCTCAACTCGCTGCTGGTAGAGATGGACGGCTTCGGCACCGACTCGGGCGTCATCATCCTGGCGGCCACTAACCGGCCCGATACGCTCGACTCCGCCCTGCTGCGGCCGGGCCGCTTCGACCGGCAGATCAGCATCGACCGGCCCGACCTCAACGGCCGCACCGAGATTTTCCGGGTGCACCTCAAGCCCCTGGCGCTCGCGCCCGACATCGACGCGCGCAAGCTCTCGGCCCAGACGCCGGGCTTCGCGGGGGCCGAAATCGCCAACGTCTGTAACGAGGCCGCCCTGATCGCCGCGCGGCGCAACCGCCCCGCCGTCACGATGAAGGACTTCGAAGACGCGATCGACCGCGTGATCGGGGGGCTCGAAAAGAAAAACCGCCTGATCTCGCCCGAAGAAAAGAAGATCGTGGCCTACCACGAAGCCGGCCACGCCATCGCGGGCTGGTTTCTGGAGCACGCCGACCCCTTGGTGAAGGTGAGTATCGTGCCGCGCGGCGTGTCCACGCTCGGCTACGCGCAGTACCTGCCGAACGAGGAGTTCCTCGAAACCACCGAGCAGCTCATCGACACCATCTGCCTGTCGCTGGGCGGGCGGGCGGCGGAGGAGATCGTGTTTGGCAAGATCTCGAACGGCGCGCTCAGCGACCTGGAGCGCATCACCCAGACGGCTTACGCGATGGTGACGTACTTCGGGATGAACGACAAGATCGGCAACATCTCGTACTACGATTCGAAGGGCCAGAGCGAGTACCGCGCCACCAAGCCTTACTCCGAAGCCACCGCGCAGCTCATCGACCAGGAGGTGCGGCTGATCATCGAGTCGGCCTACGACCGCACCAAGAAACTCCTGCGCCTGCACCTCCACCACGTAGAGGTAGTGGCGCAGGAGCTGCTGAAACGCGAAATCCTGCTCCAGGACGATCTGGAGCGCCTGGTCGGTCCCCGCCCCTTCGCCAAGCAGACGAACTACCAGGCCCACATGGCCGGTACCGACCGCTCGGCCACCCAAAGCGAGGTGAAAGCCCAGCACCCGGTGCCGCCGATCGACGACCTGCCGCCGTCCGTCAGCAGCAACGGCAACGGCCAGGATCATCCCAAAGAAGAGCCCGCCGGCGCCGTTGCTGCTGACGGACGGCGGCAGGTCGTCGATCGGCGGCACCGGG
>JBKJUQ010000553.1:0-14892 GCA_046590685.1 Hymenobacteraceae bacterium
ATTAGACTTGTTGCGACGCTGCATCAGTGACTTAGCTGAAAGTTGTGGATACCGACACATACTTCCAGGAGTAGATCATAGTGTATGAGGTTATGCATACGCAAGCGATCAGACAAAATTCGAAACCGTTTAAATCCGCCAATGCTGTGCTCCACCACCACCCGTTTGCGCGCCTGTTGGGTGTTGCGGAATTTTTGGTAGGGTGTCCGTTCCGCTCCGCGCGGCTTCTTAAAGGGCAGGAAGGCTTTCGCGCACACGTAGGTATCTTTAAAGCCTTGAAAGCCCGAATCGCCGCGCACAGTCAAGCCCTTAAACCACGCTTTTTCAGGCGGTAACAGCTTTTTGAGCAGGGTAAAATCGTGCGTGGAGCCCGCGTGTGGACGACTGATGAACACCACCCGTTTGCGCTCGTCGCTGATGAGCAGGGATTTTATCGTGTGGCGTTTTTTTTACCACTGTAGCGTTGTTTCTGCGCCGTTTTTTCCTGTGGTCGCTGGGTGGCAAACTCGGTCGCATCCAAGAGTACGGCGCGTCGTTTGGTGAAATAGCGTTGCAATTCGCAGGGCGATGAAAATTCGCGTTCAGGTAAATATCCTGCTTTTCTCAAGGCCTCCCGGAGCACCGCCACGCCTTCCTCCTGGCGGCGCTTGGCCGTTGCCCCATCCATCCCGCATACGTGACCCAGCACGTCATACGTCAGGCCCGATTTGCAACTGAATAAGGTAAAGAACAGCAGTTCTTCTTCGGTGCCGATTCGACTGCCTATGGGGTTAAGCATCATTCTGTCAGCCAGTTGAGATTGATGCAGCGCCTGATATGCAGCTCGAAAAAGCGTTAGTAGTTGCTGAAAGTGGTGCGAATCGCAGCCGAGAACTGCTCGCCATTGGCGGGGAGTTTTCAGGCTCTCAGTGGTAAGTTGCATTCCCAAAGATCGCCAACGAGTGCCGTCGCAACAAGTCTATTGCCGTTAACTCGTCTTCGGGCATGAATACACCTTCGGCGCGGGCCGTGGCAGGGGTGTAGGAGGACGGGGGAGGAAGGCTATCTTCTTGCGCTTGTTCGTCACCCACTGAGGCGATTGAATCACCAGAAGTGGCGTTAACTTCAGCTTCCTCATTTGCTGACGTAGCCGTGCCCGCCATCAAAAAAGCCAGCAAGCCGGGCTGCACCGCCTCAAACGCGGCAATTGTCAGGTCGAGCTTGCTGGATTTGCTGAAAGGGCCTGTAGCGTAGGTGTTTTCGGTGAATTCGACGAGTATTGTTACTACCCAATCAACCGGCAAAACGGTGTTGCCGTCGTCGTCGGTAGCGACCGCTCCAATTCGGCCCAATCCGTAGGCGCGGCGATCGGAGCTGTTGTCCGTTGCTACCACCAGATCGCCGACCTGTGCAGTTGGCAGCGCTTTTGGAGGGGTTGAGAACTTAATCGCCCCAGCCGTTCGCGCGGCTGCCCACGCGGCGGGCTTCATTCCGCTCGACCAGAGTTTGGGCAGTAGTTGTAACTGCTGCTCGCGCGCAACACTGGCAAAATCGCCGTTCAGCAGCGCGTGGCGCCATTGGCCAAGATTGGCAATGATAGAACTGAATTTCGCAGCTCCCAGCGCCTCCCCCTCCCACGCCGGGTGTTGCTCACGCATGCGCCGTACCAGCTTATCGAGCGGCTTTTGGGTGTGGTCAAGTAAGGCGTCAACTTCCGTCAGCAGGGCCGTAGTAGTCGCGGCCACGGGCCGGTGTAGCTGGCCGTACGGCGCATCCCGCTTCCACGGGCCGGGAATCTGGGCGCGGACGGCCTTCGTCAAGTCACGATTGAGTTCGTCCTGCGCGGTGCCATTAGGGAGTGGATGCAGGTCGAGGCAAACTGTGAAGCCACCCGCTTTCGCGGCTTCTATGACATACGTCAGGACATCGCCCTGACTACCGCTGGTGATTTGCCAGCAGGTAAGAAAAATACGGCTTCACGGCGCCCGCCGGAAATTCTTTGCCGATGAATAACCCGTTGCCTGGGAAGCTTTGCTGCCGCACTTTGAAGCGAAAATTCGGGTCGTGCTCGTGCCGTGCCAGCAGATGTCGGTATACGGCGAGCTGCGTTTCAAGATATGCTGACGTGGATAGCGGGCGGAGTTCAGGCCGGGAAGAAAAAAGAGGTGCCGCGGGATTATCGGTCAAGTTAGCTCGCCGCGTCCGTCGACCATTTTCGGCCGAACTTCGCCCCCTCGTTCCGGCTCCCGCGCCTATGTCCATCGTCTTCCTTTTCAACCCCGCTTCCGGTGCCCAGCGCCGCCGTCCGCTCGATCTGCGCGAGCTCGTGAAGCGGGTGCTACCGATCGGTACGGAAATTCACATCCGCCAGACCCAGTACGCCGGCCACGCCACCGAGCTGGCCGCTGAGGCGGCCGCCCAGGGCGCGCGGGTAGTGGTAGCGGTCGGCGGCGACGGCACCGTGAACGAAGTGGCCGCCGGGCTGCTCGGGACCAATGCCGCTCTCGGCATCCTGGCGCGCGGCTCGGGCAATGGGCTGGCGCGTCACCTGCGGGTCCCCCTCGACCCGGTAGCGGCGCTGCGCCACCTGATTAAGGGGCACCGCACCACCATCGACGCGGGGCGCATCAATGGCCGACCTTTCTTCTGCACGGCGGGCATTGGGTTCGATGGCCACATCAGCCGCGAGTTCGCCAAAAGCGCGGAGCGTGGCCTGCTGACGTATGGCAAGCTGCTGTTTTCGCAGTTTGGCCGCTACAAGCCGACGTCCGGCACGCTCTTCTACGACGAAGCGGCCGGCCTCGCCCCGCACGAGCTGCATGAGCTGTTCGTCCTCACCTTCGCCAACGCCGCGCAGTACGGCAACAACGCCTACATCGCGCCGATGGCGGACATTCGCGATGGTACGCTCGACGCGTGCGTGCTGCGGCATCCAACGTTTTGGGGCGCGTTGGGCATTGCCGCCGGGATGATGACGAGCTCGCTGCCGCGCTTTGGCGCGACCTATTTCCGCACCACTCAGGCGCGGGTGGCGCTCCATTCGCCGCTGCCTTTCCACGCCGATGGCGAGTACGTCGGCGCCGCCGCCGACTTCACCATTGAGGTGCTGCCGGGCGCGCTGTACGTGGTGGCGGCGTAGCGCGCTGCCGCTACTACGGCAAACCGGGAGCCGCTGGGTACTTTTACCTGATGGCCAAAGCGCGTAATAACCGGGAAGGCGTGGTGTATTCCACTAACGCCGATTTTCAATATCAGGGCGGCAATGAAGCGGCAGAGGTCGCCACCCTCGTCTCTGAAAAGCAGGCGTTGCGGGTGCAGATCGACCGGCGCCAGCGCGGCGGCAAGGAAGTCACGCTCGTGGCGGGCTTTGTCGGGACCGACGCCGATCTACAGACCCTCGGGAAACTCCTGAAAACTAAGTGCGGTGTCGGCGGCACGGCCAAGGACGGCGAGATCCTGATTCAGGGCGACGTGCGCGATAAAGTGCTCGCCCTGTTGCTCAAGGAAGGTTACGCTAAGGCGAAGCGCGGCAACTAAGCGCCCCCTCGCAGTTGCGCGATGGCTCGCGCCAGATCCTCCGGCGTATCAATCCCGAGGGAAGCATGGTCGGTGATGGCGACGTGGATCGGAACGCCGTTTTCGAGCCAGCGTAGCTGTTCCAGCGATTCGGCCCGCTCCAGCGCCGACGGCGGCAGCCCCGTGATGGCCGCGAGGGCGGCGGGTCGGTAGGCATACAACCCAAGGTGCTGCCAGTACGCGTGGTGCGCCAGCCACTCGGCCACGGGCCGGTCGCGCTGGTAGGGGAGAGGCTGCCGGCTGAAGAGCAAGGCCCGCCCGTGCAGATCGGGTACGCACTTCACGATGTGCGGCGATAGCAGGTTGTCGAGCGAATCGATGCGGCGGATCAGCGTGGCGATCTCGGTGGTGGGGTCGCGCCGGAAGCAGTCGAGCACGGCATCAATCTGGGCGGGCTGGATAAAGGGCTCATCCCCCTGGATATTCACGACCACGTCGAAATCCTCGCCCAGTGCGGCGTACGCCTCAGCCACGCGGTCGGTGCCCGACGGATGGTCGCCGCGGGTCATCACTACTTCGCCGCCGAAGCTGCGCACGTGGTCGGCAATGCGGTCATCATCGGTCGCGACGACAACCCGCGCGACGCCGGATCGCTGGACCTGCCCCACCACGCGCTGAATCATCGTCTGCCCGCCTAGGTCGGCGAGTGGCTTGCCGGGGAAGCGGGTAGAAGCGTAACGGGCGGGGATAAGGCCAAGGGCGCGCATAGACGAGGGGAGAAGTGAGAGGGGAGGGAGAAGGGAGAAGGGAGAGCTTACGAACGGCGGGAGGAGAGCGGCGAAGTTCGGGCAGTAAAGCCCGCCGTGCGCAGGACCTGATCTTTGCGGTTGATGCTCCCGTCTAATCTCCCGGCTCTTCCTGCTCCCCGGCTGCTGTTTTGCACGGCTTTTCCGCTACCGGTTTGGCGCCTCTGGCCCGCGCCGGGGGCGCTGGCCGTCGAGCTGCGCGATCAGGGCGCGCGCGCGGTCTCGTTCGTGGTGCTGCGCGCCGCCGACGGCCACGAGCTGTTCCGGTATCACGACCCCGCCGTGCCGTGGTGGCTGTGCCTGACGGGCCTCACCGCCACCGAGCTGCTGCTCACCGAAATGGATGCGGAGCGCTTGGGGCAGCCCATTAGCTCCCGCCGGGTGGCTTGGCAACCGACTGCTGCCCCGGACGAAGAGCCAGCGGCGCGCTGGCTGACCCCCGTCAACCACCTGCTCGATGGACCTTACTTCGGACCGTTGGCGACGTTCATTGAAGCGCTGACAGACCAGCGTCCGGCCACCAGCGTAGCCGTGCTGGAAACGCCCGACTGGACTGTGCTCGGCTTTGTTCCCGCCAGCGCGGACCCTCCTTACGAGTTGCTGGTAGTGCGCCCGGACGGCACCGTGGGCCTGTGCGCGCCGCTGGGCGGCGCGCCAACGGCGCCCGAGGAGCCACGTTTTTGTACCTTCGGGCCAATTCTCTACGCGCTCGGGGCGCCCGGCGAGGTCCTTGCCTGGCAGCTGCCGACCCTCTGACGGCCCCATCTTTCTGCTGCTTCCATGCTCCATCTGCTTTTGCTGACGCTTTCCCTGATGCCACCGGTGCCAACGACCCTTCCGGGCGGGCGAACGGGGCCGGCGACCCGTTTTGCTCACCCAACCGATTCGATCGGTCGCGTCGTGCAAAGCGGCAAAACGTACGTCAAGCACAAAGTCGGCAAGGGTGATTCGTTCTACGCCATTGCCCGCAAATACGGCGTCTCCATGGACCAGATCGTCGCCGCGAACCCCAAAGTGAAAGGCACGCTCAGCATCGGTCAAGTGGTGCTTGTGCCCCGCTCGATGACTGTGCTGGTCGCGGCGGATAAGCCTGCTGCTGCCACTTCGCCCACCCCGCGGGCCGCCGAAAAGCCCGCCCGCGCCGTAGCGACGGCTGCCGCACCCGTAAGCTCCCGGGCGGCTACCCGCACCCAAACCCACTTCGTGGCGTCCGGCCAGACGCTGTCGGCCATCGCCCGCAAATACCACGTGTCGGTGACGGATATTCGCCGCTGGAACAAGCTCAAAAACGACAATCTGCGCCTCAAGCAGCGCCTGATCGTGAGCGCGGCGCCATCGCCCGCCCCTGCGTCAGCCCCAATGGAAGCCCCGGCGGCCGTGCGCGAAGACAAGCCGACTGTCGCGACGAAGGATGAGGTAGCAAAAGTAGAGGCGACGAAAGATGACGCCCGCAAAGAAGAAACCCGCAAAGAGGAACGCCGCGAAGAAGCGCACGCCGACGCTTCAGCTGATACGCCCCGCCGCGCCCCCGGGACCGATGCCGCTTACGACACGACCGCCGGCACTGAAGTAGCCGAAAGTCTGCGCAAGGTGACCGAGAACGGGATGGCCGAAGTCATCGAGTCGAGTGGCGAGTCAACGAAATTTCTCGCCCTGCACCGCTCGGCGGCCGTGGGCTCGCTGCTGCAAGTCAAAAATCCCCAAAACGGTCAGAGCGTGTACGTGCGCGTTATCGGGAAGCTGCCGCCGACCGGCTCCAACGAAAACGTGATCATTCGCCTCTCCAAGCGTGCCATGCAGAAGCTGCAAGTGGTGGACGCGCGTTTCCGGGTGGAGGTATCGTACATGCCGTAACGCGCCGTTGGAGGCGGTCGAGCGATCAAGGGCTCCGTCAGCCCGCCGCGCTGAACCCGGCCAGCCACGCCCGCCCTTCCGCTTCGGTTGCGAATAAGCGGAGTGGCAGCAGCGTCGGCGGCGCCTCCCCAGAGAGCGAATGCATCGCCAGGCGGCCTACGGCAGAGGCCGGCGGCAGAAATGCCACCGCGCGTACGCCCTCCGCCGCGATCTGCGGCGCCAGCTCGAAGGCGAGCCACGGTACGAGGTCCTGCCAATCGCCGACGCCTTGCCCACCATCGTTCAGGATCAGTCGGGGGCGCCAGGCACGCACGGCGGCGAGGATGCTGCTGGCCGCCCGCTGTACGGCCGTCACCTCCGTATTGCCCGACCATAACAGGTGCAGGATCTCGCCACCTGGTTCAAGCGTGAGCGTGAGCAGCGGCCGCTCCGGGTCACGATCGTAGTGATAGCGAGGTGCTGATGCCGCTGGGTCGAGAGCAGGTAACGACATCATAGCGGGGCAGCAGAACGGCGAGACAGTAAAAGTAGGACGCAGGCCGGAATTAGTTGCCTTCTTCATCGTCCAAACCGCCCGGTGACTTGGAAGTTATATAAGGGTTAGATCGCACTTTTTCATTTCTCTTTGTCTCTGTCATCCGCCGCTACCCGCGCGCTGCTCGATGCCGCCGCCGACCGCCTCAACCGCCCTGCCTTTATCGCGCTGGACCCGATTTCGATTCCGCACGCGTTCCAGCGGCGGCCGGATATCGAGATCGCCGCCTTCTTTGCCGCTGTGCTGGCGTGGGGGCGCCGCCCGACGATTCTGGCCAAGTGTCGGGAGCTGTTGACGCGGATGGACGATGCGCCCCACCAGTTTATCACCCAGCATCAGGACGAGGATTTGCGACGTCTGGAAGGCTTCTGCCACCGCACTTTCTGCGATACCGACCTCCTTTACTTCGTGTACTGGCTGCGCGCGTGGTACGCGGAGCACGAGTCGCTCGAAGACGCCTTCCTCGACGGCGCGACGATGCGCGTGCGGCTTGAAAGCTTCCACCGGCAGTTTTTTGCCCTGCCCGACGCCCCGCGTCGAACCGTTAAGCACGTCAGTACGCCAGCGCGCAACTCGGCCTGCAAGCGCCTGAATATGCTGCTGCGCTGGATGGTGCGGCGCGACGATCGCGGCGTCGATTTCGGTCTCTGGACCCGCCTCTCGCCCGCCGAGCTGATCGCGCCGATCGACGTGCACGTCGAGCGGGTGGCGCGCCAGCTCGGACTCATTCAGCGTAAGCAGCTCGACTGGCACACCGCCGAAGAGTTGACCGCCGCCCTGCGCACATTCGACCCCGCTGACCCCGTGCGCTACGATTTCGCGCTGTTTGGCTTGGGGGTGGAAGGGGAGATGTAGGAGAATTGCGAATTACAAATTACAAATTACAAATTATGAATTATGAATTCCTCTCCTTATCTGTGCTTGCCTTGAGTCAACTGGTTTGTAGTCGAAGTTTTAGTGGCCGCTTAAACCCTTCCTCCATTGCGTGGCGTTACGCCAAGCGCCCGATTTTACGAATTACTGTCGCCGGTTTGGCCGTAATTCGTAATTCGTAATTCGTAATTCAACTTGATCTATCCCGACAACTTCGAAACCAAGATTGGCTTTACCGCCATCCGTGAGCAGCTCGATGAGCTGTGCCTGAGTGCCCTGGGGCGCCGCCACGTGCAGAAAATGCAGTTTATGGCGAAGTACGACCTCGTCGCGAAGCTGCTCGATCAGGTCGAAGAGTTTCGCCAGATCCTCACCGAGGGCGCTGATTTTCCGGCCCAGCACTACCACGATGTGCACCAGCACCTGGTCCGCGCGGCCTTGCCGGGGGCGTATCTGGAAGTGAGCGCGTTTTACGAGATTCGACAGTCGCTCACCACTATTCGGCGGGCCGTCGAGTTCTTCAATCTCGCGCCCGAAGGCCGCTTCCCCACGTTGCGGCTGTTGGCGCTGGGCGTCCAGGCTGACCGGAACCTGCTCGCCGCCATCGAGCGCATCGTCGGCGACGACGGCCAGGTGCGCGACGATGCCAGCCCGGAGCTTCGGCGGCTGCGCGAAGCGCTCATTTCGGCCCAAGGCACCATTCGGAAGCAGATTCAGACCATCCTGCGTCACGCCAAAGCCGAGGGCTGGGCCGCCGATGACGCCGAACCAACCATCCGCGGCGGCCGCATCGTGCTACCGATTCTGAGCGAGGCCAAGCGCCGCCTGAAGGGGTTGATTCACGACGAGTCCGCTACCGGCCAGACCGTGTATCTGGAGCCGGAAGCCATCTTCGAGCTCAACAACGACATCAAAGACTTCGAGAACGCGTGGCACCGCGAGCTCATCCGGATTCTCACCGACCTCACCGACCGTTTGCGCCCCCACGTGCCCGATCTGCGCAAGGCGTATATGTTTCTGGGGATCATCGACTTTATCCGCGCCAAAGCGCGGTTCGCGGTTTCGGTGGAGGCAATTCGGCCCGTGCTGCACCGCCAGCCGCAGCTCAACTGGCACGCGGCGCGCCATCCGCTGCTGCTCCAGCATCTGCGCGAGATCAAGCGCGAGCTCGTGCCGCTCTCGCTGCGCCTCGACGCCGAGCAGCGCCTGTTGCTCATCTCCGGCCCCAACGCGGGAGGTAAGTCGGTCACGCTCAAAACCGTCGGCCTGTTGCAGTATATGCTCCAGTGCGGCCTGTTGCTGCCGGCCGGCCCCGACTCCGAAGCGGGGCTGTTCGAGGAGATTCTGCTCGACATCGGCGACTCGCAGTCCATCGACAACGACCTGAGTACTTACTCGTCACACTTGCTGAGCATGAAGCAGTTTCTGCTCTTCGCCGGTAAGCGCTCGCTGGTGCTGATCGATGAATTCGGCACCGGCACCGAGCCGGCCCTCGGCGGCGCCATCGCCGAGGCGGTGGTGGAGGCCCTCAACCGCGCGCGCGCGTTCGGCGTCATCACCACGCACTACACCAACCTGAAAAACTTCGCCGAGCGCTCGCCAGGCGTCGTCAACGGCGCGATGCGCTACGATACCAAGGCCCTGCGACCGCTGTATCAGCTCGAAGTCGGCAAGCCGGGCTCGTCGTTCGCCATCGAGATTGCCCGCAAAACCGGCTTGCCGAAGGAGATCGTCGACCGCGCCGCCAGCCTCGTCGGTAAAGACAAGATCCGCTACGACCACCTGCTCGAACAGCTCGAAACCGAGAAGAACGACCTCCAGCAGAAGCTCCGCGATGCCGAGCGCCACGAGCGCGAGCTGCGCAAAGCCGTCAGTGAGTACGAAACGACCAAAAAGCTCCTCGATAGCCAGAAGGGCGCGATTCTGCGCGAAGCCAAGCAGCACGCCAAGCTGCTCCTGCGCGATACCAACCGGCAGATCGAAACCACCATCTCCGAGATTCGCGCCTCCCAGGCCGATAAGGAAGTCACGAAGCAGGCCCGCGAAAAGCTCGACGACTTCGTCAAGCGCGAGCTGAAGATTGAGCCCGTCAAGCCCAATCCCGATCAGGTCGCCGAGGAAGGCCCCCTCCACGAGGGCGATGCTGTCACGCTCGTCGGCCACGAGGGCGTCGGCAAGCTCATCAGCCTCAAGGGCAATCAGGCGGAAGTCATGTTCGGCACCCTGCGCACCATCGCCCGGCTGCCCGCGCTTCAGCGCGCCACCCGCGAGGAAGCGCGCCTCCAGAAAGCCCGCGACGCCAAGCAGGTCAGCGCCCCCACCACCGGCCTCGACACCACCGGCCGCATGGCCGAGTTTCAACACACCCTCGACATCCGCGGCCAGTACGCCGACGACGCCCTGCGCCAGGTAATGGCCTTCCTCGACGACGCCGTCATGCTCGGCGTCCCCGAAGTCAAGTTCATCCACGGTCGCGGCAACGGCGTGCTCCGCAAAGTCATCCGCGACTACCTCCGCACCCAACGCTTCGTGGCTTCTGTGGCCGACGAAGACATCCAGCGCGGCGGCGACGGCGCCACGGTAGCGGTACTGAAGTAGGAGGGTGGTAGGAGGGTGCGGTAAGGCATTCTTGCGGATAGTTACTCACCCCGTGCACCCACCAAAAACGCCCCGCCGGAGAGTATCTCCAGCGGGGCGTTTTGCTTGCGGCTAACCGCGTTCGGTCAATCAACGATCAACCAAAAACCATCAACTAAACCTACTTCACTACGCTCACCCGACCGAGCTGCGTGCCGGCGGCGCTCGTCACCCGCAGGTGGTAGAGGCCGGTAGGCAGCGCGTCGGCGTCGAGGCTGATTGAGTGATCCGCGCCGGCCGTCGTCGTCGTGCGCAGCACGCGGCGGCCGTTCGCATCGAGCAGTTCTACCTCTACCGCGCCGCGCAGCACCGCGGCTGACTCTACGCGGAACTGGCCGCTCGTCGGGTTCGGGTAGACCGTAGCTGCCAGGCGCGTTGAGCCGGCCAAATCGTTGGCGACGCCCAGAATACGGAGCTGGCAGAGGCCGATACCGGCGTTCTGATCCTGGATCCGCTTCGCGAACTCCTGGTAGTGCTGGTTCGTGATGGCCGCATCGTGGATCACGAGCGTGTTCTCATCGTTGCCGGTGTTGGCCGCCGCGCTCCAGTTGTGCGACCCCACCCACGTGATCGGGTCCGAGCCGCCTGCGTCCACCAGCAGGTACTTGTGGTGCATAATGCCCGGGCCGTTGTACTTCTGGTAACGGGTGCCGAGCGCCTGCCGCACCGTGCGGAAGGTGCCGCCGGCCTGCACCGTGTCGTTGACGAGACCTTCCGAGCACTGGCTGATGTTCATTAGCTGTACGCGGTTGCGGATCGCCTGCGCGATCTCCGAGCGCGTCATCAGCATCGTGGCGAAGTGCAGGTCGTTGTCGGCCGTGTTGATCGTCTCGATGAGGTGACCGGTCACGTTGTCCGACGGCGAAAACCACGACTCAACTGCCCGCCCCCCAATCTTGAGGAAGTGCGGCGTGTTATCGGCTTTCTCCGCCCCAAATTTGGGAGTGCCCGGCGTGGCAGTCGCGCTGCCCCACATCTCGTTGAACTCCATCGTGTAGACCCGCGCCAGCGACTGGTCCTGCACGATGATGGCCGAGTTGCGGTCTACTCCGAGCTGCCCGGTCGTCCAGTTGGTCGCCCCCGCCCAGACCAGCGGCGCGGTTGGGTTCACCGCGTCGGCGTCGATGATCACGAATTTGTTGTGCATGATCGGCGACGGCCCGCCCGCAACTGGTGCCCGCGCCACCAACGGAATCCCCGGATCGAGGCCCGCCGTTGAGTTACCCGATGCGTTGCCGTCGATCACGATCCGCACCCGTACCCCGCGCCGGAAGGCCGCGTTGATGCCGTTGAGCAGCGTAATGTTATTCCAGTTGTAGATGGCGATATCCAGCGTCTGTTGCGCGCGGTTCATGTACGTCACCAAGGTGTCGTCAATCAAGCCGGGCAGCGATACGGCCAGGTTCGTGGCGGGGTACGCGAAGGAATTGTCGACGGGGTTGGTGAAATGCGCCCAGATCCGACCGCTCGATTGCGACTCCGTGATCATCGCCACGACCGGCGAAGTCGACGTGCCGATGCCGTTCGTCGACGAGGCCTGCACGTAGTACACCGTCGCGGGCAGCAGATTTGGCAGCGTCGCGCTGTGGCTCGTGCCTTGGGTCGGGTCGTTGGTCGTGAGCGTCAGGCTCGTCGGCGACGTGCCGTAGCTGAAGCGCGTATCGCCCGCGTTCTGGGTCGTAAAGCTGACCGTCAGGCTCGTCTGGCTGATGGCCGTCGGCATCGGAGCCGTCAGCAGGTTTGGCGCGTTGCCGAGCACGAAGTCGTCGTAGTTACGCGCCAGCAGCTGGTAGCCCGTCGTCGACGACGAGGTCCCGTTGAACACGTACTGGCTCATAATCCCGAGCAGGTCGAAGGCCGTCGATGGTGCCGGCTTGCCCACGATACCATTCGGGCCGGTCGAGGTGTTGCTCACCCGCATCTGCTCCACCGGATTGCCGTTGAGCTGGTAGTTGGCGTTGCCGGTAAAGACCGTTACCGGCGCGCCCGCCGTGGTGGTAATGCTGGTATTGGCGTTGAGGCGCACCAGCCGGCTCTCGTAGGGCTCCGTGAAGGCGGTCGGCGCGGTGGCCATCGTGAATTCCGCCACCGTCAGCGGCCGGTTCTGCGCCAGCACCGTGAAGTTGTTGACCGGGCTGATTTCCATCAGGCCGTTATAATTCACCAGCTTGCCGGTGATCTCTACGCTGTCGCCGGGGACCAGGGCCGCTAGCTGGGCCGAGTACACGGCCAGACCGGCCGCATTGTCCTGCACGTAACGAATAACGCCCAGCTCCGGGCCATTGCTCACCGTTCCCCGAAACGTGACGATTGAGTTTAAGGCTGCCGCCCGGGCTTGCGTAATGGTCATCTGCGCCGAGGCTGCCAACGGGGCAGTCAGCAGGGCCGCGCCGAGCACCAGCGCGCCAAAGGGTGAAAAGTGCTTCATCCTGGTGTTGAGGGAATTGGAAAATGGGGGGAAATGGCCGTCGACAAAAAAAGCGGCCCGGAAGAGATTTCCGCGTCGCTACGGCGCAAAGGTACGCCGCCGTTCGGAGGTTCCCCGAGCGGCGGCGTTATGATTTAATGAAGAAGCGGTGAAGGCTGTAACTACCGCGACCGGTGCCCCGTCTCCCCCTAGAACGGCTTTAAAGTAGAGGGCTAAGAGAGGGACTAAAGCGGCAGATGGTCCCCCACAAACCGGCCGTAGTGCGATCGCTCCACTACCCCATGCTCGTCGAGGAGAAAGTCGGCGCCAATGCGGGTCGTGTTGCCGTCCTGTTTCGCAAGCGGCTTGTGATCCAGGGCGGCGCCAGCCTTGCCCTTCGCCATTACGCCATTGCCCATGCTCCGCAGGAACTTACCGACCGACGTCTCCACGCCGTACTGCGCGTAGAGTATCTGGCCAGGGTCGGCGATGAACGTGAACGGCCAGGGTTCAGCGCCCAGGTACTCGCGTAGCGCGGTGGCGGGCGATTCGTACACCAGCACCACGGCCGTATTGGCGGCGCGCAGCGAGTCAGCCTTCTGCCGCAACTCGTGGACGCGCAGATTGCACACCGGACAGCCGGCGTTACGCATAAAGCTCAACAGGACGCGCTGGCCCCGTAGACCCCGCAGGCTCACGGGTTGGCCGTTGAAGTCGGTGGTCGAAAAATCAGGGGCGGGTTGGTGCTCAACGACGGGCATGGGGAGTGGAAGAGGGGTGGAAGGGGCAAAACGGAAGGCCAGCAGGCCGGCGGCGCCCAGCAGCGCGGGCACGACGAGGCGCGTGAAGCGGTTCATCACGGAGGGAAATAAGGAAAAGGTGGGAAAAGGAAGGCGCGCGACTTAGCGCGCATCGGCCAGGCCAGGGCCGGCGGCCTCGCGCCGCGCCTGCTCCAGGCACTTGTATTTCTGGTTGTCGAGCGAGTGGGGGTTTTTGTAGCCCAGCAGCTGCCACGCCACCGTCTCGCCGCGACTCGGCGCGAAAAAGAACAGCAGCCGTAGCAGCTTATAGCAGCCTCGCGTCACGCGCTGCAACGTCAATCGGACCAGCCACGCGCGGTGGTCGGAGTCCGCGGTCGCGTCGGCGGCGGGTGGCTCGGCCGTTTCGGCTGGTGCGGCCGGCAGTAGCTCGGTGCGCACCAAACGCCGCCCCTCACGCAGTCGCTTGAGCCACTGGTTTTGGGCGATGGCCAGCACGTAAGTTTTCAGCGACGACGAGAGCGTGAAATCGTCGGCCGGCACCCGGTCGAGCAACACGAGCAGGGTTTCCTGAAATACATCAGCCGCGTCGGCGGCGGTGCCGTTGTTGCGCCGCACGAACCGTTCGACCGCCGGGTAGTAAAACCGGTATAGTACGGTGTAGGCAGCCTCGTCGCGGGTGCGCAGCTGAGCGAGCAGCTCAGGATCGGTGGGGGGCAGGGAAATCATCGGCTGGTTTTTTAGCTGATTCCCGTCGCGGCCGACTTATCACCCGCGGGGCCGAAAAAAAATGGGCGCCGCGCTCAAAGCACCATATGGTCGCCGAGGTACTTGCCGTAGTACGCGCGTTGCACGATGCCCTGCTCGTCGAGCACGAAATCGGCGGTGATCCGCGTCATGTTGGCCTCCGCCCGCGGGAGCTGCTGCGTTTGGAGCTTCTTGCCGGCTTTGATCTGCTTGCCAGCGCCTTTCGTGAAGCCGATCATCGTTTTAGCGAACGATTTTTCCAACCCAAACAGGTCATAGAGCTTGCCATCGGGGTCGGCCACGAACGTGAACGGCAGGTCTTTGTCGACCAGATACTGCCGCATCGTGGCCGCGTCGGACTCATAGATGAGAACCACGCGCGTATTCGCCGCCTTGAGCGAGTCGGCCCGCTGCGCCAGATGGGCGAGACGCAGCTCGCAGATCGGGCAGCCGGCGTCGCGCATAAACGAGATCAGGACCCGCCGCCCGCGCAAGCCCTCGCGGCTGACGGGCTGCCCGAGCACATCGGTAGTGGAGAAGGCCGGAGCCGCTTGCTGGTCGGTGAGGCGAGCGACGGGCGGATCTGCCGCTTGGGAGGCGGCTACCAACGGCCGCGAAGCCAGCAGCAACGTGAAAAACAGCAACAGGAAACGAACGCGGAGCATGGCGGGAGAAAGCGACGGCGAACCGGAGTAACCAGCGGTGAGCCTGACTGGCGAGGCGCCAATCATTTTTCAAGCCAGGAAAATTACAATACGTTCACCTCAGGAGTCAATACAA
>JBKJUQ010000225.1:0-9440 GCA_046590685.1 Hymenobacteraceae bacterium
GATTCTACTCGGAGGCGCTCGTCGGCGGTCAGTACCATCGCACGCGCTACGGTGATTTTAGCGGGAGCTTCCTGTCCGTCCGACCAGAGGTGGGCGCGGGCTACCAGTTCGTGTGCGGCGAGCGGCGGCGGGTCGTCCTCGACCTTGGCGGGCGCGTCTACGCCTACCGCCTGCTGTATCCGCAGTATCTGGTGGCCTTCCAGCCAAAGTCGTTGCAGGTCTACTTAATCCCATCGCTGCGCCTCGGGGTCGCTTTCTGACGATTCCGACCAAGCCGAATCAGCCCGTCTGGTTAGGCTGCAGGTAGCGTTGCAGTGCCGCCACGTACTGCTCGAAAGCCGCTAACCCTTTCGGCGTGATGGAGCAGCGCGTTTGCGGCACTTTGCCGTTGTAGCCCTTCGTGATAGTCAGGTAACCGGCTTCTTCGAGCTTGGTGAGCTGGACGCTCAGGTTGCCCGCCGTGGCGGCCGTCTGCGCCTTCAGAAACGTGAACTCGGCGCTCTCGACCGTCAGCAGGACGCTCATCACCGCCAGCCGCAGCTGCTGATGCAGCAGCGGATCGAGGTCGTTAAACGGGACGGGTGGCACGGCGGAAGCGGGCTTTCAAGAGGTAACCGGGCACGATAAAGCTGAGTAAGACAGCGGCGGCTATCAGGAGCAACTGGGTACTGAACCCAACGACCAGGGCTACCGCTGCCAACAGCCAGCACCCAATGCCGCCCAGAATCAGCGGCCGGAACCGAAGCGCTCCACCCGATACGAACGTCCCTAATCCGTAGAGGGCAAGCACCAGCGGATAGGTATTGTGGTAGCCAAGACGGCTCATGGAGAAGAGCACGAATAACAGGGTTACGCCGAAGCCAATCCAGAGGTAGGCCATCCATTCGCTGATGGGCGAGCGCGCCGCTTCCGTCTGCCGCTTCTTGACGTGATGCAAGACGGACAGTAAAGCGCCCAGCGGCATCAGGAACGACCACGGGAGCCAAGGCTTCGCGTAGGGTGTCTGGAGCAGGCCGAAGTGCGTGAGAGCAGCGGCAAAAATGAGCCAGCCCCACAGCAGGTAGTCAAAGGAATTATCACCGAAATCGGCCCGGGCCTGCCGGATCATTTGCTGAATCAAGTCCAGGCTTTGCCGCTCGGTAAGGGGTGTTTCTTCGGAAATCGACATTGAATTGAAAGGGGGAAATGGCGGACATTGTCCACCGCGTGAAGGAAAAACCAAGCGTAACGATTAGCGGCCGGCCGGTCAGCGAACCGATTACATCACAAAGGTAGACTAGTTTATAATATAAACCAAACTACTAGGCAAACTATTTTATCACCGATAGCGGTGCTTTGAGATAGGCTTTGGTAGGCCACTGAAATGGGAGCTTCCTACCTTTGGGCAGCGCGGCGCCGATTTTATCAACTCAGTGCGCCGGTTTACCCTTTTTCTGCTCTACCACCCGCGGCGCCCTACGTCGTGCTCTCCCCTACTTATGCAACGATTTACCGGCCTACTGGGCATTGCGCTCATTCTGGGCCTGGCTTTTCTGCTATCGAATAACCGCCGCGCCATCAACTACCGGCTGGTGGGCACGGGCCTGGCGATTCAGGTGGCGCTGGCCATCTTCATCCTGAAAGTGCCATTCGGACAGCGACTGTTTCAGACGCTCGGCGCGGGCATCACCAAGATTCTCGATTTTTCGAAGGAAGGCGCCGCGTTCGTGTTTGGACCGCTGGTGAACAACGAGATCATGGCCAAGGCCTTTGGGGCTAACAACACGTTCGTGTTTTTTTTCAACATCATCCCCACGATCATCTTCGTGGCGGTGCTGGTGAGCGTGGCGTACCACATCGGCATTATGCAGCGCGTGGTAGCCGTCATCGCGCGCGGCGTGCACTGGCTGATGGGCGTGAGTGGCTCGGAGGCGCTCAGCAACGTAGCCTCGGCGTTCGTGGGTCAGGTGGAAGCGCAGATTATGATCAAACCGTACCTGCCGGGAATGACGATGAGCGAGCTGCTCGCGTCGATGGCGGGGTCGATGGCGTGCATCGCCGGCGGCGTGATGGCGGTGTACATCGCGCTGGGGGTTCCGGCCCCGTACCTGCTGGCCGCGTCGCTGATGGCTGCGCCGGGGGCGTTGGTGATCTCCAAAATCGTGTGGCCGGAGACGGAGGTTTCGGAAACGCAGGGCACGGTGAAATTGGACATCAAGAAGCAGAACGCGAATCTGGTCGATGCTATCTCGCACGGCGCATCCGATGGGCTTAAAGTCGGCTTCAACGTGATTGCGATGCTGATCGGCTTTATCGCGCTTATCGCGCTGGTGAATTATCTGCTTGGCGCCGTGGGTGGGCTGATGGGCTTCCCGCAGCTCAGCTTAAAGCTGATTCTGGGCTACCTGTTCGCCGGTTTCGCGTGGGCAATGGGCGTTCCGACGCAGGATATCACCACCGCCGGCTCTTTGATGGGGACGAAAATGGTGCTCAACGAATTCGTCGCGTACCTCGACCTCACTACGCTTCAGAAGACATCGCAAGCGCTCTCGCCTAAAGGCCTCACCATCGTCACGTTCGCGCTCTGCGGATTCGCCAACTTCTCGTCCATCGCCATTCAGGTGGGTGGCATCGGTGAGCTGGCGCCGAGCCGCCGCGCCGATCTGGCCCGTTTGGGTTTTAAAGCGCTCATCTGCGGCACGCTGGCGAGCTACCTGAGCGCCACGCTAGCGGGATTGCTGGTCTGATGTGCTAATGTGCTAATGTGCTGATGTGCTGATGTGCTAATGAATACCGCACAAATTCATTAGCACATCAGCACATCTCCACATTAGCACATCAAAGAAATGACCTACAAGCAAGCTCTCGTCAAAGCGGCCGCTTACTGCGCCTATCAAGAGCGCACCCAGCACCAGGTTCGCACGAAAGCCCGGGAGTGGGAGCTGGAGCCCGACGAGGTGGAGGAGCTCGTAGCCGAGATGGTGACGCAGAAATTCGTGGACGAAGAGCGCTACGCCCGCTCCTACGTACGCGGTAAGTATGCCGCCCGTCGCTGGGGTCGCCGCCTGCTGGTGCAAGGGCTGCGCGAGCAAAAGCTCTCCGAGTACTGCATCCGCGCCGGGATGAGTGAGATTGACCCGGACGTGTACTGGGAAAAGCTACTCGAGCTGGCGGCCAAAAAAGTCCGCGGGGTCGCCGGCGAATCGCACCCGATGAAGCGCAAAGCCAAAGTACTCGCCTACCTCGCCAGCAAAGGCTACGAGTCGGATCTGGCGCGCGACGCCGCCGAGCAGGCGCTAGGCACCGCCGGGGGCGGTCATCGCCGGGTGGATTTTGATGAAGACGACGGGTCGACGGATGAGGCGTAGCTGGCGCCGCTCGCTGCGCTGGCTCCTGCGCTGGCACGGGCCCTTACTTACGCTCGGCTGGGCCCTCAATAATCTGCGCTGGGCGCGGATCTTCGGCCTGCCGTACCTCGTCGCCGACAGCCGCGCGCGCTACTTACCCTACGCTCACGCGATTGCCGAGCGCGGCTATTTTGAGCCCGGCCACAACCTGCGGTACGTCGGCTACCCACTTTGGCTGAGCGGTTGGTTACGGTTGGGGGCAGGCCCTACGGGCGCCGCGTGGGGCCAGCTGGTGCTAGCGGGGTTAGCGGCGGTCGCATTCTACCATGCGTTGCACCGCCTCACGCGACGGCGGGCGACGGCAATTTTCGGCACCGCTGCCCTGGTGCTGTGGCCCGACGCGCAGGAATTCAACGGGTTTATCCTGACGGAGTCGCTCAGCGCGAGCGGTCTGATTCTCACGTTCGCCGCGCTGGTATGGGTGCGGGCCTCGCGGCGCCCTGCCCAACTGTGGGCGCTGGCGAGTGGCGCCGCGATCCTGACAGCCTCCCTCCGCCCCAATGCGTTCGTAGTACCGCTCGGTCTGGCGCTGGCGGGTGGCGCGGCGCTGGCAACCCGCTACGGGGCCGCGCGGGTGATGCGGGCGGCGCTGGTGGCCGGGGCGTTGCTGGCGCCGGCCGGTTGGTGGCTACTCAATAAGCTTCTGCTCACGTTCACTCTCATCGAAACGTACGCGCGCGGCGAGCTGATTTACGGGTATGCGGCGAACGCCATTCACCCGTCGGCGCCACTTTGGCTGCCGCCAGCTGAGTGGTCGCCGGTCAGTAGGTTGGTCGGGTTCGCGGGACACAATCCGGTCTTTTTCCTGCGGCTGGTAGCGGGCAAGCTGGGGCTGTTTTTCAGCTATGCTCGTCCTTATCACTCCTGGGGGCACATTGGACTGATCGTGGCGCTGATCTGGCCGCTGTATTGGCTCGCGGTACGCGGTGCGCGAACGAAGCAGGTGTGGTGCCCGGCGCGCGTATTTCTGACGACGGTAGTGCTCGGCCAGGCCGCCATCGTCGGGTTGACGGTGGAGGATTGGGACGGACGATTTCTGATTGCCGTGCTACCCGCCGTGTTTGCGCTGGCGGCGTTGGGCGGGGCCGCGCGGCCTACTGCCGCTCCGTCCGGGGCACGGTCAGCGGCTGCACCATCACCACCCGCCGACCACTGAGCCGGCTCAGCAGCGGCACGAGCAGTTGGTCAGCATTTCGTTGGGTTTGGGCGAGAATGCCCGACGCCAGCGCCGCCCGCCGCACCTGCTGGTCGGCCGAGCGATACGCTTTATCGACCAGCGCGGCATCATCGGAAAAGAAGAAGGTGTCCTTGCGAAAAACCTTGGACCGCGCGTGATCTACCTTGTAGTAGCACAGCTCCGGCGCCGGCAGCGTCACTTCGACTACCGAATCGCCGCGCAGCACCACGTCAGTCGGCTTGATTTTCCGCAGATCCAGACAACCTACCGCCTCTCCCGCCACGATAAGCGCGAGCTTATCGTCCACCAGCAGTCCGCGCTCGGTGTACTCCACTACATCCCGAAACTGGTAGCGGACGAGCTCTAGCCGCCCTAAATCTTCCACGGCGCGCAGCACGGTTTGGTGCGTCACGTCCACCTGCGGCGGATCGCGGTGGAACAAGCGCGCCAGCCAACCGTCCGCCGGCGCAGCCGCCGGCCAAAGCCACCATAACAGCCCGCCCACGAGCAGGCCCGGCAGCAACCGACGCACAAACAGTAGCATTACACGCATTCGGCGGTAAGTACGGCCCGGCGGCGCGTTCGTTGGAACCCTAGCTTTGCCCGTTCATGGCAAACCGCTTATCGTTGTCGAAGCTATCCCCACTGCTGACGGGCGCAATCGCCCGATTGGCGGCCCGGCCGGCCGGGCCGCTCGTGTTGCTGTGGGTGGTCGCGCAGGCGTGGGCGCTGCGCCACGGACCAGTGGAGGTATATGACTCGGCCCGTTACCTCAAACACGCCGCGCTGCTCACCGCTGGTCACGGCGCCGACGCGTCGGCGCACAACGCGCGCTACGTGGGCTACGCGCTTTACCTGAGCGGCTGCGCGCGCTGGACCCCCAGCCTGTGGGGCCCCATCCTCGGGCAGGTATTTTTCAATGCACTCGCGGTTATTGCCTACTTCCGCACGGTTCGGCTCCTGGCTTTCCGAGCCGATTGCACTTCCGAAAGCACCGCGCGCACCGCTTTCCTGGCGACCGCCGCAGTTCTCATCTGGCCTGATCTGCAACGATTCTCGGCCTATATCCTCACCGAATCCTTGTTTGCGAGCGCCGTCGTGCTGGCCGGCTGGACCCTGGCGTGGGCAGCGTACGCACCCCGACCAAACGCGGGGCGCTGGGTACTCGTGGGGCTGGCACTGACCGTCGTCACGCTCGCGCGTCCTAATGGCTTTCTGGTGCCGGGCGCCGCCATAGTAGCGGGCCTGACGTGGGCGTGGCGCCGAACAAATATCGCTGGCCGGACGGCACTGGCGCTGGCAACGAGCATTGCGACAGTGGCCGCGTGGCCGGCGCTCAATGCCGCCGCGCGCACCTATCACCTGATGGAAACCTACGCACGGGGCCACATCATCAGCGGCTACACCGGCTGGCTCGTGCATCCCGCAGGGGCCTTGATCATTCCATCAGCTGATTTGCCCCAGTTGCACCGGGTGGCGGCGTTCGCGGGGGCCCAACCGGGCTATTTCGGGCAGCTGGCCGGGGCTAAAGTGCTCGCGTTTATCGCGTATGTCAAGCCGTTCTGGTCGGTGGGGCACATCGCGCTGGCGGCCGTGGTGCTGTGGCCGGCATGGGTGCTGGCCGTGCGCGGGCTGCGGAATGAGGCGGTGCCAGTGGGCGCCCGGTGGTTTGCGGGCGCACTCTTAGCAGGCCAGGCCGCCGTGGTGGCGCTGACGGTGGAGGACTGGGATGCTCGCTTTCTGACACCCTTACTACCGGTGGTATTTGGGCTGGCCGCGCTGGGTCTAGCCAACGGGTGCCAGCGGCGGCGCCCCGGCACCGCGCTGACGCCACCCGAGCCAGCCAGCCCCGCCGATTAGCAGCAGTAAGAGCACGGAAGAAATAAGCGACACCGTGTTGCCGATCGCGTATTCCTTCGGCTCAAAGCGAAATTCGACCGTGTGTTGGCCGACCGGCAGGTTCATGGCCCGCAGCAGGTAGTTGGCGCGGAAGTGGGGCGTCGCCTTGCCGTCTACGTAAGCATTCCACCCATCCGCGTAATAAATCTCGGAGAAGACGGCCGTAGCGGGAGTGGTGAGGTTGGCCGCGTAGCTCAGCTTTTCGGGCTCGTATTTCGTCAGGCTGATCGCGCCCGCGCCCGGATCAACGGCGCCGGCCCGCACGGCGGGAAATCGGGTAGCATCCACGATGGCGGTGGTGGCGGGGTCCAGATCGGCGAGGGCCGCGATTTCCTGATCCGGGTTCTGGACCGTCCTCACCTCCTTCACGAGCCACGCGTTGCCGAGCGCGCTGGGGTTGCGCTGCACCGGCTGGCTGGGGTTCTGAATGACGTACCGCGCGTTCAGCATCCCGATGAGGCGGGAAAAATTGGGGCCGGAAAGCTGGCGCTCGATCACGTCCTGATACCGCCGCAGCTTCGCCCCGTGATAGCCGCCGAGCGAGAAGTGGAAGTAGCTCGTGCGGGCGTCGTTGAAGGGATTTTGCAGATTCAGAACCCGGAAATAATCCTTGTCCTGCTGAATCTGGAGGTCGGCCGGGCCAGGCTGGAAGTGCTCCTGCACGACGTTCTCCTTAAAATCAGTGGTATTGACGTAGCGCGTATCGACGAGCCAGAGGTCGGCGAGCAGCAGCGCGCTCACCGTCAGGCCCGCGGCCCGCGCGGAAAGCTTTTGCTTGAGCATCGCCCAGAGCGCCGCTGCCGCAGCCAGCACGTAGAAGAGTGAGCGCAATACATCTGCCCGCGCCAGCGCGCCCCGGTCATCGCGCAGCGCGCTCACAATTTGCTGCATCTGCTGCCGCTGGCTGGGGTCCTGACCCTGATTCAGAATCGAGGCATCGGCTGCCCCGGACGTATCGGCCAGCAGCGCCGCCACAAACGCGAGGCCGAGCAAGCCAGCCGTCACGTACGTAGCGCGAATGAGCGCCTGCATACGGCCCGTAGCCGGCAGCAGACCGTTGAGCGCTGGCTCACCGGCACCGGGCAGCCCCGCGGGCGCGAGGGGCTGCACGAGACGCCACGCGGCCAATAGCGCCAACACCGGCATCGCGAGCTGCGGAATCACGAGCGCCATCGCCACCGCGCGGAACTTGTTGTAGCCGGGCAGGTAGTCGAAGAGGAAGTAGTTGAGCGAATCGAAATTTTTGCCCCAGGCAAGTAAAATCCCTAGAAGGGTAGCCAGCAGCAGCCATAACGCGATCCGCCGCTCCACCACGAACAACCCGAGAATGAACAGAAAGCACACCACGGCGCCCACGTACGCCGGGCCGCTGGTGAACGGTTGTTCGCCCCAATAAACGGGCATATTTTCGGCTTGCTCGGGGCCGACGAGCTGGGCCGTAGCGCTCGTCTTGCCCAGCGCGTGCGTGCTGGCGCCGCCGTAGAAATCGGGTACCAGCAGCGTAATGGTTTCGCCCACGCCGTAGCTCCAGCCAAAAGCATAGTCGCGATCGAGACCAGTGCCGGCCGTTGCGTCCGCGGCCGGGGTCTTGCCGTCCGCGCCCGGTGCGGGGGTGGTCAGCTCGCTTTTACCGCGAATGGAGTTCTTTGAGTAGGTCGCCGTCGTGTAGAGACGTCCGAAGCTCACCCCCACCGCCAACAGCGCGGCAACGCCCAGCAGCGCGCTGGTACGCAGAAACGCCGCCAGTCGATTTTCGCGTACGGCGCCGACCAGCTCAATCACGACAAAAATCCCCAGGAGCAGCGCGAGGTAAAATGAGATCTGCAAGTGGTTCGAGCGCACGTTCATCGTCAAGCCCAGTGCCAGCAGGGCGGCCCCACCCCAGCGGTTGCGCCGAAAAGCCACCAGCACGCCCCCAATCACGAGCGGCGCGTACGCGAGCGCAAACGACTTGGTGTTGTGGCCGGCTTCGAGGATGATGAGATTGTAGGTGGAAAAACCGAGCGCCACCGCCCCACCCAGCGCCAGCCACCACCGCAGTCCGAGGCTCACAAAGAGGATGTAGCCGCACAGGAGCGCACAAAAGAGGTTGGCCGCCGCCGTGGGCAGCCCCAGCGTGAACAACGAGCTGAGGTACTGCGAGAGATCGCCCGGATAGCGCGTCAGAATCAGGTACGAGGGCATTCCCCCGAACATCGTGTTCGTCCAGAGCGGGGCGTGGCCGGTTTGCTTTTCCCAGTCGAGAATCTCGCGCGCCCCGCCCTGGAATTGCAAAACATCGCTCTGCACCAGAGTCTTATGATCGAAGAAGATCGGCGAGAAGTAGATGACTACCAGCAGGAGCAAACCGCCAATGGCGAGCAGGTGCGGTAGCGCGTCGCGACGAAACGAAAAAGCAGAAACAGCGGGCACGAGGGGCGGGAGTAGCGTCATACGCCGGCAAAGGTCCGCAGAAAACCGCTTCGGCAGCGTATCAGTCGGTCAGCGGCGCGGCTACGGCCGATCGAGCCGAAATTGCCGCGTGGCGGGATCCTCGCCCACGGGCATCTCGCGGAAGCCCGCGCGGCGTAATACCGCCGCGGAGGCGGCGTTGGCCAGATCGGTAACAGCGGTTATTTGCCGAAGCCCGAGGGCGGCGAATCCAAACCTCGCGATCGCGCCAACCGCCTCGGTCGCGTACCCGAGTCCTTGGTAAGCCGGCAGCAACACGTACCCGATTTCGCCGACCTGATTCGCAAACCCACGATAGAAACCCGCGGACCCGACAATGATAGCCCGTTCTTCGGCCAACGCCAAGCCCCAATGCACCGATTCTCCCGCTTCGTATTCCGCCTCAATCAGCCGCTGCATCTGGTGGGCCTCCTCTAGGGAACCGGCCGGCTTCCCGTGGAAGTAAGAGATGGACAGGATCTGGAGCATATCGGCCGCGCAGAGAGCCCGCAGCGTGAGCCGCGGCGTCGCCAGCTCAGGAAAATCCG
>JBKJUQ010000325.1:0-3526 GCA_046590685.1 Hymenobacteraceae bacterium
AGATTTCAAACGTGTTACGCACCCGTGCGCCAGTGACCTTGCGGCCCCTTCGACTTGCATGTATTAGGCCTGCCGCTAGCGTTCATCCTGAGCCAGGATCAAACTCTCCATTGTAAGTAATTGGTGATTCGCGGTAAAGCGAATCGTTGTCTATGCTTACCAGAGCAGGTTTGTCCGCTCGTATTCTCAAGTGATGTCTTACCAAACTTGCTCAGCATTAGCGTTGCAGCAAGTTAATGCTGACAACTACTGACCAAGTCATTTAGGTCTACAAGTTCTTATTCTAGCTGTTCAAAGAACGTTTCGCGCAAATGCCTAGTGGCTGTTTGTGCGAGCGAACAAGACTCCGATTGAGCCTTGCTGAGAGAAGAAAATCGGCGATTGCCGAGCCCTTCGTCGTTTGGGAGTGCAAAGGTACGGCGATTTTCGCAATCTGCAAGTTTCTTGAGAAATTTTTTCTCTTCAAAAACTTCCCCTTATGCATTAACACTCCTCGATAGAGAGGTTACTTGCTAAGGGACTGCAAAGGTACAACAACTACCAGGACGCTTACAAGAAGACTTTAAGTCTTTTCGATCCTTCCTTTGAGTACTCTTGGCCAGTACAACCGTCAGGCGATTCCTGAACGGGCCGCAAAGGTAAGACAGCCTTTGGGAGCTCGCAAGCGCGACCAGATTTATTTGGTCAAAAGTGTGCTGCGACGGTCAGGGCCGACACTTAGGATACTGATGGGCAGTGTTGTAGCTGTTTCGATAAACTGCGTGTAAGCGCGCAATTGTTCTGGCAGCTCAGAAAAGGTGGGGACTTCGCGCGTCACTTGCTGCCAACCAGGCTGATGCTCGAAGGTGAGCCCGTCGCCAGCATTGGCAGGATGAGCCGTGCAGACAGGAATCTGAACAAAATCATCAAGGACATCGGCCTTCATCATACATAGCTCGCTGACGCCATTAAGCATCGCGGCATACTTAAGAAGCGGGAGATCCAGCCAACCACAACGTCGGGGCCGGCCTGTAGTAGAACCGAACTCGCGGCCGATTTGGCGCAGACGCTCACCGGTTTCATCGTGCAACTCTGTCGGAAACGGACCACTGCCAACGCGCGTGCAGTACGCTTTGAAAACGCCGATGACGTCGGCAATACGCCGCGGCGGAATGCCTAACCCAATGCAGGCGCCAGCAGCGAGCGTAGTACTGGAAGTAACGAACGGATAGGTTCCAAAGTCGATATCGAGTAGCGAACCCTGCGCGCCCTCCGCGAGAATGCGCTGGCCTGCTGTAATCGCCTCGTTGAGCAGGATTTCAGTATCCGCCAGTCGAAGGGTTCGCAGGAAGTCGGTTGCGGTGAAAAAGGCGCTTTCGAGTTCAGAAAACTGAGCCTCATCCACTTCTTGCCCAAAGTAGGTAATCTGGCTGCGGTGCCGAAGGACAATCTCGCGGTAGCGCACATCGAAGTCGGGCAACAGAATGTCGCCAATGCGAAGACCGACGCGGCCCGTCTTGTCCTGATACGTTGGCCCAATGCCTTTGAGGGTAGACCCAATTTTCTCACTACCCAATCGCTCCTCCGATGCTTTGTCTAATAGCTTGTGCGAGGGCAGGATGAGCTGCGCACGCTTGGAGATAACAAGGTTACGCGTCGCATCTACCCCAATGGCAGCGAGCTTCTCGATCTCTTGCCGCAGGACGACGGGATCAAGGACGACGCCGTTGCCAATAACGTTAAGGACGTTTTCGCGGAAGATGCCGGACGGAATCTGGTGCAGTACGTGTTTATGACCGTTGAACTCCAACGTATGTCCGGCATTAGGCCCCCCTTGGAAACGAGCGACAATCTGATAACGCGGCGCCAGCACGTCTACGATCTTGCCTTTGCCTTCGTCGCCCCATTGGAGGCCTACTAGTACATCTACCATAGAGAATTTCGGGTATTTAGCTAAACGTTAAGGGCGTAGTGCGTTGAGCGTTACGAAGCCAGAACGCGAAGCTGCTGCTCGGCGGAAGCGATATCGGACGAGAGCGTAAAAATGGATTCCAAGCGAGTGATAACCAACAATTTGCGCAGCTCAGCGGAAGGATTTACCAAGAGCAACTCACCCCCGGCGTTCCGAAAGCGCGTCAGCATACTGATTAGAATGCTTAGGCCACTGGAATTCAGGAACCGAACGCCCTCCAAGTCAGCAAGCGCGAAGATGGTACCAGCGCTAATATGGGCTTCCGCGTGGTGCAGCATCGGGTCTGACTCCGTGTCGCCGAGCAAATCGCCGGAGAGAATGAGGTGTAAAACGCCCGTTTTAATGTAGCTGTTGAACGCAAAAGGCATCTTCTAGTGAATAGAGGAAAGCAGATGACCCGGCAGCGCTACGGCCGGACTGGTAGAGCTACTAGTCGGAGCAACCACGCCAAGTACCGCATCGTGGCGGGCCTGACAGTCGCCGCAGATGCCATAGAGGTTAAGCGAGTGGTGCTGGATAGAGAAGTTGAGTAACTCGCCTACCATGGTCTGGATGCCGTGAATCCGCGGGTCGCAGAACTCAACTACCTTATGGCACTCGGTGCAGATGACGTGATCGTGCTGGCGATAACCGTACGTCTTCTCGTAGTGGGCGAGGTTGCGCCCGAACTGGCGCCGCCCGACGAGGTCGGTCTCAACGAGCAGATCGAGTGTATTGTACACGGTAGCGCGACTGATCTGGAAATCTTTCTGTTTCATGCCCAGATACAGAGAGTCTACGTCGAAATGACCGGTAAGAGAATAGATCTCCTCCAGAATCGCGAAGCGCTCCGGCGTCTTGCGCAGGTTTTTGCGCTCGAGGTACGCGCTAAAGATCTTGCGGACTTCCGCGAAACGTTGCTCGTCGAGGACGCTACTCATTCAGAAGTGGGGCACGAAATGAAGGTGGCCGCCCATCGTGCGGCAAACATAACCAAGCGGGAGGCGTCAGGATTCAAACCGTTCCACCAACAGTACGCCATCGACGCGCTGAAGTCGCTGGATGAGACGGTCGAGGTGAGCGGTATCGTTGACGTAAACCACAATTTTCCCCTCGAACAGACCGTCGTTCGAGTCAACCGTAATCGAGCGCATATTCACTTTGAGTGACGTAGAGATAATGCGCGTGACGTCGGACACGAGCCCGACCCGGTCGGCGCCCTGAATGCGCAGGCCAGCCAGGAAGGCCAACTCCTGCTGATCAGTCCACTTGGTTTTGACGATGCGATTGCCGTGCGAGGCAAGCAGCTCCGTGGCCTTCGGGCAGGTAGTGCGATGGATGATGATGCCATCGGCGGGCGACTCGAAGCCGAACACGTCGTCGCCGGGGATCGGGTTGCAACACGTGGCGAGCGAGTAGCGCAGGGGTGTGTGCTCGGAGACAACCAGATCGTCGGTGGGCTTGCCGGTCAGCTGCTGCACCTTCTGATCGAACGCGTTGGGCTGAATCAGAAGCGGGGTCTTCGGTAGCGGCTGCGTGGGGTCGAAGAGCGAAGTGGCAATTTCGCGGGCGTCGATCTGCCCAATCGCGATGCGA
>JBKJUQ010000364.1:0-3777 GCA_046590685.1 Hymenobacteraceae bacterium
CTCGCTGATGGGCACGGGTCGGGCTTGCGGCGCCCGCCCGGTACTCCCTCCGGTGGTAGGCCGCCAACCAGCCACCGCCCCACCGCCGGTAGCGGGCTTCACTATCTCTTCCACGTACGTGTTCCATTCGCCGCACGTGGGGCAGCGGCCGAGCCACTTAGCCGACTGCGCGCCGCAGCTTTGGCAGAAGTACGTTGAGCGGGCTTTGGCCATACAGGGTAAGGGATGTGTTGATGTGTTGATGTGTTGATGTGTTGATGTGTTGATGTGTTGATGTGTTGATTTGTTGATTTGGAAATGTGAGGATGTGTTGATGTGATAATGTGCGCACATTATCACATCAACACATGGTCACATGGTCACATCTCCACATCATCACATCTTCTCTAAAAGCTCCTCCAGCAAGGTGCGGTCGTTGGCGAGCCGCGGGACTTTGTGCTGGCCGCCGAGCTTGCCCTTCGCGCGCAGCCACGCGGCAAAAGTGCCCGGCGGCGCGACGTGGACCCGGGGCGCGACCAGGGCAAGGTCGTACTGCCGCTTGGCATCGTAGTCGGAGTTGAGCTGCCGCAGCGCTTCGTCGAGCGCCCGGGTAAAACGGGCCAGCTCGGTGGGGGGTTGGGCAAATTCAACGATCCACTCGTGTCCACCGCGCGCTTCCGCGCCAAAGAACACGGGGCCCGCAGTAAAATCGGTGAGAGTAGCCCCGCTGGCTTGGCAGGCCACTGCTATCGCCGCTTCGGCGTTTTCCACGACCACTTCCTCCCCAAAGGCATTCATGAAGTGCTTGGTGCGACCGCTGATGCGGAAGCGGTACGGCCGGATACTCGTGAACCGAACCGTATCGCCGACGAGGTAGCGCCACAGGCCCGCCGAGGTGCTGATAACGAGCGCGTAGGATTTCCCGACTTCGACCCCTTCCAGCGGCACGGCCTGCGGATCGGGCTGGCTCACCTGATCGAGTGGCAGAAACTCGTAGTAGATACCGTAGTCGAGTAACAGGAGCAAGTCTTCCGAATCGGCTTGGTCTTGCAGCCCGAAGAAGCCCTCGGAGGCATTGTAGATTTCGAGGTAGCGCATCGGCGCCCGCCCGCCATCGCGCTGATCCGGCGGAATGAGCGCCCGAAACAGCTCGCGGTAGGGCCCGAAAGCCACGGCCCCGTGCGCGAATAATTCCAGATTGGGCCAGACCTCGCGGATGTACCGAGCACCCGTCAGAGCCAGGATCCGCCGGATCAGAACAATAGTCCAGGTAGGTACGCCCGCGAGCGAGGTAATATTTTCCCGGATGGTATGGCGAGCGAGCTTCTCGATCTTTTCGTCCCAGTCGGCCAGTAGCGCCAGCTCAACCGGCGGTGAGCGGATGAATTGGGCCCAACCCGGCAGGTTCTGCACGATGACGGCCGACACGTCGCCGCACCGGGAGTTTTCGGCCGCGGGACGCCACGGATTCAGCTCGTGGGCGCCCCCAAGGCTGAGCCCTTGGCCCTGAAAGATGCGCTGCTGCGGGTAGAGCCCGCTAAACAGGGCCAGCAGGTCTTTTCCGCCACGGTAATGGCAGTCGTGCAACGCCTCCGGCGTAACCGGGATGTACTTGGAGCGCGCATTCGTGGTACCGCTGCTTTTGGCAAACCAGCGCGGCCGACCGGGCCACAACACGTCAGGCTCACCCCGCAGCACCCGCTCGATAAGCGGGTACATCGCTTCGTACGTCTGCACCGGCACTTGGCGGGCAAACTCGGTGGCCGTAAGATCGGGGCGAAAACCGTGTTGCCGGCCCACTTCCGTCGGCTGCGCCCGGCCGACCAAATACCGCAGCTGGGTAGCCTGCGCGGCCAGTGGCTCCTGCCGAAACTGCGCCATGCGCGGTAGCCGGGCGCGCATCGCCGCCGTGATGGCGTGCCCCACCAGGCGACGTGGCCAAGCAGGCGCGGGGACTAACGCGACAGATAGTGGCATTAGTAGACGCGGCGCTTGAACTCAAAGAACCGTCCGAGATACTTCTCCCGCACGATCGGGTCAGCCGCGAGCTCTTCGGCAGTGCCAGCGCGTAACAGCTTGCCTTCGAACAGCAGGTACGCCCGGTCGACGATGTTGAGCGTGGCCTGCACGTCGTGGTCGGTGATGAGGATGCCGATGTTCTTGGTTTTCAAGCGCGCGACGATGCCCTGGATCTCTTCGGTTGCGATCGGGTCGACGCCGGCGAACGGCTCATCGAGCAGTACGAATTTGGGGTCAGTGGCGAGGGCGCGGGCGATCTCGGTCCGCCGCCGCTCGCCGCCGCTGAGCACCATGCCCTTGTTGCGCCGCACGTGGGTAAGCGAAAACTCGTCGAGCAGCTCTTCGACCCGCCGCGCCTGCTCCGCCTTCGACTTTTTGGTCATCTGCAGCACCGCCAGGATGTTTTCTTCCACCGTCAGCTCGCGAAACACGGACGCTTCCTGCGCCAGGTAGCCGAGCCCGAGGCGGGCGCGCTCAAACATCGGCAGAGCGGTAATTTCCTGGTCATCAAGCCAGATGGCCCCCGAGTTGGGCTTCACCAGCCCGACCATCATGTAGAAACAAGTGGTCTTGCCGGCGCCATTAGGCCCGAGCAGGCCGACGATCTCGCCCTGTTCCACCCGCACCGACATATCGTTGACGACCGTGCGGGCCTTGTATTTTTTGACGAGGTGTTCGGCGTGAAGCAGCATAAGCAGGAGCCGCAAAAGTACGGGGCCGCCGCCGCGGGTTCATTTTAGGCTGCTTGATACCAATGTGCGAAAGATTTTGTAAAAAAATTTGGAGATCGGGTTCGAAATCGCGTAATGTTGTTGCAGATAGTCGGCTTGCATACTAAAAATGGCACCGATGATTTCATTCCGCTCGCGTTGCGCGCGGTCTTCTCCTCCGGCTTTATGCCTCCACTCTTCGCGTTAGTCCAATGGTTTTCAATTTCACGAGCGGGCGCCGGCCGAGGGTCGGGCGCGCGCGTCGGCGAAGGGGGCTCCCCGTCAGAGTCACCGCCACCTTGCTGGCAACAGGCTTGCTGGCGGGATGCGCCACGCGCCCATCAGGCTTCACTTCCCGATGGGGGAGCTTTGACCCTGATTCAACGATAATCCGCGAAACCAGCCCTGCTACGCGCGGGCTGATCGGGTACCCGGCGATTACCGCCGTTCCGGATGCTTTACCCCTCACGCGGCTGCCTGCTTCCTTGCAGGGCGATACGCTCGCGACGCGGCTTTTCGAAGTCGGGCGACGAGCAGGCCACCACTATTTTCGAACGGCATCTCGGCCGGTTAAGGCTTTGCCGCCCGGGGTGCCGCCCGCGATCCTGCGGCTCGATCAACCGCTCCAGCAGCACGCTACTGCCGCCTATACGCTCGGCTTTCAGCGGCAGATTGCGCGAGAACGCGCCGACCGAACGGATACGACGGTTGGGGTAGTCGCCGCAGTTGGCGGTGTTGCCCTGCTCGCGCTACTTGTGGTAGCCGTCTCGTCTGCGCTCAATAGTATCCGCATACCCTTCTTCGGCAATCCCTGAGGTCAGCTTTCTGACAATCAGGCGGATAGCCCACGATTTGATCTCACGTCTTCATCTTTCACCGAATCATGAAAAAGTCTTTTCTTCTCCTATTTCTCTTTGCCCTGCTGGGGACGTCGCTCGCTCCGGCCAGCGCGCAAACCACGGCGCCGACACCCGTCACGCCCCCCAACCCACCCGCGGCTGACATCATCGTGAAGCGCAACGGCGACGATATCGCGGCGCAGATCGTGGAGGTGACGCCCGAAGTCATC
>JBKJUQ010000530.1:0-1688 GCA_046590685.1 Hymenobacteraceae bacterium
GCGCGTTTCAGCTAAAAACGCGCGTGCTACCGGGCGGTAGCCCCTCCGGGGCTTCTCATTTCGGGGCTGCCCGCTCCGGGGCTGCGCGTTGATGGCAATCGGTACCTCGGGGTGGTATTGGGAGGGCGGCGGGTTTTCGTTTGTAGTGCTTCGGGCCGCGCGGCCCGCCGCCGGCTGAATAGTCTGGGAGCGAGTCCTGGCCCGGCGCGGGCCAGCTAAGGCGCGACGGCCCTATTTTCGGCCTTTCCTTTCTCACTTCTTCCCCCATGACCCGCGAAGCTTTTGTTGCCTTAGTCGAGCGCCTGCGACCGCTGGCCGACGCTAATCCCGCCGCGTACCGCTGGCGCGTGCGGGCGTTCGGGTGGCTCGGCTACGGGGTGATCCTGTTGCTGCTGCTCGGCTCGCTGGGGCTGGTGGCGGCGCTGGGCGCGCTGATGTTTTTCAGCTCCCGCGCGCTGGCGCTGGTCCTGAAGGGGGGATTTCTGCTGCTCGTATTCGCGTGGAAGATCCTGCGGTCGCTGTGGGTGCCGTTCGAGCGGCCCGACGGCCGCGAGCTGACCCGTGCCGAGGCCGCCCCGCTCTACGCCGCCGTCGACCGCCTGACGCAGGCGCTTGGGGCGCCGCGCTTCCACCACATCCTGCTCACCCGCGAGCTCAACGCGGCCGTGGTGCAGCAGCCGCGGCTGGGGGTGCTGGGCTGGCCGCGCAACTTCCTGCTCGTGGGGCTGCCACTGCTGCAAGGGCTGACGGCCGAGCAGGCCGAGGCGGTGATCGGCCACGAGCTGGGCCATTTGCGCGGCGGCCACGGCAAGTTCGGCGCCTGGATTTACCGCGTGAGTCGCACCTGGGGGCAGTTGATGGAGCAGCTCGATGGGCAGAATTCGTGGGTAGCGCAGTTTTTCCGGTGGTACTCGCCCACGTTCGACGCGTGGTCGTACGGCCTGCGCCGGCCCGAAGAGTTTGAGGCCGATGCCGCCGCCGCGCGCAGCACCAGCGCCCGCGCCCTCGCCGACGCGCTGTGCGCGCTGCCCCTGCGCGGCGCCGCGCAGAATGCCCTCCACTGGACGCCTTTGCTGGCGGCGATGAAACAAACCGCCACCGCGCCCGCCGATACCTACTCGCGGCTGCTGCCGGTGGCCAAAGCCGCCCGTCTGCCCGAGGCCGACGAGGAAGCCACTCTCGCCCGCGCCCTCGCCACCGAAACCGACTCGTTCGACACCCACCCGAGTCTGCGCGACCGCCTCGCCGCGCTCGGCGAGGCCGCCCGGGTGCCGCCGCCGCCCGCCGTGAGTGCCGCGGAGGTGTTTTTCGGTGACTGTCTGCCCGCCCTCGCCGCCGCGTTCGACGCCGAGTGGCTCGCCGAAAACGGCGAAGCCTGGGCGGAGCGCTACGGCGAGCTGGCCCAGCAGCGCGTGCGCCTCGCCGACCTCGCCGACCGCCACGCCCGCCAGCGCGCCCTCACCCCGGACGAGCGCTGGGAGCTCGCCGACCTTACCGAAGACCACGTGAGCGCCGCCGAGTCGCTGCCGCTGTTCCGCGCCCTCCTCACCGAGCCCACCCAGGAGCTGAGGGCCAAGTTTGCCGTCGGCCGGATTCTGGTGACGCAGGACGACCCCGACGGCCTGCCGCTGCTCGACGAAGCGATGCGGCGCGAACCCAACGTCCGCGCTGGCGGCCTCGCCCTCCAG
>JBKJUQ010000378.1:0-1749 GCA_046590685.1 Hymenobacteraceae bacterium
CACAAATCCAGCGCCGCGCCCACATCGGCAGACGTGCGGCCGGCGGCCTTGAGCAAAATGACCTGACAGCGTTGGCGAAGTGTGTGATTCAAACTCTTTTTGAACGTCTGCTCTAACAAAGCAGCGTCGCTGGGGGATAAAATCGGTCGGTTGCTGCGGCCCATACCCCAAAGGTACCTTTCTGAAGGGTAATTGACACTGAGTACTTAGCAGGTAGGAGCACGGGGAAAGTCGGATTAAGGAGCTGCTGACGCAAGAAGGCCGCCCACGGCTGCTGATGGGCCTGATAGATCGTTTGGCCCACCGAGCGGGCATACTGGCGCAAGGACACCCACGCCAGATAGCAGCAGGTCAAATGATTGCGCTGGGCGCGGGCTTTTCGGCACTGGCACTTCTCGGCGCCCGTCAACTGCTTGAAGGAGCGGTGAAACTCCTCCACCTGCCAGCGTACTTGCACCGCGTCGATGACCATTTCCCGCGTCAGGCGCGCATCCAGGTGGTTGGTGACGACCCATTCAATGTTACCGTCCGTGGTAACCAGCTTGAAGAGCTTCACCGCAAAGGGCACCTGCTGCAAGCGCACTTCCAGCCCCTTACTCCAGCCGCCGGCTGGCGGCGCCAGGTCCTGCAGCGATCCGTAGCCGTCTTCTTTGCGCACACTCACTTGCCGATTGCTTTTCAGGGTCGTGAAAAACGTCCAACCGGCGCGGTGAATGAGTTTGAGATTCTCGCTGGCCGCGTACCAGCAGTCGAATAAGACGGTGCGCGCCTGGAGCTTGCCTTCGGCGACAACGTGGGCGAACATCGTCCGGAAATGCTCGTTTTTCGTCAACTGATCGGTATCGGGCGCATAGATGCGGAAGTCCAGGGGGAGAAAATCGCCCGCCTGCCCGCTGCTGTGGACCAGATTAACCAAGCCAATGCCGGTGACCATCCCGTGGACATTACCCGAATACTGGCGCTTGGCCAGTTCAATGAAGCGGCTGTAGCGCTTGTCCTGCACGCTGTCGTCGACGAGCAGAAAGGCCTCCGGCGAATCGGCCAGGAGCGGGTAGACCACCTCCCGTAATTGAGCGGCCGAAAAGTGGCTGTCCCGCAACAGGCGATTCACCTGGTCGTGGCTCACGTCGGGCAGGTGGTCGGCCAGATGGGTACACGTGTAATTCGAGGGCGTACTGAGCAGGTAGTCGATGTACTTCGCTTGGCTGAACATAGGCAGGCTTTTTCCTCAAGGTACGACAAGCTGCGTAAGTCCTGGTAGTATTCACGGCGCAGGGCCAGCGCTACCGGGCTGATAAGGGCCACGATGTCTTCCGCGCCTTCGAAGCCGGGTTCGGGATCATCCCGTGGCGGTTGGCGGGCACGCGGGTGGGCCTATTCGCCGGAGGAGGCGCTGGCCGCGGGTCGAGCGTTGGCGCGCGGTACGAAACCTGGTCGGGTTTCAGCAGCGCCCGCTACGATTCTGCCGACCGGCAGGCGAGCGCCACCTACCAGACCCTTTACCTCATGCCGTTCGTCGGCGGTAACCCGCCCGACGCAGGGATTGAGTACGCCGTCGCCGCCAAGGTCTACTGGCTCAATTATCAGCGAATTGAGTCAGGACTTACGCACTCGGCCTGAAATGCGCTCAAAACGCCCGCAAAGGAGTCCCGGAGGGACTATCCCCCGGTAGAAAACGGCCATTTCAAGCGGTTTTTGGAGTCCCGGAGGGACTACCCTCTCCGCTAGTGCGTAAGTCCTGTGAGTATT
>JBKJUQ010000389.1:0-8182 GCA_046590685.1 Hymenobacteraceae bacterium
TGTCTCTTATCGAGTTTGCATGGCGCCCTTGCCGTCCCGTGCCCTCCCTTGCCCGGGATTTAAATCCCGGGCAAGGGAGGGCAATCGCGCCCGACCTTTGCGCGTGGCGGGCGGGCACAAGGCCCGCCCCTACGTCTATGCCTTCCCTTCACTACCGCACTCTTGGCCCCGCGCCCGGCACCGCGCCGGCGCTCGTGGTGCTCCACGGCCTGTTCGGCTCTTCGGATAACTGGAATACGCTGGCCCGGCGCTGGGCTTTGCCCGTAGCCGAAGGCGGCACCGGCCGCACGGTGTACCTCGTGGATCAGCGCAACCACGGGCGCTCGTTTCACGACCCGGCCATCACGTACGGGCTGCTGACCGACGATCTGGCGGCGTTCTTCGCCGAGCACCAGCTCGGCGCCGACACCATCGTCCTCGGCCATTCGATGGGCGGGAAAGTGGCGATGAATTTCGCGCTGCACCACCCCGAGCGGCTCGCCAAAGTGATTGTCGTCGACATCGCCCCGCGCGCCTACGCCCCGCACCACCGCGAGCTGCTCGACGGGCTGCAAAAGATCGACATCGGCACGGTGACGAGCCGCGACGCCGCCGACCAGCTGTTGCAGGAAGTGGCGCCCGAGGCCGATACGCGCCTGTTTCTGCTCAAGAACCTGTACCGCGACGAGCACAACCGCTTCGCGTGGCGCCTCAACGTGGCGGCGCTCGACCGGCACCTGCCCGATCTGGGCGCCGAAATCAGCGGGCCGTTACCGGGCAGTCAGTTTCTGGGGCAGGCGCTGTTCATTCGCGGCGGGAAGTCGCGCTACGTGTCGCCGGACGACAAGCTGACGGGCATTCCGGCCCTCTTCCCCAACTCGGAAGTGGTGACGGTGCCCGACGCCGGCCACTGGGTGCACGCCGAGGCGCCGGAGGCGGTGGCGGGGCTGGTCAGGAGCTTCGTGACGGGGTTGGGTGAGTAGTACCGCGAAGCTCCAGCTTCGCCATCGGCCGCCGGGCGAAGCTGGAGCTTCGCGGTACATGGGCGGCATCGCTTCCCAAATCCTCTCATGACGATGACCAGCACCCTCTACCTCATCCCCACCGTCCTGACGGGCGAAGACTTCTCTTCCGCCGCCGCCGTGCTGCCCGCCGCCGTGCCGGCCCGCATCGCGGCGCTGCGGCTGTTTTTCGTCGAAAACGTGCGCACCGCGCGGCGCTTCATCAAAGCCGTGACGCCGGCAGTAGTGATCGACGAGCTGACGATTGAGCTGATCGACAAGGACGCGCCGGCCGATGCCGTGCGCCGCGCCATCCAGCGGGTGGCGGCCGGGCAGGACGCCGGCGTGCTCAGCGAGGCGGGCTGCCCGGGCATCGCCGATCCGGGGGCCGCCCTCGCCGCCGAAGCGCATCGGCAGGGCGTGCGGGTGGTGCCGCTGACGGGGCCGTCGTCGCTGCTGCTGGCCTTGATGGGCTCGGGGATGAACGGGCAGCAGTTCGCTTTCCTCGGGTATCTGCCCGTTGATCGGGCCGCGCGGCAGGCGTCCATCAAAAAGCTCGAGCAGCAGGCGCAACGCGCCAGCCAGACGCAGCTGTTCATCGAAACGCCGTACCGCAACGATGCTTTGCTGACTGATCTGCTCGCCACCCTCCAGCCCGCCACCCGCCTGTGCGTGGCGTGCGACTTGACGGCCGAAACGGAGTTTCTGGTGACGAAAACGGTCGCGGACTGGCGGAAAACCGCCCCGCCCCCGCTGCACAAGCGGCCGGCGGTGTTCGTGGTGGGGATGTAGGCGGCTCTGACGTAGCCAGCACTGTCTCAGTGCCGGAGGTAATTCGCCGCTGCGGCTTCGTCACACTCCGGCACTGAGACAGTGCCGGCTACATTAATGCCGGCCACGTCGGCAGCGCACCGTCCTACCGCAGCACCTGATACACCACGAACGACGAGAGGTACGCCAGTCCGCTCATCCAGAGTAACTGCGCGAGGGGCCAGCGCCAGGAGTTGGTTTCGCGCCGCACCACCGCGATCGTACTCATGCACTGCATCGCGAAGACGTAAAATACGAGCAGCGAAAAGGCGCGAGCGGGGTTGAAGAACGGTTGACCGGTGTCGTCCTTCGCTTCGGCGAGCTTGCGCTGGATGGTGAGCGGGTCGTCGGCCGCGTTCTGCCCGACGGAGTAGATCGTGCTCATCGTGCCCACGAATACCTCCCGGGCCGCGAAGGAGGTAAGTAGGGCGATGCCGATCTTCCAGTCGAACCCGAGCGGGCGGATCGCCGGCTCAATGGCATGGCCGAAGAGGCCCGCGTAGGAGTTTTCGAGGCGCGCGGCGGCCACGGCCGCGTCAAGCTGATTGGCGGTGGGGCGGCCTTGTGGTCGCGATTCGGCCGTGCTTTGCGTCCGAATCCGCGCTTCGGCGCGGGCCTGCCGGTCGCCGGGGCCGTAGGTGGCGAGCACCCAGAGAATCACCGAAATCGCCACGATTACTTTCCCCGCCTCGAAGACGAACGCGCGCACCTTCTGCCAGATCGTGATCGCCACGTTCTTCCAGCGCGGCCACTGGTAGGTCGGGAACTCCATAATGAAGTACGACTTGCCCCCGCGCGCCTTGAGCACCAGCCGCAGCAGCAGGCCCGAGCCCAGCGCGCCCACGAACCCGAGCGCGTAGAGGCCCATCAAAGCCAGGCCCCGCAGATTGAGCAGGCCGAACACGGCGCGGTCGGGCACCACCAGCGCCACCAGAATCGTGAACACTGGCAACCGGGCCGAGCAGGAAATCAGCGGCGTCACGAAAATGGTGATCATCCGGTCTTTCCAGCTCTCGATCGTGCGGGCGGCCATCACGGCCGGCACGGCGCAGGCGGCCCCTGAAATCAGGGGCACCACGGATTTGCCGCTCATCCCGAACGGCCGCATCACGCGATCCATCAGGAACGTGACGCGCGCCATGTAACCGCTCTCTTCGAGCACGGCGATGAAGAAGAACAGCAGCGCGATCTGCGGAATGAAGATCAGCACCCCGCCGAGCCCTGCCAGCACGCCGTCGGTCAGCAGGCTGGTGAGGGGACCGGCCGGCGCGCGCGCCTGAATCGCGGTGTTGAGCCGGGCGATACCCGTATCGATGAGGTCCATCGGTACCTGCGCCACCGAAAACACCGCCTGAAACAGCAGGATCAGCACCCCCACGAAAATGGCGTACCCCCAGATGCGGTGCGTGAGCACCTGGTCGAGACGATTCGAGGCCGACTCGCCGCGCTCGGCCCGCTCCACCCGGACGGTGTCGAGCAGGATGTCGTTGAGGCGGGCGTAACGGGCAATCGTCTCGGCCGCTTGCTGCTCGGTGGGTTTGAAATGGTACTGCTCCGTCAGCTCGCGCAGGTACGCGCGGTCATCTTCGGAAAGGTGCATCAGGTGCCGCCACTGGTGGGCGTAGAGCAGCGCGAGGTAGTCGTTCTTAAGATCGAAGTAGTAGCGGATCTGCCGCACCAGCACGAGCAGATCGTCGGGGATGGGGTAAAACGGCGCCTGCGTCGACGGCGCCGGGTTCTGCGAAACCACGATCTTGAGGGCCGTAAGGCCAATGCCGCGCCGCACGTTGATGGGCACCACGGGCACGCCGAGCGCGCCGCTCAGCTCCTCGACGGCGACGCGAATGCCGCGCGCCTCGGCCACGTCGGTCATCGTGAGCACCAGCACCGCCGGAATCTGTAGGTCGGCGAGCTGCGTGAAAAGCAGCAGGTTGCGCCGCAGATTCGCCGCGTCGGCCGTGACGATGATGAAGTCGGGGTAGTAGTCGCCGCGCCGGTCGTAGAGCAGGTCGATGATCACCCGCTCGTCGAGCGACTTTGGATGAAGCGAGTACGTGCCCGGCAGGTCGATGATCTCGGCCTCGTGCTGCGGGGTCAGGCGGCAGCGCCCCGTCTTCTTGTCCACCGTCACGCCCGGGAAATTCCCGACGCGCTGGTTGAGGCCCGTCAGGGCATTAAACAGCGAGGACTTGCCGGAATTGGGATTCCCCAGCAGCGCCACCCGCGAGAAACGCCGTACCGGGGCCTCAGCCTGCGCCGCCGCGGAAGGAAAAGCGGAATCAGCAGGGGCGGCCATCAAGAGGAAGGTGCGATTGAGCGATTTTCGCCGGAATGATTGCCAGTTGACTTATCGTGCGGCGGTCGCGCCGGTTCAATCACTCCTGCCCTCAATCAAAAGCGCCTATCGAGCTCAGGCCTTAAGCAGAATAGTACCCGCTTCCTCCAGCCGCAGCGAGAGGGTATATTCGTCTTCGCCCACCACCACCGTCACGGGGCCACCAAGCGGCGCGCGCGACCGCAGCCGCACGCGCTGGCCCGGAACGCAACCCATTTCCAGCAGCTTAAGCGCCATCTCGGGGTCCTGGAGGCAGCAGATGGTCGCTTGATCGCCGGGGCGCAAATCGCGCAGGCTCCGCTGCCCGGCAGCGGGTAAGGAGGCAGGAGCCGCGTGATGAGCCATAGTAGAGAAGACGAAACGCGAAAACCAGCGTTATTTAGACTGGCTACAAACAGCAGCAAAGGTAGGCGGGTTCTGGGAGCACGCAAAATCGGGTACTCAGGCACGGTTGTGGTCTAAAGCGAAGAGGGGTTGAATTCTGCCGTGACGCAAAACACCTAATCTCTTCTTAACTTTCGCCAGCCCTTCCTGCAAAGATTCGTCTTATGTGCTTGAAAATCTACGCTTTGTCTGCTTTTGCTGTCGCTGTTCTGGCCCCGGCTGGGGCGGCCGTGGCGCAAGTGCCCGTGTACATTTCCGGGGAAGTTATTGAAAAAGGCAGCGATAAGCACCTGCCTGGCGCCGTCATTACGCTCGCGGGCGAGCGTGCCGGTACCAAAGCCGACGCCCGAGGCTACTTCCGCTTGCCGATGATGAAGGAGCGCCAGAATGATACGCTCGAATTGATGGCTGCGGGCTACCAAGCGGTGCGCGTACCCGTCGAGCGCGGGCCTGGTTCGGGATGGGTGACGGTAGAGCTGATCAAAAAAAATACGCCCGTCACGCGGGATGTCGCATCAAGCTCCACCGCGGCTCCCCGGGTGCTCACCATCGGCTCAAAGGCGACCAAGAAATCGGATGGGATGATGCAGGGCTACCCCGGCACCCAGTACGCGCTCTGGATCAAGAACGAAGGGCAGGCCGGTATTCTAAAATCAGTTGGCTTTTTTGTCGATGCGTTGGGCTTTCCATCGGAGCCCTTTCGGGTTCACATCTATAAGGCATTACCTGGGGGCAAAGGGCCCGGCGAAGAGTTGCTGACCGACAAAGTCGTCGTTTCCGCCCCGAAAGGCGGGCAGTGGTTCTCGGTTGATGTAAGCAAATACTACCTCACGATGCCGAAGGACGGCGTATTTGTAGCGATGGAGTGGTTGGTAGCCGGCGAAACGTTTGTCGCCGGCGCTTCAAAAGAGGAGTACACGCCCTACGGGCAGATTCTCGCGCCGACCTACGAGTTTAAAGAGAATCTCACTTGGAACTATACCATCGGGAAGCCGTGGTCGCCTCTGACCACTTTCGACAAGTCACGCACGATGAATGCGATGATCCGGGCGGAAGTAACGGTATTCTAAAAGTCGTGGCGGTAGTCCCGCCAACCAGCTACTAAAAAAGTCCCTCCGGCCGTGCAGCCGGAGGGATTTTTTTCGTTGTAGGACTCACCTGTGTCGGGCGTGAGAAGCGGTCAGCGCGTCTATTTCAGCATTTCGTAAAACCGCTGCACGCGCTCGTCTTTCTCCTGCGCTCGAATCGTTTCGAGGCGCGCCTTGAGGTCAGGGTTAGTTTCGCTCAGGCTGTAAAGGGCTTGATAGGCACCGAGGCGGACAAAAAATTGGTCGTGGGTCCGCGCCAGCTGGTCGAGCCGCGCAATGCCGGGGGCTCGATCGGGCGTCGGCAGATTCTGCAGGAACTGGCCAAACTGCTGCGTCAGCGAGTAGAGCACCATCCCCGACGCCGAGTCGAACTGGCGCAGATACCACGCTTGACGGGCCGGGCTGGGGTGCGCGGCGTAAAACTCGCCAAGGGCGCCCGCGACATCCGCATTCGTGCTTTTTTCGAGCGCGCCCAGCGAGGACTCAATGCCGTCGTCCTGCTTGAGCATCGTCAGGCCGCTAAGGGCCGCCCCCGCTACCCGGTACGACTGCGTGGTGTCGGCGAGCAACCGCCGCAGCAGTTGCGTCGTCGCGACGGTGTCGCCGGCGAGCGAGGCGAGCGTGCTGATGGCATTGGCCCGCACCTGGGTATTCGGATCCGTTTCGGCCAACCGGCGAAGCTCAGGCCGCACTCGGTCGAGATCGTCAGCCGCGTATTTCTCGAGCGCATTGGCGGCCCCTGCCCGGATACTCCAGAAGGGGTCGCGCAGGGCGGCCACCACCACCGCCCGGTCGGCGGGGTCTACCTCGGTTTGGCCTTCCTGCCCAAAAGCGCGTTGCGCGCAGTGCTTCACGGCCTGGTAGCGGTGCAGGAACCCCCCGGCGTGATAATACTGGTAGCGCCATTGCTCATCGGTGAGCTGCTGGTCAATCACGCCGAGCACTTGAGCGTCGTCGTCGAAAATGACCAGATCCGGCGCGGCGGGTAGAGATAACCGAAAAGCTTCGGCGCCGCGCGTTACGGTGATGGGAAACGTCTTTTTCTCCCCATTCACCCACGCCGCCACGGTCACCGGCAACCGGTATACGGGAGAGTACATAGAATCCTGCCGCTGCTCTACTTCGACGGTGAGCGTATCGTTGGCCCACGCGTGGCTAACGGCTAATTCAGCATGGCCCGGCCGCAACACCCACTGATCAAAAAACCAGTGCAGGTCCTCGCCCGTCACTTCCTCGAATGCCAGCCGGAGGTCGGAGATCTCGGCTGATTTAAAACGGTTGCGGGTCAGGTACAGCTTCAGGGCCGCGAAGAAGGCGTCGTCGCCCACTTGATGACGCAGCATATGCAGCACGCGGCCACCCTTGGCGTATGAGTGCGAGTCGAACATTTCCTCCCGCTCGTTGTAGCGGTACCGAATCAGCGGTACCTGCTTGTCCTCGGCCTCGCTCAGGTACTGGTTCAGCTCGCGCTGCTGGATATAGCCGGCGCCGTCCGGCCCTAACCGGTGCTCGGACCAGAGCAATTCCGAGTAGTTAGCGAAGCTTTCGTTGAGGGGTAGATTCGACCACGACTCGGCCGTCACCAGATCGCCGAACCAGTGGTGGAACAGCTCGTGGAAGATGTAATCGTCCCATTCCTTGTCGGGCAGCTCACGCCGCTCCATCTGCAGACCCTCGCCGTGAATGGTGGCGGTCGTGTTTTCCATCGCCCCACTCACGTAATCGCGCACGCAGATCTGGGCGTACTTGTCCCACGCGTAGTCTACGCCGAGTTTCTGCGAGATAAACTCGATCATCGCCGGCGTGCGGCCGAAGACGGCGCGCGCCGTGCCGGCAAACTTGGGCTCCACGTAGTAATCGACGGCCTTCCCGCGCCACGTATCGTGAACGATGGCAAAGTTGCCCACGGCCAGCATCGCCAGGTACGGCGCGTGCGGCTTGTCCTGCCGCCACGTATCCGTGCGCGTACCATCCGGGTTTTTTTTCGAGGAGACCAGCAAGCCGTTGGAGAGCGTCTTAAACTGATTTTCGACCGTCAGCCGGATCTCCTGCGTCATTTTCTGGTTTGGCCGGTCGATGGTGGGAAACCACGCGGAATTCGACTGCGTCTCACCCTGCGTCCAGATTTGCCGGGGCTTGTCGCCGTCCTTGCCGTCGGGGTTGATAAAGTAGAGGCCTTTATCGGAGGTGATAGCCGCTGAGCCGCCCGCTTCGCGCTCGTTGGGGCGAGCGGTGTAACGGATGCGTACGGTATAGATCTCGGTGCGCGAGTAGGCGCGGTCGAGGGTGATGTCGAGCGCTTCCAGCGGGGCTTCGTACGTGTACGTCAGCGGCCGCGCGGCACCCTTAGCCGGCACGATAGCGACTTCCTGGATAAGGAAGTTCTTCGCGTCGAGCCGCAGCGTGCGCTGCGGGTAGAAATGCGGCCGGAGCGTGATTGTCGCCGTGCCGTAGAGGTACTGCTTGGGGTAATCGAAGGACACGTCGAGCTTGGTGTGCACCAGATCCGAAAGTTTCGGGGCCGTGGGCTGGTCGGGGGCCGGGGCGGGTACGTAATCGGGTACGGGCGGCGGGGGGGGGGGGCG
>JBKJUQ010000214.1:0-5241 GCA_046590685.1 Hymenobacteraceae bacterium
GGTGCCGTGGCTCCTGCCGATCCTCAGTCATCGTTTTGGCCTGCCGCTGATGAGCACCGGCTCGCGGCGGGGAAACTTTGTCGAAGGCATCATCTGCGCCGGCGTTGGGGTTGGTGCCGGGGCCCTCTGGGTGGCCCGACTAAGCGGGGCGTTGCGCTGAGGGTGTGCGGCTCGGGGGCGCCGGCTGATTGCTTAGCCCTTCGCTGAGAGTCAGCAAGTGCTGGCCAAGGGTGAGCAACCTGTCGCTGAGACCCGCCGGCCTTCCCCAAGCGGCTAAGCGCTCAATGCTAAGGCCCACCCGGTGCAGGGCGGAGCCCGCATCGTGGGTCGGAGCATGCGGGAGTACTGGCTCCCCCGACTTGGTAGGGGACAGAAGTCCGATCAGCTCCCGTAAGTCATCGGTGAGGCCCGCCAGCTCCCCGATACCGGCCGACTCCAATACTGCCAGCCATTGGAACAGCACTGGCCGCAGATACTCAGCCGAGCGCGTGCCGGCCGGCGCCAAGGGTAGCGGATCGAGGGCCGCGAGCGCAACGGCCAGCGCCTGCGGAGCGGGCCGGTCGACGGGCCGGTCGGGTGGAGCTGGTAAGGGCAGGAATGGGATAGTCATGAGTGAAGCCGTAGTTTCTGGCAGCAGCGGGCAGCGCGGCCGGCTGGGCGAGGCCCAGGCGTTACCGCCTTACAACGCAGGCGCGAGCCGGGAGTTGAAAGACGCGGAGCTTTGCATGTCGCATATAAACTTTTTGCGAAAATGTGGTATAATTGTGGTGGCCTAGGAGCCTGCTCACGCCCCCCTCTTTCCGCCGCTTGCCTTAACCTATCCGGATGACTTCCCGCCTCTTGGTTCGCCCCGCTCCCGCGCGCTACCAGCCCGCGACAGCTCCTTACCTGATGTTGTCCTTCGTTGACACGCTCGCCGATGCGCTCGAATTAGTGGGCGCGTTGGCTGTCGGCTTCGCGTTACTGGCTACGATAGGCGGAGTGGCGGCTGCTTGGGCGTTAACGGGGGTACTTAGCGTACTGGTATTCCTACTGGTGGTCCAGGTTGGGGCGTCGTTTTTCTGCGCGACCGAACACTTACGGCTCTCGTTGCTGGGAGCTGCCGTCAGTCTGAGCCTGGCGCTTGGGGTCGGCGCCGAACTGGCCTACGTAGGAGGTTGGTGGGGATGGCGGCTGTTAGCCGTATCAGCGGCCCCGGTACTGCTCGCCGCCGCCGGGCTGTTGCCATTGGTCGCCATTACGCGCCGCACGGCATTGAACCCCGCCCACCGGCGGTTTCTCCTGATCAATCTGCTCGGTCCGACGCTGGCCGTCGTCGCAATTGCTGGTTGGCAGCTGTTAACACATGCTGGCTGATGCGGTAGTTGTGGGAATATTACTGATCTCCGCGATATGCCCGATTGGCGGCCCACCCTTATTAATGGCCAGTCTACGCTGCTGTACCTACGAATTCCGGTCGTATTGCGCCTCGCACATTAGCTTTCCGCCTCTTTTTAGTTTGACTTAGTATCTGTAGAAACGTGATAGTTACCTAATTGACGCTAGACAGAGTACCTTTGTCGAAATCTCTTTTCGACGCTACTTATGTCTGTTTCATTCTTACTCTCAAGTCGTTACTGGCCGCTGGTCGTCGCTGCCATCTGTGTAGCGTCCAGTTTCGCTTCGCCTCTTGCGGCCCAGCCAGGCAAGCCGCGCGTTGCTCCCATCGCAGCCATCCCCACGGCGCCGGCTGCAGCACCAGAAACACCTGCCGCTTCTGTCGCTCCCACACCCCCACCCGCCTTTTCGCAGCCCGAATTCCCCGGTGGCGACGCGGCGCTTATCACGTTTCTCGGCCAAACGATGCACTATCCGGCGGATGCCTACGAGCAGGCGATTGAAGGTCGGGTGAGTGTCTCCTTCTGGATTGATGAGCAAGGCCGCGCCTATGGTTTCGGCGTAGTCGACTCTCCTCATCCGTCGCTGACGGCCGAAGCACTCCGAGCCTTGCAGTTAATGCCCGCCTGGACCCCCGGTCGGCGCGACGGCCGGATCGTACCACTTTTGGTACACGTTCCTATCATGTTTCGCCGACCGCCAAAACACTAGCGGAACGCAGCGATAGCGGCTAAGCAAGGACTGAATTTACAGAAAGCCCCCTAGCTGCGGCACTGCCGAGGCAGGTATGTCGGGTGGGTTGAATGGTGGTTATCGTGACGTTGCGCGTTTCGGTAGGCACGAAAAAAAAACTGCCGCCGAACTACCAAACGCTTCTTGAATAGGTTACTTTTACCTATTCACTCGCTTTGCGCCGTTCCTGATGAACTTTATCTACGCTTCGGAGCAGTCGGTCTTGAGCCGGCTTAATCATCGATTGCTGCTCCTTTTCGGCTTGTTGCTGGCCGGTATTGGCCACGTGTCGGCGCAGGATACCGCTCAGGCGATGGCGACCCCGCCCGCGGAATCATTTCGGCAGCCCGCGTTTCCGGGGGGAGCCGGGGAGTTGGCCAAATTCCTCAGCCGTAATCTACAGTATCCCGCCGAAGCCGAAGATGCCCGCGTGAGTGGGCGGGTCGTGGTGAGCTTTTGGGTAGATGAAACCGGCCGGGCGTACGGCTTTGGAGCCGTACAATCGCCGCATCCGGCGTTGGAAGCCGAAGCAATGCGGGTCGCGAAAAAAATCAGTCGCTGGGAGCCGGGTTTGCAGGAGGGTAAGCTCGCCACGATGCAGATGTACCTACCCGTGGTCTTTAAGCTGATGAGCCGCTAACATCCCCGAAGGTGCGGGGCCACTTCAGGACACTGTATTAATGCAGTAAAACCCGTTCCCGCGCTTAAGGTGCGGGTGCGGGTTTTACATTTTGCCACCGCTCGTACGACTAAGCCGCCGACCGGGCTCGGTACGCTATTTTTGAGCCCTGAACGCCGGGCCACTAGCTGCGCGGCCACCTCTCTTCGTCAACCCCATTCAAATTCCCCGCTGATGAAAGTTACCGTAGTAGGTGCCGGCAATGTGGGCGCTACCTGCGCCGACGTACTGGCCACGCGCGAAATCGCTAACGAGATCGTGCTCGTTGATATCAAAGACGGCTTCGCCGAAGGCAAGGCCCTCGATATCTGGCAGAAATCGCCGGTCATCGGCTACGACAGCCGCACGGTGGGCGTCACGAACGACTACAGCCGGACGGCTGGCTCGGAGGTGGTCGTGATCACGAGCGGCTTGCCGCGCAAGCCCGGCATGAGCCGCGACGACTTGATTTCGACCAACGCCGGCATCGTGAAATCGGTGACTGAGCAGGTAGTTAAGTACTCGCCCAACGCGATCATCATTGTCGTGAGCAACCCGCTCGACGTGATGACTTACCAGGCCCACCTCACCAGCGGCCTGCCGCGCGAGAAGGTGTTTGGCATGGCCGGCATCCTCGACACGGCTCGCTACCGTGCGTTCCTCGCCGAGGCACTCAACGTCTCGCCGAAGGATATTCAGGCGGTGCTGATGGGCGGCCACGGCGATACGATGGTGCCACTGCCCCGCTACACGACCGTGGGCGGTATCCCGGTGACGGAGCTGATCGGTAAAGCGGAGCTGGAAGCCATCGTGCAGCGCACGGCCGTCGGTGGCGGCGAGCTGGTGAAGCTGATGGGCACGTCGGCGTGGTACGCACCCGGTGCCGCCGCCGCCCAGATGGTGGAAGCGATCGTGCGCGACCAGCGCCGCGTGTTCCCCGTGTGCATCGAGCTGAAGGGCGAGTACGGCATCAATGGCGTGTACCTCGGCGCACCCGTGATTCTGGGCAAGAACGGCATCGAGCGCGTGATTGAGCTGCAGCTCAACGACGAAGAGCTGGCGCTACTCGAAACCTCCCGCGGCCACGTCAAGGAAGTGATGGATGCGCTCGACAAGATGACGCAGGCGGTCTAATCCGCTGCTTCTGCAAACCAAGTCAAAACGCCCCGCCGGACTCCAGGTCCAGCGGGGCGTTCGCTTTTCGAGGCACTGAGGCGACCGTCAGCTATTTCTTGCTTGCCCGAAACAGCTGCTGCTTTTCTTCCTTGCTGAGGCTTTCGTAGCCGGAGCGGTTGATCTTATCGAGAATCAGATCGATCGCGGCCTCGTCGGCGGAGGGCGTAGGAACGGCCGTGGCGGTGCCGCGCGTCGAGCCCGAGACTCGCATGGTGGGTTTGGGCTCGAACAAGCCCGTGAGCCACGCCCAGGCGCGCTGGAGGGGCGCCCCCAGATCGCGCCCGCTTTGGAGCTGCTTGACGAACATAAACCCGAGCAGCGCCCCTCCCAGATGGGCGAACTGGCCGCCTGCGTTGTCGCCCGTCAGGCCGCTGACGCTGAGCAGCACCAGCACGGCGGCAATCCATTTGATGCGCACCGGCCCGAGCAGAATCAGCATAAACGTGTAGTCGGGCAGGAGCGTCGCCGTGCCCACGATCACGGCCGACACCGCGCCCGAAGCGCCCAGAATCGGCGGGTAGCCAAACCGCGTCACCAGCACGGGGATGAGGTTCATCGCGAGTAGAAAGGCCACCGCGCCCGCCAGCGCGCCGAGTACGTAGATGCTCATCAGGCGCCGCGCGCCGAGGTATTCTACCAGGAGCTGGCCGAACCAGTAGAGGTTCAGCATATTGAACAGGATGTGGAAGAAGCTCTCGTGGGTGAACGCGTACGTCAGCAGCGTCCAGGGACGAATGAGGAGCGTGGGCAGCCACGAGGGCAGCATCAGCGCCGACTTGACCGCCGCGTACAGCCAGCCCAGCCCCGACAGGCCCAACACCGCGCCCAGCACCACCAGCACCACGTACACGGCGACATTGTAGAGAATGAGGCGGTGCAGCACGTTGCCGTTAGCGCGCATCGCGCGGCGGAGGTCATCGGTAAGGGAAGTAGCCATAGGAAAGGGGGAAGGATGTGCTGATGTGCTGATGTGTTGATGTGTTGATGTGGGGATGTGAAGATTATTCATTAGCACATTAGCACATCTTCACATCAGCACATTAATAAAAGTCCGCGCCGCGCTTTTCCCAGTATTTGAGCAGCAGGAACGCGATGAGCATCCCACCGAGGTGCGCGAAGTGGGCAACATTATCGCCCGGCGAACGGTGAACGCCCCGAAACAGCTCGTAGGCGCCGTAGAGGAAGACCAGATACTTCGCCTCCAGCGCCACCGGCAACGGGAAGATGAACATCTTGGTGTTGGGGAACAGGTAGCCGAACGCAAACAAAATTCCGAACACGGCGCCCGACGCGCCCAG
>JBKJUQ010000277.1:0-2970 GCA_046590685.1 Hymenobacteraceae bacterium
CTGAAAACGACGGTACCGCTCTTTAACGAGCCGGTGGGCAAGCTGCGGCCACTCGACGAGCGCACGTACCGGCCGGAAGCGAGTACGCCGCTCTACGACGCGCTTGGGCTGGCGCTACTCAAGCAGAAGGGAGCCCTCCTGGGCCACGAGGGTCCGTGCCACGTGCTGGTGACCATTATCACGGACGGAGAGGAAAACGCATCGCGCGAGTTCACGGGGCAGCAGATTCGGGCGTTGATTGAGGAGTTGAAGCCGCAGGGCTGGACATTCACGTACATCGGGGCGAACCAGGAGGTGGAGCGCGTCGCGGAGAGCCTTTCAATCAAGCCGGAGAACACGCTGCTGTTTGCCGCGAACCCGGCAGAGACGGCGGAGATGTTTGCCAAGCAAGGGAAAGCACGGCGGCGCTTTAATAAGCTGGTGGATGAGAAAGGCACTGAACTGCAGGACATCCAAGAGCACTACTTTTTTACGGAGGAAGAGCGGGAGATAAAGCCGTGAGGCGACGGGGGATTTGTTATTAAAACGCCACCGGCCACCTGATCAGGTGGCCGGTGGCGTTTGCGGGTGGTGGCTTGGGTGGTAGACCCGGGGAAAGCCGGTTCAGTTCGCCAGCACCCGGCCGTCGTACGTGAACGTGCAGTAGGGCGGTAGTTCTTCGTCGTGGTCACCTTCCGCGCCAGCGTAAGGTACTTTTTGCACTCCACTGACCCGCCGCACAATCAGGGTGCCGTCGAGCCGCTGTAGCGCCTCTTCCAGGTCGTCGGCGCTGATGTAAGCCAACACCCCGTCGGCGGTTATGATGGTGCTGGAGCGTAGTTCTGGGTTCACGATCGGTTAACGGTGAAGATGGCGGTAGGATCTGCGGAGTCGTGGTTGACGCTGGCAGCGGCCAGCTCAGCGAGCAGGTCGGGCGGGGTGTCTTTGAGAATCCGCGCCAGGATATGCTGCTGCTCGTGGGGGGCCAGGTCGTTCCACTTTTTGACCCAGCGGTTGGTTTTGCGCTTCACGTACTCGCGTTCGCGGTAGTTGGCGCCGGCGTACTGGTCGTCGTGCAGCACCGTTGGGGGCGGGAAGTTGAAGTACAGGGCTTCGGTGGCGGGCCCGCGGCGGGTCTGGGCGGTAAAGGTGATGCGCTGCCAGTCGTGGAGAAGCTCGTCGTAGAGGGGATGCGGGTAGTGCGAGATGAGCACCGGTACCGTACCGTCGAAGCTGCGGAGCCTGGTGAGTAGCGCCCGGTGGCGGGCTTCGTCGCCCATCTCGTGGTGGTACACGTCGCGCTGCCCTTTCCGGCTGTCGAACAGGTACGGCGGGTCGCAGTAGACAACGACGCGGCCCATCACCCTGACCGATTCGGGGATCAGCGTCGACGTCAGGAAGTGATCCCAGTCGCGTTCGGAGAGGATGGCGTCGGGTACCTGGGCCGCGCGCCACAGGGCGACGATGCGGGGATCAACGTCGTTGAGGCGCAGGTGAGACGGCCGCCGGATATGGCGCGTGACGGCGCAGTTACCCAGGAACGGGACGACGAGCGTATCGCAGGGCGGGATTCGGTTGATGATCTGCTGGTAGACGCCGGCGCCGCCCTTGCCGCCGCAGTACGTGTCGAGTCCTGGGATACGTAGGGGTTTCATCTGGACGGGTTGGTTCGGCCGGTTCCCGATTTAGGGGTTGTGGTGGGGGTAGATGCAGAGGTCAGCGTTGCTCGCGGGTGCTGCTGGTGGCCGCTGCGATGGTGGTACCAGGCGGCCCCGCGGGTTCTGCCGGTGCTCGAGGCTCGCCGGAAGTGGCGGTAGGATTCGGAAGCAGCCCGCGGCGCGCGAAGCTGGCCTGGAACTGCTCGAAGGAGTGGGCGACGAACGGGAGCCCTCCGGCAGCTTTGAGCTCGTCGAGGAAGGTGATCTGCTCGGGGCGGAGGCGGTCGGGGCCGGCTTTTACTTCGACGCCGATGAAGCGACCGTCACTCCGGCGGAAGCCGATGATGTCGGGCACCCCTCTCCTACTGTTGGGGTGCGGGTACCACGCCTGGCGGTCGGGGTCGTAGCGGCCTTCGTTGGGCTGGCGCCACGCGGTGAAGCCGTGCTGGTCGAGGAACTGGAGCACGGCGCGGGTGATGGCGTCGGCGGTGGGATTGGGCTGGGGCTGGAAGCGGTCGGGGTCGTTAGCTCTGGGGGCCTTCATCGGGGGGGTTGATGTCGAGGTCCTGGTCGGTGAGGACAGCGGTCGCCAGCTGGGCTGATTGTTCGACCGACAGAATGCCGGAACTGGTGATGCCCAGGCGGCGCAGCTGCCGTCGGGCCCAGGCGATAGCGGCCCGAACGGCGGGCTTCTCGTCGGCGGTGGCGGAGGCTGGATCCAGCTCAGTTATGAGCGAGAGGGCGAGGATTTTGCCGGTCAGGTTGATGTGCTTGCGAAGGGTGCTCATTGGTCGATTCGGGTTCGGGTGGCATGGTACTGGATGGCTTCTCGTAGCGGTTAGGCTTGCTGTCGGTGGCGCCCCCGGACCCGGCCCCGACGCCGGGCTTGGGTTGCGAGGTAGCGCAGGCGGGAGCGGCCGGCGGCCGGGTCGGTCACGAGCGGAAGGCGTCGCGGGGGCGGTCTTCGGCGTAGTGCGCCGCGGGCTTGGGGGGTGGCAGCTGCTCGGGGGTGAACAGGGCGGCCTGGACGGGCTGCGGGTAGAGGCGGCGCAGGTCGTCCAGCGCGCCCCGGATGACCTGTATTCGGTGGTCGGCGACGGAGTGGGTGAGCTTTTCGTCGCGGATCCAGCCGGGGTACACGCGGAGGCGGGTTTTTAGCTCGCGCTCTAACTCTTCGATGCGCTGGGCGGGCGTGGTGGACTGGCTCATTGTCAGCGGGGTTTAGAAAGCGGGTTCTTCGTCGGGCTGCCGCACCTGCTCGAATGCGCTGGCGGTAGTGATGGGCCGGCCGTTGGTAGTGGGGGGACGGTCGGGCTTCCCCGTCCAGGCGGGG
>JBKJUQ010000342.1:0-1789 GCA_046590685.1 Hymenobacteraceae bacterium
CGTCAACTCCACGACCATCCGCGCCACCGTATCGCCGTCGGCCCTGACCGGCAGGCTCAGCGTGACGACGCCGGGCGGTACGGCCACGTCGGTAGCCACCTTCACGGTAGCGCCGAGCATCAGTAGCTTTACGCCCGGCCAGGGCGCGCCGGGCTCGGTGGTGCTCGTTGCGGGGCTGAACTTCTCCTCCGCCACGACTATCGCCTTCAATGGCCTCAACGCGGTCAAGATGTACAACTCCCCCACGCAGATCACGGCCACCGTGCCCGTCGGCGCCACCACCGGCCCGCTCACGGCGGCCAACTCTTTCGGCAGCGGCGTGTCGGCCACGAGCTTCAACGTCACGGCCGGGGCAATTCCGACGATCACCAGCTTCGCGCCGACGGCCAACGTGCTCATCGGCACGGTGGTGACGATCACGGGCACCAATTTCACCGGCGCGACGCTGGTGCGCTTCAACAGCGCGAACGCGACGAGCTTCACGATCGTGTCGGCCACGCAGGTGCAGGCCACGGTGCCGACTGGCGCTACCACGGGCAAGGTGTACGTGGCAACTCCCGCCGGGATGGCGCAGAGCGCCGCCAGCCTGACCATCGTGCTGCCGCCGACTATCAGCAGCTTCGCGCCGCTGAGCGGCTCGCCGGGGGCGGTGACGCTCATCGCGGGCACCAACTTCACCAACGCCACGAGCGTCAAATTCAACGGGCTGGCCGCGGCGAGCTACTCGGTGAACTCCGCGACGCAGATCGCGGCGGTGGTGCCGGCGGGCGCTACCACGGGCAAGCTCAGCGTGACGACCATCGCGGGCACGGCCACCAGCACGGCCAATTTCACCGTAACGACCGCCCCGCCGCCCACCATTACGAGCTTCTCGCCCGCTACTGGGGTGCGCGGCTCGACGGTGGTCCTCACGGGTACCAACTTCACGAGCGTGACGGCGGTCAAGCTCGGCACCGTGACCGTGGCGAGCACGGCCTATACGGTCAACTCCGCCACGCAGATCACGCTGACAGTGCCGGCTACCGGCACCACCAACAAATTCTTCGTGACGGCCGCGGGCGGGATGGCGCAGAGCGCGACGAGCTACACCGTGATTCTGCCGCCCACGATCACCAGCTTCACGCCCACCAGCGCGGCGGCGGGCACGACGGTGACCATCAACGGCACCAACCTGACGGGTGCCTCGGCGGTGAGCTTCGGTGGCGTTGCGGCCAGCAGCTACGCCGTGGTAAGTGCGGCGAAGATCACGGCCGTGGTGCCCGCGGGTGCCGGATCGGGCAGCGTGAGCGTGACGACCGTGGCGGGCACGGCCAGCCGCACCGGCTTCACCTACACCGGTCCCCGGCCCGGCGCGCGGCCCGACCTGACGGTCGCGACTGCCCAGTCGGAGTCGGTAGAGCTGAACCTGTATCCTAATCCGGCCCACGACTGGGTCCGGGTGCAGGTGGTGCCCGCGGTGCTGGTCAATGGCGGCCCGCCACCACCGGCCACTGCCGTCGTGCTACTCGATGCGGTGGGCCGCGTCGTGCGTACCACCGTCGCCACGGCTGATGGCGCCACGCTCGATGTGCGCAGCCTGCCGGCGGGCGTGTACACCGTCCGAGCGGGCCACGCCACCCGCCGACTGGTGGTAGAGTAAGGCGGTCATTTTACGTTCAGGCTGAAACCGAAACCGTCCCGCCGGCTTATTGCCGGCGGGACGGTTTGCGTAAAGGCCGTTTGTGCACACTTTTCGATAGCTCAAAAATCTGTGCACAACCTGGTGTCCGGTTTCCTGACTCGTTAAAAA
>JBKJUQ010000044.1:0-1222 GCA_046590685.1 Hymenobacteraceae bacterium
TCGGCGAGCATAAAGATATTATTAGCCGGCTTGATCTTGTCGAGCGCGGCGCGGGTGTCGTTCCAGAACTCGGTGGGCACGAGGCCGGCCACGTCGCAGCGGAAGCCATCCACGTCGGCTTCCTTCACCCAGTACGCCATCGACTCCGTCATCCACGCGCGCAGGGCGGGTTTCGAGTAGTCCAGGTCGACTACATCCTGCCAGTCGGCCACGGGCGGCACGAGCCCGCCGCGCGCGTCGCGGGTGTACCAGTCGGGGTGCTGCTGCACCAGCGGATTGTCCCAGGCGGTGTGGTTCGCCACCCAATCGAGGATGACGTGCATCCCGCGCTGGTGCGCCGCGGCCACGAGGTGCTGCAAATCCGCCAGGGTCCCCATATCGGGGTTGACGGCGCGAAAATCGCGCACCGAGTAGTACGAGCCGAGCGTCCCCTTGCGCTTTTCCTGCCCGATCGGGTGAATCGGCATCAGCCACAGAATTTCGACACCCATTGTCTGGAGCCGCGGCAACGCCTTTTCAAACGCCCGAAACGTCCCCTCCGGCGAATACTGCCGGATGTTGACTTCGTAGATGCTCGCGTGCTCGGCCCACGCCGGGTGCTTAATCGTGAACGCCGCAGCCGGTGCGGGCACGGGGTAGGCGCGGTAGGCGGTATCCGATTCGGCCGCCGGCCGGGCCGGGTCAGGGGCGGTTACGGCGGTCCGGGGACGGTCGGGCTGACACGCCAACAAACTCACGAGCCCGCTCAGGCTCAGAAATCTGGCAAAAAAACGCATCAAGAAAGCCATAGAAGTACGAATGAGCCGGCCAAAATAGTACCTTGCCCGCCGCGAACGCATCGCGCGGCCGAGCCCGGCCGTATCAGCTTGATTATCGACCTGACTTATGTCTACTGAACTGATCGTATACGGCGCCGACTGGTGCGGCGACACCCGCCGTACGCGCACGCTACTCGACGACGAAGAAATCGCCTACACCTACATCGAGCTCGACGATGACCCGGAATCCGCCGCCTGGGTCAGAGCCCAGAACGACGACCGCGAGCGCCGGCCTACCCTGCGCCTCATCCGCCCCGCCAAGGCCGACGTCGTGCTCGCCGTCCCCACCAACGCGGAGCTGACCGAGTGGCTCGCCAAGCACAAGGTGGCGTAAGCCGTCACCGATGCGGGCCTACTCGCCGAGCTTCACCACCCGCACCACCTGCCCGTCGAGCCGCGCGAAG
>JBKJUQ010000549.1:0-4775 GCA_046590685.1 Hymenobacteraceae bacterium
CGTATCTTTTGGATACCAAGAGCCGAAAGAGCTACCGCTACTACGGCGATGATATACACCGTCGTGCGTTTATGGAGTACTACGTCCTCAAAAAATTCGAGTAATTTCTTTAACGGCTTGGCATCCAGATGTTCGAGCTGTTTATCGGTAGGGGGCGGCAGCCACGTGAAAACGGCCGGAATCAGCGTGAACGAGATGAGGAAAGCGGCGAAGATGTTGACCGTCGCGACGAGCCCAAACTGGTAGAGGATGGCGATGTTGGTGAAGCAGAACACGACGAAGCCAATGGCGGTCGTGGTGTTGTTCATGAGCGTCACTAGCCCGATTTTGCGGATGACACGCGTCATCGCCAGGGCTTGATTGCCCGATTTTCGGTAGTCGTAGTGGTAGCGCGAGAGCAGGTAGGTGCAGTTCGGGATGCCGATCACGATCAGGATGCTCGGGATGAGCGCCGTGAGCAGGTTGACTTTGAACCCAAAGAGTACGAGCGAGCCAATCGTCCAGATCACCACCACGCCCACTACCAAGAGCGGGAATACCACGGCCGCCCACGTCCGGAAAAAGATGAAGAGCGTGATCGCCATCACTCCAAAGGCCAGCGCCAGAAAGAGCTTCATCTCGCCGGCGACCTTCGTCGTCATCGTCGAGCGCACGTACGGCAAACCCGCGTAGTGCAGCCGAATGCCGGTCTTCTGCTGGAAGCGCTCGCAGTGGCCGAGCACCTTGGCCATTACCGCCTGCCGGCGCGACGAGTTCAGAAACTTCGGGTCGAGCGTGAGGGCCAGGAGCGTAGCGCCAGTGCGCGGCGAGATCAGCTGCCCCTTGTAGAATTCTACCCGGTTCACGACCCGCATCAGCGAATCGAGCTGCTGCTGGTTGTCGGGCATTCGCCGAAAGATGGGGACCGGCCGAAACTGCTTCTCGACCGTGTCTTTCTCCAGGTTGATCAGCTTCGTCACGCTTAGCACGCCGTTCACGCCCGGCTCCTTGGCGAGCGTATCGGTCAGCGTCCGCAGCTCGCGGAAGTTGCCGAGCTTGTAGACGCTTGAATCCTGCATTCCCACCACCAGCACGTTGCCGTCCTCGCCAAACGTCTGCTTGAACGTCTGGAAGTACTGCATCTCCGGATCATCGCGCGAAACGACGGACTGAAAATCGTACGTCATTTCGACGTTGCGGGCAAAGTAGCCCATCACGACCGTCAGGCCGGCAATCAGGCCCACCAGCCACGTGCGGTATTTGATGAGCCAGACGGCCAGGTTTTGCCACATACGAGCGGCAAAGGTACGGCTAGGGGGTGCGCGGCTCAACCGCGCGCGCGCCACCCCACCCCAGCCGGGCCACCCGCCGCTTCTAGCCACTCGCCGCGCGCTTCTAGCGACTTGCCACTTGCTTCGTGCGCCTCGCCGGGTCCTTCGGCTGGGTCGCCGCTTGCTTCAATTGCCTCGCCACTAGCTTCCGGCAGGTCGCCGCTTGCTTCGGCTGGCTGGCAAGGTGCTTCGTTTTGCTTGCCGCTTACTTCGTATTACTTTCCAACATACTTTTTTGGTACTTGCCCCGAACGGCATGGTACAAAAAAGGGGTGGACGGTGCTATACCGCCCACCCCTACCTCTCGGCTCCTAAGCTTATAGCAGCTCCAGCACCCGGCGTGCGCTCGTCGCCTCCGCCAGGATGCCGCGCAGCGCGCTGATCGCGACGCGCTCCTGCCGACGCGAGTCGCGGTGGCGAATCGTGACCGTCTGGTCTTCGAGGGTCTGGTGGTCGATGGCGACGCAGAACGGCGTGCCGATCAAGTCCTGCCGGGTGTACCGCTTCCCGATGGCGTCGCGGTCTTCGTAGATGAGGTTGAAATCGAACTTCAAGTCATCGTAGATCTGCTGGCCTACTTCGGGCAGCCCGTCCTTGCGCACCAGCGGGAAGATGGCGGCCTTGTACGGCGCCACCGCCGGGTGCAGCTTGAGGTAGGTGCGGGTCTTGGTCTGCTCGGCGCCCGGCTCGCCTTCGGTGACGGTCTCGGTGGTGTACGCGTTGCAGAGCGTGGCCAGGAACAGGCGGTCGGCGCCGACGCTGGTCTCGACTACGAACGGCACGTAGTTGCCGTATGCTTTGCCGGTGGCGGGGTCGATATCGTTGTCGAAGTACTGCTGCTTCTTGCGCGAGTGGGTTTGATGCTGCGTCAGGTCGTAGTCGGTACGCGAGTGAATGCCTTCAATCTCCTTGAAGCCGAACGGAAATTCAAACTCGATGTCCACTGCCGCGTTCGCGTAGTGCGCGAGTTTGTCGTGGTCGTGGAAACGTAGCTTGGCGGCGGGGGTGCCGAGGGCTTGATGCCACTTCCGACGCGTCTCCTTCCAGTAAGCGTACCATTCCATCTCGGTGCCCGGGCGGATGAAGTACTGCATCTCCATCTGCTCAAACTCGCGCATCCGGAAGATGAACTGCCGCGCCACGATCTCGTTGCGAAACGCCTTGCCGATCTGAGCGATGCCGAACGGCACCTTCAGCCGCGCCGATTTCTGAACGTTCAGGAAGTTCACGAAGATGCCTTGCGCCGTCTCGGGCCGCAGGTACAGCGCCGGATCGCCTTCTTCCGAAGTGGCACTCATCTGGGTTGAGTACATCAGATTGAACTGGCGTACTTCCGTCCAGTTCAGCGTCCCGCTCACCGGGCACTTGATCCCCTGGCCGATGATCATGGCCCGTATCCCGGCCAAGTCGCCATCCGTGAGGAGCTGGCCCATCTGCGTCAGCAGTCCATCGGCGCCAGGTTTGTCGCCGGCGCGCTCCATTGCCTGGGCGCGGTCTTCGAGCAGCACGTCGGCGCGGTAGCGCTTCTTCGAGTCCTTGTTATCGATGAGCGGATCGGAAAACGAATCGACGTGGCCCGATGCTTTCCACGTAAGCGGGTGCATAAAGATGGCCGCGTCTAACCCCACGATGTTCGGGTGCAGCTGCGTCATCGCCTGCCACCAGAGGCGCTTCAGATTGTTCTTGAGCTCCACCCCAACCGGTCCATAGTCGTATACGGCGGCAAGACCGTCGTAAATCTCACTGCTGGGGAACACGAAGCCGTATTCCTTGGCGTGCGAGACAATATCCTGGAGCGAGGTAGCCGGGGAGGCGGCGTTCAGATCGAGCGATTCAGCCATAGTTTGGCAAAAATACAGCTTCAAGCGGTGCCCTTCCGTGGTGGTTGGTATCAACCTGTTCATAACATTGGCGTAACGTGCCTGCAGCTGTCTGCCGAGCTACTTTTGGTTGCCTTTCTGCGCTTCACCAAGCCGTTAGGGTCCTTTCTTTTCCCTGTTCCCTGTTACTATGTTCGGATTAGAGCCTTCCGTACTGCTCCTACTGGGTGTTTGCCTGCTGGCCGCGTGCGCGTTTGAGTTCGTCAATGGGTTCCATGATACGGCCAATGCCGTGGCCACGGTGATCTACACCAATGCGCTCCGGCCGTGGGTAGCCGTGATCTGGTCGGCTTTCTGGAACTTCATCGGGGTCCTGACGGGTGGCATTGCCGTGGCTATGGGCATCGTTTATCTCCTGCCAGTCGAAAGCCTGGTCGATCAGAACATCTATCACGGCCTGTCAATGGTTGGGGCGCTGATCATGGCGGCCATTCTCTGGAATGTGGGGACGTGGTACTTCGGGATTCCCGCTTCCAGCTCACACGCGCTGATTGGCTCCATTCTCGGGGTTGGCATCGCGTACTCGCTACTTCCCGGTGATGGTAAGGCGGCCGTAAACTGGGGCAAAGCCGGTGAAACCGGCGTGGCACTGCTGGTCGGGCCCCTCTTCGGGTTCTCACTCACCATCGTTCTGATGTTTCTGCTGAAGCGGTTTGTCAAGAACAAGAGCCTCTTCAAGGAGCCGCACAAGCGCAAGCCGCCGCCGATCTGGATCCGCTTGATTCTGATCCTGACGTGCACGCTGGTGAGCTATTACCACGGCAATAACGATGGCCAGAAAGGCGTTGGCCTGATTATGCTGATCCTCATTGGCTTGGTGCCGACGTACTTCGCCCTCGACCAATCCAAGAATCCGCTCGATATGCGCGATTCCGTTGCGCAGGTGGAATCCGTCGTCCGGCGCGTCAACCCCATCGATCTGAACGTAGCCGACCGCGAATCCCTGCAAGAGATGACGGCCCAGACCCAGTCGCTCGATTCCATCTTCGCCGGCAAAACTAAGGTTGCACAGCTCCCGCAAACCGATCGCTTCCGGATCCGAAAAGCGACGCTTCTACTGGGTGCCCGCGCCAAGAAGCTGCTCGCCAGCGAGCAGCTTTCCATAAGCTCTGCTGAGCGTTCCCGTCTCGAAAAAAGCCTGACCACGATGCGCACCTTCACCGACTACGCCCCGTGGCAGGTATCGCTAATGGTGGCACTCTCGCTGGGGTTAGGGACGATGATTGGGTGGGAACGCATCGTTAAAACGATTGGTGAGCGCATCGGCAAAGAGCACCTCACTTATGCGCAGGGAGCATCCTCGGAGCTAGTAGCCGCCGCGATGATCGGGGTCACGACCAGCGTCGGCTTACCGGCCTCTACCACCCACGTTTTATCATCCGCCATCGCCGGTTCCATGGTAGCCAACCGCGGGGTCCGCAATCTGAACCCGCAGATGGTGCGCAACATTGCGCTTGCCTGGGTTCTGACGCTTCCCGTCACGATGCTACTATCGGGAGCGCTGTTCTTGCTTTTCCGGCACCTGTCCGACTAATCAAGGGGAACTGCATTAATGAAAACGTCCGCTTGGGTAGTACCCAAGCGG
>JBKJUQ010000119.1:0-20791 GCA_046590685.1 Hymenobacteraceae bacterium
AATGGCCACCTTCACCGAGGAGAACTACCTCAAAGCCATCTACAAGCTCGCCGAGCGCAGCGGCAAGCCCGAGGTGAGCACCACGGCGCTCGCCGAGGCGCTCGATACGCGGGCGGCGTCCGTGACGGAGATGCTGCGGCGACTGGCAGATAAAGGGGCCGTGCAGTACGAGAAATACCGCGGCGCGCACCTCACCGAGCTGGGGCGGACGGTCGCGGTCCTCACCATTCGCCGCCACCGGTTATGGGAGGTATTTCTGGTCGACAAGCTCGGATTTTCGTGGGATGAGGTCCACGAAGTAGCCGAGGAGATGGAGCACCTGACGTCCAATCTGCTCCTCGAACGCCTCGACGCCTTTCTCGGCCACCCCGACGTGGACCCCCACGGCGACCCGATTCCGTCGGCCGCCGGACATTTTCGCCCGCCGCCCGCCGCCCAGCGGCCCCTGGCCGACGCCGAGCCGGGTCCGGCCCGCTTGTGCGTCGCGGGTTTGCTCGATACCGGCGCCAGCTTCCTGCAACACCTCGACCGGCTGGGCCTCCGGCTGGGTACCGAGCTGGTCGTGCTGGAACGTTATGCCTACGATGGCACCCTGCGCGTACGCGTGGCGGAGAGCGCATCGGAAACTACGATCTCCCGCGAAACAGCCCTGAAGATTCTGGTGCTGCCCACCGTATCCTGATCTACCCGTTCCCCCCTCCCCAATGGCTGCTCTGGTTGCTACTCCGTCCCGCGCCGATTACGGCCTCGACGCCCCGGGTCTGGTGCGTTTCTTTTTGATCGGCGGCCCGCTTCTGCTCATCAGTGGGTTGATCCTGGAACGCCTGGGCGGTGGCTTGACCGTGCTGGGACGCACCCTGCTCATCACGGGGTGCATTTGCGCGGCAGAGGGGCTGCTGATGTGGTGGAGTAGCCGGGTGGGTAAGCTCCGCCTGCGCAATCAGCGGCTCGATGACTTGCGCCTGAATGGCGCCGAACACGTGCTCGACGTAGGCTGCGGGCGCGGCCTGCTCCTGATCGGCGCGGCCCACCGCCTGCCGCACGGCCACGCCACCGGCGTCGATCTGTGGTCGCAGCAGGATTTGAGTGCCAATGCACGGTCGGCCACGCTGGCCAACGCCGCCGCCGAAGACGTCGGCGAGCGGGTAACGGTGGTCGATGGCGATATGCGGCAACTGCCGTTCCCCGACGCCAGCTTCGACGCGGTAGTGGCAAACCTCTCCATTCATAATATCCCCGACGCCGCCGGCCGCACCCAGGCCATCCGCGAAATCGCGCGGGTGCTGCGCCCCGGCGGACAGGTTTCTCTGACCGATTTCCGCTACACCCGCGCGTACGCCGCCGATTTGCGCGCCGTCGGTCTGCCCGACGCGCGCATCAGCAACCTGAGCTTCCTCATCTTCCCGCCGGTGCGTACCGTGACGGGCACCCGCGCGGCCTGAGCCTAGAGCTGCCGGGCGACGTGGTCGGCTGGGCCGGCCCCAATAGTGCTGTTGAGCTGCCCCGCCAGCGCCAGAAAGCCGTTGTCCGTCAGCGCATCAGTCACTACCGTAGTACCGGCCATTTGCGGCCGCCGCCCAACGCCCCCCGGCCGACGCTGAGCCCGGTGCAATACGCATAGGATTCTGCTACCTTCACGGCCCTATGGAATCACTATTTGCCTCCGTGCCCCTGTGGGCAATCTTTTTCGGCGTGGCGGTCGTGCTGCTCGCGCTCGAAATGCTTACCCTGACCTTCGATCTGCTCTGGCTCGGCTTGGGCGCGCTGGCGGGAGCGCTCGTGGCGTGGCTGCTGCCGCATAGTCCGGCGTGGCTGCCGCTAATCGTGGGCGTAGCAACGGCGTTGGTACTGCTCGGCTTCGGCCGACGCTGGGCACGCAAGCAGCGCGGCGTCAATCGCTACGTTTCCGCCGCCGATGCGCTGGTGGGCTGCGAAGCCGAAGTGATTCGCGCCATTCGGCCGCCGCAGCTCGGGATCATCAAATCGGGCAATGAAACGTGGAGCGCGACCGCCACCCACGCCCTCGATGCCGGGCAGCGCGTGATCATCACCAGTCGCTCGGCCACCGTCGTGACGGTCGAGATGGTCGGCTTGTAATAATTTTCGCTGTAATAATTTTTACTTATTACAAGCAGAATTATTACATCCTTTCGCCCAGTCCCCGCTAGATCCACTCTTTGTTTTTCATTTCTCCTCCCCTACCATGTCCTATCTCGTCATTGGTCTTTTAGTCCTCGCCGTCATCATCGTGCTGGCGGGCGTGAAGGTGGTGCAACAGCAGAAAGTTGGCGTGCTCGAACGCCTCGGCAAGTTTGATCGCCTGTTGCACCCCGGCCTCAACATCGTGCTGCCGTTCGTGGAGTACGTGCGGGTGTATCACGACCTGCGGATTCAGCAGGTGGGCGTGCCGCCGCAGTCGGTGATCACGAAGGACAACGCCCAGGTGATCATTGATACGATCATTTTTTACGCCGTCAACAACCCGGAGCTCGCCACCTATGGCATCTCTGACCTGGTGCAGGGCGTGCGCAATATCTCGACCGCGTCGATGCGGCAGATCATCGGCAACCTGGAGCTCGATGAAGCCCTGAGCGGCCGCGAGCGGATCTCGACCGAAATCCGCCTCGCCCTCGACGAAGCGACCGAAAAGTGGGGCGTCCGCATCGAGCGGGTGGAATTGGTCGACATCAAGCCCCCCACCGATATCCAGGACGCGATGGACAAGCAGATCAAGGCGGAGCGGACGCGCCGCGCCGTAATTCTGGAAGCCGAAGCCGCCAAGCAGGACACCATTCTGCGCGCCGAGGGCGACCGCCAGTCCAAGATCCTGCGCGCCGAAGGCGACCGCGCCTCCGCTGAGCTTTCGGCGCTGGGTCAGGCCGCCGCCATCCGCTCGGTCGCGGAAGCCGAGAAGGCCCGCATCGAGATGCTCGCCTCCGCCCACCTCACCCCGGAAGTGCTGACGTGGAAGTCGTTTGAAGCCCTACAGGAAATCTCCAAAGGCGCGGCCAACAAGGTGTTCATCCCGACTTCGGCGCTGGAAACGCTCGGGAGCATCGGCGCGATTGGGGAAATGCTGGCGGCGAAGAAGTAGCATGCATGAGTCTGTCTTACGTCAGTTTCTGGACGGGCTAACTACGCCCGAAGTCCTGTTTGCTAATCTGCAAGGTACACTGGAACGTGAGGGTCCTGCTGATACCACTACTATTCATTACCACGTAGTCTTTATGCCTGAGGCCTTTGAGGTCACATCAGCGCACATACTCCGACTGCTTGAAGCCGTAATTGATCAAAGCTTACCCGTTTCGGCGCTGGACCCGATTGGGATCTGCTTGGAACTGTCCGAAAATTTTTACTGGGAGAATAACCAGCCTGCTGGCGAGCGGCTTGATGAAGCCATTTTCCTGCTGACTAATCCGGACATAAACTACCCACTGACGCCTGCGGTCCTAGAAAAAATCAGGCACTACCTGCTCACGGGTGAGGACCTGCTTTCCAGAAGCGACTGGGCTAAATGAATGAAACTCCTCTTCATCTGTAGCCGCAACAAGCAGCGCAGCCTGACGGCCGAACGCATTTTCGATGGCTTCGACGGGCATCAGGCGCGCTCGGCGGGTACCGAGCCGGGCGCGCGGATCCGGGTTACGGCCGGCCACCTGGGCTGGGCCGACTTGATTTTCGTGATGGAAAAACGCCACCAGCAGCGCCTGCAAGCCAAATTCGCCGACGCGCTGACGGGCAAGCGCCTCATCGTCCTGCACATTCCGGATGCGTTCGCGTTGATGGATGCGCCGCTGATTCACCGCTTGCGGGAAATCGTGCCGCCATATCTGGCCGCTTCCTAAACGCGGGCGCGGGTCCGCAGTGCCGAACCGGGTGCACATTCGCATCCTCAATCTTTCGTACTACTCTGACTCACCCTCCGCCGATGGAACAGGTTCCTACTGCTGAACGCCCGGAATCCGGCTGGATTCACGGCCCTGACGGCGCTCCGATTCTGCGCTACGAGTTCGAGCAGGGCGGCCGCGTGCTACACGTGGAGTGGCAGCCGGGCCCGCCGATCGACGACGTAAAGTTTGGTTTTCTCGGCGTGGGGCGCTTGCTGCAGGAAACCGGGTGCCGCGTGATCCTCTCCGATTCCAACCACGCCGTCGGCGACTGGTCGGAGCTCATTCCGTGGGTACGCTACGAGTTCCTGCCGCTGGCAATCGCCAACGGGCTGCGCTACCTGGTCGACGTGCTGCCGCTCGACCCCGCCAACTCCTTTTCCGTCCATAGCTGGCGCGAAGAAACGCGCGGCCTGCTGCACCACGAGATCTTTGGCGACCTCCGCGTGGCCCGTAAGTGGATAGCAAACCTGCTGCTGACCGAAGCCGGGCAGTAAAGTAGTCGGCAAGTTTCTCGCGGCGGCTGGAGCGTGTTATACCGGCAGCTCGCGCTTCGGCGCGGCGCGGGGCTCGCGCTCGCTACCGCCGCCCACGCGCCGTCCCTTCCACTGATAGCGACCGCGCAGGGCCCCCAGCCCCGTCAGCACCACATAAGGAATATAGAGCACCTGCCAGGCGACCACCGACCGGCTGAGGTGCCGCGTATCGCCCTGAAAACGCAGAATCAACCGCAGAAACCAGCTATCTACTACCAGCTTGCCCAGCCACGCTATCCCCACCGGCGCTGCGAGGCGCGGCCAATACCCGGCGCCGAACGCTCCCAGCAGCAAGCTCAGGTTAAGTAAAAACACGCCCGCGGCGAGTCCCTGCACACCCGGCTGGCGGTAATGCCGCCACTTGCTCGCCCACCGAACCCGTTGGCGCATAAACGCCCTAAAGGTGGGCGCCGCCGCCGTGCGCACCAGCGCGTGGGGGCTCTTGACGAACGCCGCCGAGCCGGGCCGGCGCGCCCAGAGCGCGTGGAGCAGAAACTCGTCGTCGCCGCTCGCTACGTGCTGGTGCGCCCCGAAGCCCCCCACCTCCGCCCAGGCCGCCCGCCGATAAGCCAGATTGGCGCCGTTGCACATATTCGGCTGGCCAAGGGCGAGCGACGCCGCCCCGACGCCGATCAGGCCGGCGAACTCGACGACCTGCAGGCGCGCCCACGCGGAGCCGTCGGGTTGCAGCGCCACCGGCCCGCTGAGGAAATCGAGCCCGGGAGTTTGGTGCCGCCGCGCGGCGAAGGAAGCCAGCCAATGCGGCCCGACGCGGCAGTCGGCATCGGTGCAGGCCACCCACGCGTGGCGGGCTTGGGCCAGGCCAAGGCCGAGAGCGGCTTTCTTCCCCTGCCCGCCCCCGGAAAAATCGGCCAGCCGCAATACCCGCACAACGAGGGGCGAACGAGCGGCAAAATCGGTTACGACCGCCGCCGTACGATCCACGGAATGGTCGTCGATGACGAGCACCTCGAACTGCGTGGCAGGAAACTCCTGCGCGGCCAGATCAGCGAGCAGTGCGGGAAGATTGGCGGCTTCGTCCCGCGCCGCGATCAGCACGGAGAATGCGATCTCCGGTGAGACGTTCGGTGCCGTGATCGTTTCGGGTAGCTGCTGCCACGCCACGCCGCGCCGCCGGATGACGAGCCCGTACCACGCCGTGAGCGCCAGCAGCGCCGCGGACAAAAGCCCGGACCACAGATCAAGCCGCACGCCGCTCAGGAATGCGTCTCCGGCCGGCCCACCACCGTCCGTCCGTGGGGCCGGTGCGTCAGGCGCGCCAGCGGGGAACGCCCAAGCCAGAGGCGCAGCTGAGGCACCAGCACCAGCCCGACGGCGCTCGGCACGGCGATGTTGAGCAGCCACAAGCACAGGCTGGCACTCAGCACCGGCAGCGCGGGCTGGCCGAGTAAGCCAAAGAAATGCACCGCCGAAAGCTCGCGGGCGCCGATATCGGTCAGCGCGCTCAGGCTCGGCACGAGCGATTTGAGCAGGAAGGTCCCCGTCACGGCCAGCGCCCCGTCGCCCACCCCCGTGCGCACCCCGAAGGCGGCAAGGAGCAACCCAAACTGGCCGGCGAAGACCACGTACCGCGCCGCCGACCACCCCAACACCACCGTTAGCTCGCGGCCCGAGTACGCCCCGAGAATCGCCGCCGCGCGCGTCCAGCGACCGATCACGGGCCAGCGGCGCGCCCCCGGCAACGCTGCCAGGGCCGCGGCCACTCGTCCCCCGAAAAACAGCGCCGCCAGCAAGACCGCGTTCACGACGACTAATCCAACCGCCGCCCCGGCCTGCACCAGAGGGAAGCCGTGGAGATGGTGCATCACCAGAAAGTAGCCAGCGCCGACGGAGCCCGCGGCTACGGTCACGACCAACTGCGCGAACCGGCCCAGAAACACCGCGCCGAGCGCGTCGAGCCGGCGGCGCGAGCGCAGCAGCAGCACCCGGGCGGCATAGTCGCCGACGCGGTTGGGTGTGCTGAAGCCGAGCGTAAGGCCGAGCAGCACCGCGCGAACCGCCGCGCCAAAGCGGAGCGGTTCGACACGTCGCGCCAGCGCCTGCCACTTGCGCGCCTCCAGACCCCAATTGATCGGAACGAGTCCGGCAGCAGCTATCAGCAGCCACCGGGCGGGGCCGTCGGTGAGGGTTTGGGCGACCAGGGCGCGCCACGCGGCGCCCACAGCCGGCGCGCCGAGTACCGCCTCGTAGAGCGCCGCCAGCGTCAGGCCCAGGATCAGCACCTTCGCAACGGGCCCCAGCCACCGCCGCACGCCGGTAGCCGCCGCGGAGGTTGGGCGTGGCGGGGAGGCGTACTTTTGAAGAAGATGACGCACGCGCTGAACAGTGGGCAGGAGCCGCCGGAAAAATTAATTATGGGCATCGACCCCGGTACCAGCGTGATGGGCTACGCCATCATTGAGGTACGCGGTCAGCATGTAAAGGTACTGGAGTACGACGTGCTGAACCTGGGCAAAAACAAGAAGCTCACGAACCACGCCCAGAAACTGGAGTTCATTTTCACCCAGGTCACGCGCCTCATCGAGCAATACTTACCCGATGAGCTGGCCATTGAAGCGCCTTTTTACGGAGTAAACGTGCAGAGTATGCTCAAGCTGGGCCGCGCGCAGGGCGTAGCTATCGCGGCGGCGCTGGCGCGGCAGATTCCGTACGTCGAATACGCCCCGGCGCGCGTCAAGCAGTCCGTCACGGGCAACGGGCAGGCCAGCAAGGAGCAAGTGGCGGCGATGGTGGTCCAGATTCTCAAAATCGACGCCGACCCATCCAAGCTCCTCGACGCCACCGACGCGCTGGCCGTCGCCCTCTGCCATCACTTCCAGTCGGGCCCGACCATGCGCCTGACGACCCCCAAAGCGGGTGGCAAGCCCGGTGGCACTAAAAAGAAAGCCGGCGCGACGGCCGCCTCGTGGGATTCGTTCGTGACGAACAACCCGGGGCGGGTGAAGTAGCGCTGTCCAAACTCCTTCGGAAGGGCTTCGAACCGCTTCGGAAGGGCTCCGAACCGATTCGAAAGCCGGGCGGATGCGCTACATCTTCGCCCGCTTCACGAGCCACGCGTAGAGCACGCGCTCAAACGGCTCGCGGATATCGACGGGGATAAAGTCGATCCGGTACTGCCCGGCACGCAGGGCCAACTGCTGCTTGAAGTCGGCCATGGCCGCGCGGTACTCCTCGCGCACCTGATTGGGTTGCAGGCGTACTTCCTCGCCGGTTTCGGCGTCGACGAACACATACGGCCGATCGGCAAAGCCGAATTCCTCCTCCGTGGCGGAATCAAGGACGTGGAAGAGCAGCACCTCGTGCCGCTGGTGCCGCAGGTGCTGGAGGGCGGCGAAAAGCGCGTCCGGGTCGTCGGTGCGCGAGAGCATGTCCGAAAAAATCACCACCAGCGAGCGCTTCGGAATCTGCTGGGCCAGTTGATGGATCACGTGGGCGACATCCGTGCGGCGGCCGGCGGGCGGCTGCGGCCGGTCGAGGAGCTGCTGCAGCTGGAGCAGCAGCGTATGCCGGTGTTGCGCGGTGGCGCGCACCGGCGTCTGGAGCTCGACCTGATCGGCGAAGGTGATGAGCCCGACCGCGTCGCGCTGGCGTTGCAGGAGCGTGGCGAGCGCCGCGGCGGCCAGCACGCTGAAGCGCAGCTTGCCGTGCAGTTGCGGCCCCGGCGCCGTGGGGTAGTACATCGACGGGGATACGTCGAGCAGAATGTGGCAGCGCAGATTGGTTTCCTCCTCATAGCGCTTGACGTAGAGCCGGTCGGTGCGGGCGTACACTTTCCAATCGAGGTGCCGGGTGCTCTCGCCGGGGTTGTAGAGGCGGTGCTCGGAGAATTCCACCGAAAACCCGTGATACGGCGACTGGTGCAGCCCCGTGATGAAGCCCTCGACGAGCTGCCGCGCGAGCAATTCCAGATTCGCAAACGCCCGCACTTCGGGCAAATCAAGCAAGGTGGGCACGACGGGAAACGGACGAAAAGTGAGCGAGGGGCCGGACCAGGCAGTGCCGCCCCCTCCGGTAGTAAACAAAGGTCGCTCCCCGTAGCCCGTTCAGGGAGACGCCAACGCGCGAACGCCGCCCGGAACGATTGGATTCTGCGCGAAATGAAGTAATTTCGCCCGGACAGCTTTCCATCGGCACGTTTGCCAGGTGGCCACCTGACTTTATTTACTCCCGCTGCCAACCCCATCGGATGAACGACTCTTACTCGCACGACGACCGCCCTTACCGCCGCGACGACGCCCCTGCCGGCGACGGCTACTCCAACCGTAACGACCGTGGGCCGCGCCGCGGGGCCGGCGGCCCCGACCGCCGCCGCTCCGACATCCGCGACGAGGTGTTCTCCACCCAGGTTCGCGCTGGCCGGCGGCGCTACTTCTTCGACGTGCGCGACACCCAGTCGGGCGACTATTACCTCACCATCACCGAAGTGAAGCGGATGGCGGAGGGCGGAATCCCCGAAAAGCATAAGATCTTCCTCTACAAGGAAGACTTCACCAAGTTTATCAATGGTCTGCAGGACACGATTGACTACGTGAAGGACAACCTGCTGACCGCCGACCAGCTCGACGACCTCGACCGCGGTGACGCGCAGTACGAGGAGGATGAGCGCTACTACCGCGAGCAGCGTGCCCAGCGCGCCGCCGACGATGCCCGTGCGGCGCCGGCCCGGCCCAGCTTGCCGGCTGACAGCTACGACGCCCCAACCGCCGATTACGACGCGAATCGGCGCGATGATTACGCCGACTAGCTCCCCGGCTAAAACCGCCCCCTCCCGCGGGCGTACCTTTGAGGTCCGATACGGGGCCGTGCCAGCCGGCGCGGCCTCGTTCGTTTTTAGTCGTTTTTCATCATAATCGGGCCGGATACCTCCTCCCTCTTACTTCAACAATGGGTCTTCGCTGCGGAATAGTGGGCCTGCCAAACGTCGGCAAATCCACGCTCTTCAATTCGCTCTCCAACGCCAAAGCCGAATCGGCTAACTACCCCTTCTGCACGATTGAGCCAAACGTCGGCATTATCACAGTCCCCGATGAGCGCCTGAGCATTCTGGAAGAGATCGTGAAGCCCGAGCGCGTCGTGCCGACCATCGTGGAATTCGTCGATATCGCGGGGCTCGTCAAAGGCGCGTCGCAGGGCGAAGGCCTGGGCAATAAATTTCTCGCCAATATCCGGGAAGTCGACGCCATTATTCACGTCGTGCGCTGCTTCGACGACCCGAATATCATTCACGTGGCGGGCAAAGTCGATCCGGTGGCTGACAAGGAAATTATCGACACGGAATTACAGCTCAAGGATCTGGAATCAGTCGATAAAAAGATTTCCAAGACCGAGCGCACCGCCAAAAACGGCGACGCGAAAGCCAAAAAAGAATTGGCCGCGCTGCTGCGCTATAAGCTGCACCTGGAGGAAGGTAAAAATGCCCGCTCCCTGGAGCTGCACCTGACGGATGATGAAAAAGAGGCCGTCGCCGATTTGTTACTGCTGACGGCCAAACCCGTGATTTACGCGGCGAACGTCGATGAGGCCAGCATCACGGCGGGCAACCAGTGGGTGGAAGCCCTAAAGGCGCACGTAGCGACCGAAAACGCGCAGGTAGTAGTAGTCTGCGCGGCCATCGAAGAACAGATCGCGGAGATGGAGGAGCCCGAGGAGAAGGAGATGTTTTTGAGTGAGTATGGCCTCAAAGAATCCGGGCTAAATCGCCTCATTCGCGCGTCCTACGACATCCTGAACCTCATCACCTATTTCACCGCCGGCGTGAAGGAAGTACGCGCCTGGACGGTGCATCGCGGCGATAAGGCACCGGCCGCTGCGGGCGTTATTCACTCCGATTTTGAGAAAGGATTTATTCGTGCCGAGGTAATTAAACTGGCAGATTACCAAAACTATAAAACGGAGGTAAAAATCAAGGAAGCCGGCAAGATGGCGGTGGAAGGCAAGGAATACGTCGTGCAGGACGGCGACATTATGCACTTCCGCTTTAACGTCTAAGCCTGAAAAGCTACAGATCGCGAAATCATGCAAAACGCCCGACCAGTTGCTGGTCGGGCGTTTTGCATGCCAGGGTACTGGCGCGGGGCATCGGCGCGATGCATGCATCCTGCTACTCGTGCCTGGTATACGCCATTAGGTCAGCCGCCAGCGGTGCCAGAGATGCGCCCCGCCAACCAGCGCGGCCGACAACAGCAGGTAACCACCAATGGTGGCGGGTGTGGCGCTGCCCTGCAGACCGGCGTAATCGAGCGCGGCGATCTGGCCCTTCGCATTGAGAGAGGCGTACCACAGCAAAAGGAAGAGAACCAGGAAGGTTTTGGGAGTCCCGCTCACGACGGCCAGCGCCGTGGCGAGCGCGGCGACGAAGACCAGCCCCGTGCCCAGCGCCGGGAGCACGCCCGGCTGGCTGATCGCCAGGCGCCCGAGCGGCAGGCTAAACAACCCGAGCGTGACGAGCAGCGCGGCGCCGAACTTCCAGCCGACGAACTGCTCGCGGACCCGGGGCATCGCGTACAGCAGCGTGGTGGTTTGGTGCTGGCCTTCGCGGCAGCCAATTTCGGCCAGGGCGATGGCCAGCACCACGAAGGCGGCCGGCAGTACCGCCCCGCGCAACGCTTCCAGCGGCACGACCAGCGTCGCCACGCCGATACCCAGCGCGGCGAGGGTAAGGAGCGGGAACGCGGCCAGGGTCAGCCGGGCTTCCTCGAAGGCGGCGCCCGGCAGCGAGCCCGCACGCCCGGGCAGGGGCAGCGCGTACAGGGCACGCGCCAGCGGCTTGGTCAGACCGTTGAGACGGGCCAGCAACCCGGTGCCGCCCTTGGCGCCTCGCACCCGGGCACGCCCCGGATCGAAGCGGTGAAATAGCGCCGCCGCCGGCACCAGCAGCACGGCCGGCACCAGCGCGACACCTAACCGCAGCGCTACGGTGCCCCCCGTGATCGGCAAACCGTGAAACACAAACGTGCCCTTGGTGGGGTCGAAGGGCGCCGCGCCAAGCGACACATTATCGGTGTGCAGCACCTGATTCATGAACGTTATCAGGTACCCTATTCCCGAAAAATCGAAGAAAGTGAGCAACCCCAGGTCGCGGTCGTGGTGGCCACTGGTGAGGATGGGCACGAGGCTCATGGACGCGACCCAGACGAAGAAATACAGCACGTCGCCGACACGCCCCGAGAGCACCGGAGTCGCTTCGAACAGAATCGCGACGGCCGAAACGAACGCCAGGGTCGGCGGCAAAAGCAATAGGTACTGCCCGGCGAAGACGAGCGGCTCCAGCGCCGCTTCGCCGCGCACCACCACCATCGCCATCGAGACGAGCATGTAGCCGGTGGTGAACACGACCAGAAACGTCAGATTTCCCAGAAATTTGCCCGCCACGTACTCCATCCGCCGCACGGGCGTGGCGGCGATGACAAAGCCGCACCGCGTGGCCAGATCGGTCCGGATCGCGTTGGAGATGACGTAGAAGCCGACCAAGCCAATAAATAGCGCGGCGAGCGAGGCGCTGCCCACGCCGACCGCCGCCGAGTTGAGCAGGGCGCGCTGCCCATTGATGCTCAGCAGGGCGTTGCCACTCTCCGGGGCGGGGACCCAGGCATAGGCCACCGCCGACAGCAACAGGAAGATGACGACCGTGGAGGTGCGGCGCAGCCGGATCAAAAAATCAGCGTGGACCGTGGCCGCGATGCGGCTGAGAGCCGCGCTCATACGGCCACGGCCGGGCGGGCGCTGGCGCTCATCGTGAACAGAAACGCGTCTTCGAGGGTCGGCTCGGCGGGCAAGGCATCGGGCGTTGGGCGCGTCGTCGCGACCAGCCGGGCGTGAACGCCGTCGGGGCGCCGGACCGCGCCCGATACCTGGTAGCGCCCGCGCACGGCCTCAAACTCGGCCGTGGGCAGCACCACCTCCCACACCGCGCCGACGGCGCTTTGCAGCAGCGATTCGGGTTTCTGGAGCGTCACCAGCTGGCCTTCGCGCATGATGGCGATGTCGGTCGCGACCGATTCGATGTCGGAGACGATATGGGTCGAGAGGATCACGAGCCGCGAGCCGCCCAGGTCGGCGAGGATATTGCGAAAGCGCACGCGCTCTTCCGGGTCGAGCCCGGCGGTGGGCTCATCGACGATGACGAGCGCGGGGTCGTTGATGAGCGCCTGCGCGATGCCCAGTCGCTGTTTCATCCCGCCCGAGAAGCCGCCCACGGCGCGGTCGGCTACGTGGTGAAGGTTCACCATCTCCAGCATATCAAGCAGCTTGCGGCGGTCGCGCATCCCCTTGAGGGCGGCGAAGTAGCTCAGAAATTCGAGCGCGGTCAGGTTCGGGTACACACCAAAATCCTGCGGCAGGTAGCCCAGGCGGGCGCGGAGTACATCGGGCTTTGCCAGCACGTCGACACCCTCAAACGTGATGCGCCCCTGCGTGGGGCGAGTCACGGTGGCGATGAGCTGCATCAGCGTGGTTTTGCCGGCGCCGTTGGGACCGAGCAGGCCCAGCACGCCGGCGCCTATGGTCAGCGAGACCTCCCGGACGCCGTAGTTGCCGGTGCGGTATTTTTTCGAAACGGATTCGAGTTGGAGCATAGAAGCCAGAGCCGCGCGGCAGGTAGCGCGTTGCCCGGGCAAAGATTGGCTGCGTACGGCGGTGCTGGCTCCCGCATCTTCCCAACCGCGCCTTACCCTGCTCTCCGGCGGCCCTCCAGGCGGTTGGCTATCGGGCGGCCACCTTCACCAGCAAGCCATTGCCGATGCGGTCGGTGAGCTGCATCCCGTTGAGGATGGCGTGTTCTTCGAGGCGCTTGTCGGCTACGCCGTTGGTGCGCAGGAAGTCGGCTAGGGTAGTCGATTGCTTGACGGTGCGGATCGAAATCTTCTCGGGCTGGCGCGCGAGCTTCTCGCGGTCGGTGAGGCGCTGAAAGCCTTGCGGGGCGCCCGTGAAGATGGGCGCGTACGTGGCGAAATCGGTCACGGAGGTGGCTCCAAGGAAGGCGTAGACCGTCTTACCGTCCTGAATGAACGTGCTCAGGGTGCGGACCTGCGCCGGGGCAGCCTGACCGGTCTGCGGATCGGTGCCCCCCGCCTGATCGGCCTGCACGGCGAGCGCAGGGAAGCCGTTGATCGTGAGCTGGCGCGAGTTGGTGACCTGGAGCTTGAGCTGCGTGGTGAAGGACTTGGCGGCGGCGTTGAGGTCGGCACCCGGCGCGAGGGTGAACATCATCATCGCCTTCCCGTCTTTGGGAGCCATCTGGAATTGCTGGGGCGAGTTCTGCGAAGCCCAGCCGGTGGGGACCGGAAACTGAAATTTCAGGTCCGGATGGTAAAAGACACCTCCTTCGACAAAGCCCTGGCGGGGATCTTCGCCATAGGTGAGGCCATCGATGAGACGCAGATACTGATCGCGGTTGACGGCGAGCTTGGCGGTCGGATGCTCGCTTTTGTACTTGTCGGCGAGCTGGTGGACAGTTTCGTACCGCTCACCGGGGTTGGGGTGGCTCGACATAAAATCGGGAATCGCTTCCCCCCCCTTCACCTGCTGCTCGCGCTGGAGGGTCTGGAAGAAGTCGGCCATCTGGGAAGCGTCGTATTTGATGGCGGACGAGTACTCCACCCCGAGCTCATCGGCCTGCCGTTCGTCGTCGCGGCCGAACTTGAGGAACAACAACCCCATCCCCTGCATGGCCTGCTCGCCGTACTGCGCCAGCGTCGGCGAGGCGATCATCCCGCCGATGAGGGCGACCTGCCCGAGCATCTGCTTGCTTTGCTGCTGGGCCGAGTGGCGCGCCGTGACGTGGCCGATCTCGTGGCCGAGGACGCCGGCAAACTGTGCCTCGTTGTTGAAGTGTGCCAATATGCCGCGCGTGAAGTACACGTAGCCGGGCAGGGCGAAGGCGTTGATGACGGGCGAATCGACGACCTTGAACTGGAACGGCAGATTCGCGCGGTGCGAAACAGCCGCCATCGCCTGCCCCTTGTCGCTGATGAAGCGCTGAATCTTTTTATCCGGGTACAGTCCGAATTCGGCGATCACGGCGGGGTCGGCCTGCTGGCCCATCGCCAGCTCCTGGTTTTCGCTGACCAGACTGACCTGGCGCTTACCGGTGACGGGGTTAGTGGCGCAAGCAGTGAGCAGGCAGGCGGCGAGCGCGGCGGGAACAGCAGAGAAAAACACGTATTTCATACTGCCGCGAACGGCCGGCGGGCGCCGAAGTTTCGTTAGTCGGATGAAAGCCTCGCCGAACCGGCGCCAAGGATGCGGGCCTGTTCCTACGTGACCGGCTACGCATTCTGCCGATCGTCAGAGCGGGCCCGAGTCCCCTATTTTACCGCCGCAGCGGGCGCCGCGGATTAATGACCAGCGATTGATACCCGATAATCTGGTCGTAGCGGGTGCCGGGGGGGCGGTAGTACACGAAAATATCGTACGCGTTCTCGGTCTCGAAGCGTGAGCCTTCGAAGTAGGGATAATCGACCGTCGAGCTGGTGCCTTTTACGCCAAACTCGTAATTGTAATACCCTTGCTTGAGCAGCGCGGTGCCCCGGTAAAGCTGCTGGGTGGCGTCGTAGGTCAATTTGAATTCGGGGCGGAGCGCCCAATCGGTCATCTGCCCGACCACGTACACGTCGCCGGGGGCGGCTTCCTCGGCGCGGAGCAGGAAAGTGGTAGCGGCGTAGTCGGCATCAGTATCGCCGTTGCCGTACTCGCGGATATCGGTCAGGAAATACCCGTTAATGTCGTTGTACTGCTCGTAGCTCACGCTCTGGCGGCGTTTTTCGGGCGCCAGTACGACCGAGCGCGGATTGGTCGCCGGATCAATCGAGGCGACGTTGAAGCCGCCGGCGCGCAGCGAGCGCGTGTCGAAATACCGAAACTCGGTGCCGGCCGAAAAGGCGTTTTCGAAATTAAAAAACTGGTAATCGAGGCGCTTCTCGAATTCGCGCACGAACGTGGGCTGGAGCGAGAAGCGGGCGTTGTCCCACCGGTAATTCTGGCGCAGCCGCACCTGCACGGCCTGCGATGGATTGACGAGCGGCACCGCGCCATAGGCGACGCTGAAATCGACCTGTTGAAACTGGCGCGAATTACCGCCCGGCGGCAGCCCTTCCTTAAACGCGACGACCACGGCGTTTTCGTACACGCTGATGCGGCGGGTGAGCAGCGGCCGACCGTCGGGGTCACTGACGTGAACGGCATAATTGCCCGTGAGCTTGACGCGCGGCAGCGTGAAGCGGTAATGATGGTACGGCACCTTGGTATTGACCGACGCGTAGTACTCGGAGATGTAATACTCGTTGATGTCGCTCAAAAACTGCATATCGACGAGCTGCGCCACCGACCAGTCGGCATTGCAGAGCTGGAGCTTGACAATCAGCCGCGCGGGGTCGTTGCGGAGGCGGTCGAACTCCAGGCGGATCGGCTGGTCCTGCGTGAGCGGGACCACGGGTGGGTTGAGGCGCTCGCCGACGTCGCCGGTCGCCACGTAGCACTGTACCGAACGGATGCTCTCATCATACACTACATCGGCGGTTTGCAGCGCCGGGCGGTAGTAATCGGTCGTGGCGGCAGAGCCCGAGCCCCCAGTGCCCTGGGTTTCGAGGGGCACACAGCCCGGCTCGGACAAGCTCAGGGCGACGAGAACGGCAACGGCGGCGGGACGGCGGGAAAACAACGGCAAAATGAGCGCGGGAGTGGTGACGGAGCCCGAAAGTAACCGGCCGCGCCCGCCCACGGTTCGCGGACGGGCGCGGCGCGGGCGCCACTCGGCCGGTTGGGTTACGCGGCCGCCGGGGTGGTGGCGTAGCGGCGGAAGGCGTAGACGACCAGCCCCGCGACCACTACGTGCATCAGGTTCAGAACCAAGCCCATCGGGATGGTAACGCCCGGGATGCCCATAAACGGGTTCAGAAACGAGGCCAGCAACAGCACGAACGCCAGGATGGTGAAGATGCGCACGGGCTGCCGGGTGAAGCGCCCGAGCAGCGCGAACACGCCCGCCGCCACCAGCACCGGCAAAATCGACGAGATGATAACCGGGACCACCGTCAGCGGCTGCCCCTGAATGAGCGCCGTATCGGGCAGCAGGCCCAGGGCCTTAGCCGTAAAGAAGATGACCGTGTTGAGGGCGGCGGCAACGAAGCCCGTGAGGGGCGCAACGCGCAACAGCGCGGACGCAACGACGCGCGGGGCAGTGGCGGGGAGGGGTTGAACGAAGGTAGTCATCGGAATTGGGGATTAAACTTGTGAAAACGATTGTTGTTTAAACGAATTTTTGGACAAAAAAAAGGGGTCAGCCGCGGAGCTTGTCGAGCAAATCGGAAAGCGTCGCGGCGTCGTCATCGGAGAGGCGATGAAACTCGTGGCGGTTATCGACGAAGACGGGTTCGATCTGGTCGAGCAGCGCGAGGCCGGCGGGCGTGATGCCGATGCGCATCTGGCGGCGGTTGGCTTCGTTGAGCTCGCGCTCGATGAGCTGCTTCGCCACGAGGCGATCGCAGAGGCGCGTCAGATCGGGGTTTTTGTCGATCATCACGGCCTTGACCTCGCCCGCGCAGAGCGCCTGCGGGTGCCGGCCACGCAGGATGCGCAGCACGTTGAACTGCTGCGGGGTGATGTCGAAGTCCTTAAACAGCCGCTCGCTCACGCCCGTGAACCACGCGGCGGTGTACATCAGATTCAGAATCGCCTTCTGCTGGGGCGACTGGAAAACCTGCTGCTGGATGGCTTCTTCGATCTTCACGGCACAAACGTACGACAAAGCAACGACATTTGTTCAAACAAATTTTCCTGCTGTAAGGTGGGCGCTTCATTTTCGTCCGTCTGGGCACTGTTTCTCTTTCTTTAGCTGCCGATGTCCTCCTCCCCTATCACCATCCGCGTGCTCGGCCCCACCGAGGCGCACGTGTTGGCCACCGTCGCGCCGGACGTCTTCGATAACTCCGTTGACCCACGCTGGATGGCGGAGTTTTTCGCCGATCCGCGCCACCACATCGTCGTCGCCCTCGATGGAGACACGGTCGTCGGAATGGCGACGGGCGTCCACTACGTCCACCCCGACAAGGCGCCCGAGCTGTTCGTCAACGAGGTCGGCGTGACGCCCACGCACCACCGGCGCGGCATTGCGCAGGAGATACTGCGTACGCTGCTGGCGCACGGTTACGCGCTGGGCTGCACGGGGGCGTGGGTGGGCACGGAAGAAGACAACGCGCCCGCCCGGCGGCTCTACGAATCGGTGGGTGCGGCGAAAGATGCGGAATCTTTCGTACTATACTGGTTTGAGGAGCCGAAAAAGTCTAATTTTCAAAGGGGTGAATTAGACAAACCGTAGCTTTTTCGTTCCGGTCTAGACCGGAGGCCCGCGGAACACATTCCGCGACGGTCCGGCCCAGACCGGAGCGTTGCGGAACACATTCCGCAACGCTCCGATCTACATCAGTAGGCTGCGGAACACATTCCGCAACGCTCCGCCCTAAACCGGAAGGCTGCGGAACACATTCCGCGACTGCTCCGTCGGGACGGGAAGCCCACGGAACGCATTCCGCGACCGCCCGCTGAAGCCTTCGCCGCCGCGACCTTCGCAGTTCGCAGTTCGCAGTTCGCAGTTATGCTCCTCATCCCCGCCGCCCGCGTCCACACTGAGCTGATCGTATCGCGCTCGCGCTTCATTGCCACGGCGGGGCCGGCCACGAGCGTGGAGGAAGCTCGCGCCTTCATCGCCGCCCTCCGCGCCGAGATGCCCGACGCGAACCACCACGTCTACGCCTACTGCATCGGCCACGGCGCCACCACCACGCTGGGGCAGAGCGACGACGGGGAGCCGTCGGGCACGTCGGGCCGCCCCGCGCTGGCGGTGCTGCGCGGCAGCGGGTTCGGCGACGCCGTGCTCGTCATTACGCGCTACTTCGGCGGCACCAAGCTCGGCACCGGCGGCCTGGTAAAAGCCTACGGCGACGCCGCCAAAGCCGTGCTGGCGGCGCTGCCCCGCGAAGAGAAGATCGCGCGGCAAACGCTGACCGTTGCGCTCCCCTACCCCAGCTATGAGCCCGTGCGCCGATTACTGAGTGGGTTGGCGGGGACGATTCTGGAAGAGGCGTTCGGCAACGAGGTGACGCTGCGCCTAGAGCTACCCGTGGCGCGGGTCGCGGAATTTACGCGGACCCTGGGCGATGCGTCGGCGGGGGCCGCGCGGGTGGTGAGCGCCGGCTGACAACCCATTCCCGCAGCTGGTTGACGGCGGCCGGGCTTACCCCGTAACATCTTCGCGGACAGCCGTGCGGTAGACGGGCATCGTGACGAGGATATGCGGCACCGTGACCCCGAACAGAAACGCCAATATCACGAAGGGGAGCGGGTAGCGCAGCAGCACGAGCTGATTGAGCCACCACAACCCGCCGCCCAAGCTCAGCGCTAACCCCGTCACGGGCAGCGCAGCGAGGTAGAACTGGCGCACTTTGCGCACGCCCGCGCCCGGAAATAACTGCCGGCTGAACAATAAAATTGAGTCCGGCGAGTGCCACACGCCGAAATAGACGGCAAACGCGAACAGCAACTCCGTATGGGCAAATAACAACCGCAGCACCAGTAAGCCCACCAGGCGCCCGGCCACTTCGTGGGGGGGCACCACGTCGGCGGCGACGGCCACGGCCAGCAAAGCCGCCGCCGACGTAATGTATAGCCCCGCCGACCCCGGCAAATAATGCAGCCACGCGATAGCGCGCGCAAATTCGGGCGTGGCGGGCAGGTACTGGCCAACCACGCGCGCGTGCGGGGCCAACAGGGCCATCAGCAAGATCAGCCCGTATAAAAAACCCAACGTCGAGCGCCCCGCGGTGCCCCCGTCGACGGCGTCCGGCACCACCCCCGCGACCATTTCGGCCTGGCCGAAGTGGAAGGCACTCAGCACCAGGAACACCCCCAGACCGGTCAGAGGATACACCATCATCGCGGCAGTGGCCAGCACCACTACCGCCGCATACCCCCCAAAGCGGGCCGCCGCCGACCAGCGCGGCCGAAACAGCCGGAGCAGCTGTAAATCATTGGCGCCGTGCGGAATGCCTACTACCACCAGGCTAACCACCAGCGCCGCCCAGCCCAGCAGACGCTGATCGGGCACTACGGCCCATAAGCTGCCCAGCAGCCCCGTCACCACTACTTGTTTACTGAAGGGTGCCTTCCAAAGGTGCCGGGTTTTGGCCAGCGCTGGCTGCAGCTGCCTCATGCTGATGGGTTTTGCCTGTAACAACAAAGTGCCCTGTTTGGCTAGCCCCTAGCGGCGCGCCAACAGCAGTAGCTGGCGCGCGTCTGCGACGCGTGACTATCGGGACGCGCGTTTGTAACGCGCAGCCTAGGCGGCTTTCACATCGTGCCTAGCTGCCGCGGGGGCTGTAGTAGGAGCGGTCGCAAAGCCGACCGCGCGCGTTGCAACCGCGCCAGCCGGTAGTTACGCGTTACAAACGCGCGCCAACGGGGGTAGAGCTGCCGGCGGCGCGGGTAGCGGAGTTTACGCGGGGCCTGGGCGATGCGTCGGCGGGAGCGGCGCGGGTAAAAGATGAGGAGTAACGGTCGTTCAGCGAGCCAGTAACCTGTCGTACTCGCTATGGTGACCGATCCAGAACCACGTCACTACGTCTGCTTCCCGCAAGGCTAGCGCCCGATAGTGCAGACCTACGCGCGCCGACCACATTTGCCCAACCGGTTTGAAATGAATCGACGGGTGCGCCACATCCTGCTTCAGCAACTCGAATCCTTTATCGGCCAGTGTCTGAATCGCTTCGGGCAGCGCGGCGTAGTGGCGCCAGAAACCAGCCGTGGTGCGATGTCTCACAGCTCGCGCACTCGGCCAGCCTTGATATCCTCCCGCGCTTCTTCAACCAAAAAATCCAGCTTGCCGGCCAACGAATCAGCCTCAATCTGCCGGTCCCAAGCATCAGCCATATACTCAGCATACCACTTATCGAACGCCGCCAGTTGCTCGGGGGTGAGGTGTGCTATCTCTTCTTGCAGTTGCTCAATCTTGCTCATAGCTCAAAGATGAGAAAGCGGGGTGGAAAAGTTCGGTAGGCTGGCGCGCGCCTGCGACGCGTGACTACCGGGCCGCGCGTTTGTAACGCGAAGCCGCGGAACGCGGCTTTCACATCGTGCCTAGCTGCCGCGCGGGCTACTGTTAGGAGCGGTCGCAAAGCCGACCGTGCGCGTTGCAAACGCGCGCCAACGGGCTATGGCCTTAATTCAGCGATACTATCGGCCGCAGCAGAGGAAATTATTCTCGAACTGTCAAGAGTTGTTACAACCCTTTCGCCAGCGCTTCCCCGTGACTGAGCGACATACAAGATACAACTATCCGAACCACAAGCACAAACTTTA
>JBKJUQ010000204.1:0-10190 GCA_046590685.1 Hymenobacteraceae bacterium
ATTACGGCGCCCAGGAGGCCCAGCAGCTCGCCCTCGCCGTCATGCGCATCGGCAAGCGCCTCGGCGGGCTCGCCACCCAGCAGGCCCTAAGCGCCATCATCGAAGGCGATATGACCCGGATGGTCGAAATCGTGCTCGATTACTACGACAAAACCTACCAGTTCGGCCTCGACAAGCGCGCCGCGCAGATCATCCCCGTTCCAACTGATACCGCTGATGCGGCCGTGAACGCGGCGCGGGTACTGGCGGCGATCCCCACCAGCTCCGCAGTCGGCCGTTAGGCCACCAATCCGCCCAGCACGTCCACGTACTGCGCCACGTACTCGGCCAGCGCCCGCCGCTTGTACTGCATAATGTAGCGCGGGTGGTCGAGCTCGATGATCTCATCGAAAAGCTGCACTTCCTGATTGAGCTTGCGCAGAAACTGCGCGTTGCGCCGCCCCAGGCTCACCACTACGTCGGGGCGGAAGCCGATCTCGACTTGCCGCTGAAGCGAGTCGAGCAATTGCGGCCACAGCGCACGGGTAAGGGCCGGCGCATCATAGTAGTTGTAGTTCAGCCCCTCCTTCAGCAGCACCATCGGATACACCGAGCCGAGGTAAAAGTGCGCGTAAAACTCCGCCGGTCCGCCCAGCGCGGCGATGAACTGATACACGAACTCACTCGACATCTCCCGCCGCCGCGGCAACGCGTTCGGGATGCTGCAGAAATCAGCGAGTGCCACCGGGTCGGTAAAGGAAATGCCCGTAGTGCCACCGCCGAACCGCCCCGGATTGATGCCAAGCACCGCCACCCGCGGGCGATTATCCCCATAAAATTTCCCGGCAAACGCCGTCAGCAGCCCCCGCGAAGGCTCCACGATGTAGGGATTGGCCGCCGTCACGGCTGACGGCAGATTAGCCGACGCCGGAAACGTGGTGAGGAAAGCGAGAAGCCGGTCGGCGAAAGTCATCGAAGAAGCGGGAATCAAGGAAGAAGAAAAACAGGGAGGCGAATCTGCGCTACCTTGCGCCCTATGAACACTGTTACGCCTGAATCGGCCGCCCCGGAATCCATTCGTCTCACCCAGTACTCCCACGGCGCGGGTTGCGGCTGCAAGATCGCCCCCGCCGTGCTCGACCGGATGCTTCATTCCGGACTGGCGCCCACGTTCACCCCGGACTCACGCCTGCTCGTCGGCAACACCACCCGCGACGACGCCGCCGTCTGGCGCCTCCCCGCCAGCGCGGGCGGCCCCGACGGCCAGTGCCTGATCAGTACCACCGACTTCTTCATGCCCATCGTCGATGATGCGTATGATTTTGGCCGCATCGCCGCCGCCAACGCCATCTCCGACGTCTACGCGATGGGCGGCCAGCCGATTCTCGCGATCGCCATCCTCGGCTGGCCGGTCGATAAGCTCGCCCCCGAGCTAGCCGCCCGGGTGCTCGACGGCGCCCGCGCCGTGTGCGCGGAAGCGGGCATCACCCTCGCCGGCGGTCACTCCATCGACACGCCGGAGCCGATTTTCGGCCTCGCCGTCAACGGCCTCGTGCGCGAAGCCCACCTCAAGCGCAACGACACCGCCACGCCGGGCTGCCGCCTCTACCTCACCAAGCCGCTCGGCGTTGGCATCCTCTCCACCGCCCAAAAGAAAGGCCTGCTCACGGCCGAGCACGCTGATCTGGCGCCCCGTCAGATGCGCCAGCTCAACCGCGTGGGCGCGGCGCTCGGCGCCGTGCCGGGCGTGCGGGCCATGACCGACATCACGGGCTTCGGCCTGCTCGGTCACCTCGGCGAGGTGTGCGCTGGCTCGGGCGTAGTGGCCGAAATCGATCTCGCCCGCGTCCCGATTTTGCCCGAAGCCATCGACTACCTGCGCCAGGGCGCCGTACCCGGCGGTACCCGCCGCAATTGGCAGTCATACGGCCAGACCGTACGAGGCTACACGCTTACCCCCGATCACGGCGGCCACCTCAGCCCCGCAGAGGCCCGCGACTTACTCGCCGACCCGCAAACTTCCGGGGGGCTGCTCGTGTGCGTCGCGCCCGATGCGGAAGACAGCGTAGCGCGCGTCTTCGCCGAGTTTGGCCTCCAGCCCCAGTCGTTCGGGGTTCTCCGCGAGCGCCGCGCCGCCGACGAGGCCGAGACGCTGATTTACGTCCGCTGAAACCGTGCGGAGTCTGTTTCGCCTGGCGCTCGGGCTCCTGGCGCTATTGGTGGGGGCGCGCATCTGGGCCACCCTGGCGGGCGGGCGGCGGCGCGGGCTCTACTACCTGAGTGGGGCGCGGCAGGTGCGGCTGCTGTTCTGGCCGCTGGCCGGATTGGTGGCGAGCTTGCCGTTTGCGCTGGCAGTGATCCGGCGGGCAGTTGATTTGCCCGGGCTGGCCCTCGCTGGTGCGGGGCTGCTGGCGGCGGCCCTGCTAAGCCTGAGCATCCCCGCGCTCGTGTTGCACGGGCGTTACCGGCGGCACGATGCCGCCACCGCCGTGCTGTTCGACCCGAGCAATGGCCTCCTGGAGATCCGGCGGCCCGACCGCCCGTTCGTGCGGGTGCGGGCCACGGATATCCGCAGTGCACTACACGTACGCCCCCAGGCGAGCCGGGCGTTCTGGGCTGCTTACGAAACGCTGCTGCTCGACTTTGCGCCCGCCACCGGACAGGCGCCGCTCGTCCTGACCAGTGGCGTACTCGACCTCGCGCCTCTCACGACGTGGCTCCGCGCGAGCGGCGTATTAGTCACCGAGCGGCGGCGCTGGCTGGCGTGGGTGTAAAAAAACTTATTGACTTACTAATCAATCTCATTACTTGGGTTTATCCCGGATTCAGTCGTTTATTAGCATTCAGTTTGGGCTCGCTCATCTGTCATCAACTTGCTGTCTGGTGCTATGTCAACTGCCTCCCTGCGTATTCTCGCACTAGAAGATGACCCTGGGCTGGCCCGCGCCTTACGCGCGATTGTTCAGGAATTAGGGTATGAATTGCTGCCGGTGGCGGCTGACGCCGACGACGCGCTAAAATTTTTTGACCTGTATCACCCCGATCTGGTGCTGCTCGATGTGCGCCTGCGCGGCGAGCGCGACGGCATCGAAGTCGGTCAGGCCCTGAACGCGAAGCGCCCCGTACCCCTCATTTTCGTCACTTCGTTTCAGGACCGCGAAACTTTCGAGCGAGCAAAAGCACTCGGTGCGTTTGCGTTTCTGACGAAGCCCTACGACGCGCTGGTGCTCGAACGCGCTATCGAGTTGGCAATGCAGCACTTTGCGCGCGAAAACCGGGCGCAGTCCAGCTCGGCGACTCCTCCCGAACTGGTGCCGCAGGACGATAGTCTATTTATCCGGGAAGGTCATAAGCTGACGCGCGTGCCCTACCCCGATATTCACTGGATCGAAACCGACGACGATTACTGTCATTTGCACACGACACGCAAGAAATACACGATCCGGATCAGCTTACGGGAGCTGGAGGACCAGCTGCCAGCCAACCGCTTCCTGCGCGTGCACCGGAGCTACCTCGTGCAGATGGCGTGCATCGACCAGGTCGATCCGCACAAACAGGAGGTGCAGCTGCTCAACGGGCAGAAAGTGCCCATTGGCCGCGCTTACCGCCACGACTTACTCGCGCGAATGCACCTGATAGGATGAGATGTGAAATGAGAATTGTGAAGTGTGAAGTGTGAGATGCGAAGCGCTTTACTCCACAATTCACATCTCTCATCTCACAATTCTCATTGCACTCCCAGCTCTTTCAAGCTCTTTTCCGCCGCCGCCTGCTCAGATGCTTTGCGGGAGAGGCCGGCGCCGGAGGCAATGAGCTTGTCTTCGAAGTAAACGTCGGTTCGGAACTCGGTGGTGCCGCCCTGCCGCTGCTGGCTCACCAGCTCGAACCGGATTGGCCGCCCCTGCGCCTGGCCCCACTCAATGAGCTTGCTCTTGAAGTTGGCCGTGGTGGTGGAGAGCGCCGTGACGTCGACGAACGGCTTGATGAGCTTATCGAGGATGAAGGAGCGCGTGCGGGGATAGCCGTGATCGAGGTAAATAGCGCCGACGAGGGCCTCGAGGGCGTTGCCGTTGAGCGACCGGTGCCGGCCGGTCTGCGAGCGATCGGCTTTGATGAGCTTGTCGACGCCGAGGCGCACGGCCAGCACGTTGAGGCTCTCGCGGTTGACGATGCGCGCGCGCAGCTCCGTGAGGAACCCCTCGGCTTCGTAGGGGAATTTGCGAAACAGGTACTCCGCCACCACGGAACCAAGCACCGCGTCGCCGAGAAATTCGAGCCGTTCGTTGGTATCCGTCAGCCGGGCACGCTCAGCGGCGGGGTCCGGCTTGCCACTGCCGTTGTCGGCCCCGCGCACGAACGACGTGTGGGTGAGCGCCAGATGGTACAGCGGTAGCTGGCGCGGGATCGTGCCGGTCAGGGCGCGGATCGCCGCGGCAAACCGGCGCTCGGCCCCCAGACGGAACAAGGCCCGCACGATCGTTCCGCCGGGTAGCACGCGTTATTCGCTGAAAGCGCGGAAAATGATGGACGTATTGTGCCCGCCGAAACCAAACGTGTTGCTCAGCGCCACCCGCACGGGCCGCTCCTGGGCGTGGTTGAACGTGAAGTTGAGCCGCGGATTAAGCTCGGGGTCGTCGGTGAAGTGGTTGATCGTGGGCGGGATGCACTGGTGCTGGAGGGCCAGCACGCACGCGAGCGCCTCGATGCCGCCCGCGCCGCCGAGCAAGTGCCCGGTCATCGATTTGGTGGACGAGATATTCAGCGCGTAGGCCGCTTCGCCGAATACGGCTTCGATGGCCTTCACCTCGGCGCCATCGCCGAGGGGTGTGCTCGTGCCGTGAGTGTTGATGTAATCGACCTCCTCGGGCTTCACGCCGGCATCGCGCAGGGCATTTTTCATCACGATGGTCACACCGCGGCCTTCGGGGTCGGGGGCGGTCATGTGGTAGGCGTCGGCGCTCATGCCGGCGCCCATGATTTCGCAGTAGATTTTGGCGCCGCGCGCCTGGGCGTGCTCCAGCTCTTCGAGAATCATCGCGCCGCCGCCTTCGCCGAGCACGAAGCCGTCGCGATCTTTATCGTAGGGGCGCGAGGCGGTCAGGAAGTCGTCGTTGCGCTCGCTCATCGCCCGCAGGGCGTTGAAGCCGCCGATGCCCGACTCGGTGATCGCCGCCTCGGAGCCGCCCGTCACGATGGCGTCGGCCATCCCGAGGCGGATGTAGTTGTAGGCGTCGATGACGGCATTGGAGGCCGACGCGCACGCCGAGACGGTCACGAAGTTGGGGCCCCGGAAGCCGTACTTGATCGAGATATGACCGGCGGCCAAGTCGGCGATCATCCGAGGAATAAAGAACGGCGAGAACCGCGGGGTACCGTCGCCGCGGCCGAACTGCACGCATTCGTCCTGCAACGACTTCAGGCCGCCGATGCCGGACCCCCAGATCACGCCGACGCGGTCCTTATCCACCCCGTCGAGCAGGTTGGCGTCCTGCACGGCTTCGGCGGCGGCCACCATCGCAAACTGCGTAAACAGGTCCATCTTCTTGACCTCCTTGCGCTCGAAGTGGTCGTCGGGGTTGTAGCCTTTTACCTCGCAGGCGAAACGGGTGCGAAACTTGGCGGCGTCGAAGCGGGTGATCGGCGCGGCGCCGCTGGTGCCCGTGCGCAGGCCCTCCCAGTACGCCGCGACGGAATTGCCCACGGGCGTGATGGCGCCAAGGCCCGTAACAACAACACGCTTGAGTCCCATAAAACTGGTAAGGGGCGGCAAAAAGAGGAGAAGTGTCGAAAACCGGGGCGAAAATAGGCAGGAACTCCCGTGCCGGGCGCTTAAGCGTCGAGCGACGGCCCGCCGGACCGAACCGGACGGTACCTCAAGAAACGCAAACGGGCCGGTCAGGAAGCCTTAACAGCTCCCCGACCGGCCCGCGCGACCCGGCCCTGCGGCCGGTTCGGGTTACTTGGCGTGCTCTTCGAGGTAGCTGATCGCCTGACCGACGGTCTGGATATTCTCGGCCTGATCATCGGGGATCGAGACGTTGAATTCCTTTTCGAACTCCATAATCAGCTCCACGGTGTCGAGCGAGTCGGCACCGAGGTCGTTGGTGAAGCTGGCTTCGTGGGTGACTTCGGCTTCATCGACGCCGAGCTTCTCGATGATGATGCTCTTGACTTTGTCTGCGATCTCTGACATATCCTTGTGGGGCTTGAGGTCTTGGGGGAATGGGCGAATGCCGCGCAAAGGAAACACGCAACCGCAAACTTTACCAAACCGGCGGGGAAGGATGAGATGAGTAGGTGGGCAGATGAGTAGATGAGCAGATGAAAGATTAGGGCGGCGAGATTAGGGGTCTTTCGCGGTGGCCAGGCGGCGGTTCTACCGTACTTTGCCCCGCCCTACCGGCTTGCGGCTTATCCAGCGGCTTATCCAGCCTACCTACTCACCTGCTCACCTGCTCATCTACTCACCTGCTCATCTATCCCCCCATGCTCCAGACCTCCCGCCAGACCCGCACCAAGATTGTCGCCACCGTTGGGCCCGCTTCCAATACGTACGAAAAGCTGCGGGCCCTCATTGAAGAAGGCGTCGACGTTTTTCGCCTCAATTTCAGCCACGGCTCGCACGCCGACCATCTGGCGGTCATTAACCTGGTGCGGCGGCTCAACAAAGATCTGCGCACCAACATCTGTCTGCTGCAAGACTTGCAGGGCCCCAAGATTCGCCTCGGGGAGGTGGAAGGCGGACAGGTCGAGATCAAAGCCGGCGACCGCATCAAGCTCATCTGCGGCGAAAAAGAAATTTCGACCGCTACCCGCCTGAGCACGATTTACCTCGGGCTGGCGGCCGACGTGCAGCCCGGCGACGCGATTCTGCTCGACGACGGCAAGCTCGAATTAAAAGTGATCGCCACCGACGGCAAGCAGGAAGTCGACGTCGAAGTGATCTATGGTGGGGTGGTGAAGCCGCGCAAGGGCATCAACCTGCCGGATTCGAACGTGTCGGCGCCGTCGCTCACCGACAAGGACGAGGAAGACCTCCAGTTCGGCCTCCAGCACGGCGTGGAGTGGGTCGCGCTCTCGTTCGTGCGCACCGCCGACGACATCCACTACATCAAGAGCCTCATCGCGAAGGCGGGCTCCAGCGCACGCGTCATCGCCAAGGTCGAAAAGCCCGAGGCGATGAAGAATATGGACGAGATCGTGGCCGCCTCCGACGCCGTGATGGTGGCGCGCGGCGACCTGGGTGTGGAAGTCGGGATGGAACAGGTGCCGATGATGCAGAAGCGCCTGGTGGCCGCCTGCAACGCCGTGGGCAAGCCCGTGATCGTGGCGACGCAGATGATGGAGTCGATGATCACCGCGCCGCGCCCGACCCGCGCCGAAACCAACGACGTGGCCAACGCCGTGATGGACGGCGCCGACGCGCTGATGCTCTCCGCCGAGACGGCCGCCGGGCAATACCCGATCGAAACCATCCGCTCGATGCACCGCACCATCGCGAGCGTGGAAGCCGAAGCCGACCTCTACTACAAGCCCGTGCCCTTCGACCGCGCCGACCCCCTCTTCCTGTCGGCCACGCTCGTGGCGAGCGCCTGCTCGCTGGCGCGCGACACCGACGCGAAGGCCATCATCGGCATGACGCGCTCGGGCTACACCGCCTTCCAGCTGGCGCGCAACCGCCCCAAGGCGCGCATCTTCATCTTCACCGACTCGCACGAGCTGCTCAACGTCCTCAACCTCGTGTGGGGCGTACAGGGGTTCTACTACGACCGCTTCAACTCCTCCGACTCCATCATCGCCGACATCCGGTACATCCTGATGACCACCGGCAACCTCGCCGCCGGCGACGTCTTCATCAACACCGGCTCGGTGCCGGTGATGGAAAAAGGGCCGACTAACTTCCTGAAGGTGAGCGTGGCGTAGGGGCAATGGGGGGCGGGGTGAGCAGTTGTAGTAAATTTTCGATCTCCTCAAAAATTTACTACAACGGTCGAGGGGGTAGGTGCTGTCCGGAATTTCCGAGCTACTTGAAAATTTAGTACACCACCCAAGGGGGACGCGCCAGCGCCGGCTCCCTTTTCGGTGCGCCGTACCTTCGCCCTCCCCATGCTCTCCCCTACCCTCGCCCTTAGCCTCATTGCGGGCTACTTTCTGCTGCTGATTCTGATCGCGGCCCGCACCAGCCGGGCGGCTACGAGCGAAAGTTTTTTCGTGGCGAACCGGGCGGCGCCGTGGCCGATGGTGGCGTTCGCGATGATCGGCACGAGCCTGTCGGGGGTCACGTTCGTGAGCGTGCCGGGGGCGGTGGCGGCCACCGGCTGGAGCTACCTGGCCGTGGTGCTGGGCTACCTGCTGGGCTACGTGGTGATCGGGACGGTGCTGATGCCGATTTACTACCGCCTGCGCCTCACCAGCATCTACACCTACCTGGAGCAGCGCTTCGGGTTCTGGAGCTACAAGACCGGGGCGGCGCTGTTTCTGGTGTCGCGCACGGTGGGGGCGGCGTTTCGGCTGTTTCTGGTGGCGGGGGTGCTGCAGCAGGTGGTGTTCAACGCCCTCGGCGTGCCGTTCTGGCTGACGGTGACCGTCGCGATCGGCCTCATCTTCGCCTACACCTTCAAAGGCGGCCTGCGGACGATTCTGTGGACTGATACCTTCCAGACCGCCGCGATGCTCATCTGCGTGGCCGTGAGCATTGCCCTCATCGCGCAGGCGCTCGACGTGCCGAGCGTGGGCGCCCTCTGGGAGAAGGTGCGCGCCTCGGAGATGAGCCGCGTATACTTCCCCGACCTGCGCGACGACCGCTTTTTCTGGAAGCAGTTCGTGAGCGGCGCCTTCATCGCCATCGTGATGACGGGCCTCGACCAGGACCTGATGCAGAAGAACTTAGCCTGCCGCACCCTCGCCGATGCGCAGAAGAATATGGCCGGTTTCGCCGCTACGCTCGTCGGCGTCAACGTGCTGTTCCTGACCCTCGGGGTGCTGCTCTACATGTTCGCCCAGGCAAAAGGCATTGCCCTGCCGCTCAACGCGAAGGGCCTCGTCGACGGCGACAAAGTGTTTCCGCTGCTCGCCACCCAGCACTTCAGTTTGCCGGCGGCGGTGGTGTTTCTGCTCGGCATCATCGCCGTCACGTACGCCTCCGCCGACTCCGCCCTCACCGCGCTCACCACCTCATACTGCGTCGATTTCCTCGACCTCCAGAACCGCCACCGCGGCGACGAAGCCGCCCAGACCCGCATCCGGCGCGGCGTACACCTGGCGTTCGCGGGGCTGTTGATTCTGGTCATTCTGGTCTTCGAGCGCCTCAACGACCAGTCCGTCATCACGGCCGTCTTCAAGGCGGCGGGCTACACCTACGGGCCGCTGCTGGGGCTGTTCGCCTTCGGGATTCTGACGCGCCGCGGCTTCGCGGCGGGCCGCGAGGTGCTCGTGCCGGTGGTGTGCGTGGCGGCGCCGCTGCTCACGTGGGTGCTCAATGCCAACTCCGCCGCGTGGCTGGGCGGCTACAAGTTCGGTTTCGAGATTCTGCTGGTGAATGGCGCGCTCACGTTTCTGGGCTTGCTGCTGATTTCGGGGGCGCGCGCGTACCGCGAAGCTCCAGCTTCGCCCATTGCCTAAGAGCGAAGCTGGAGCTTCGCGGTACATTTCCCGCCACCATTCCGGCCTGATAGCTGTTACCCGCTCCAGATGCGAAACTCCTTGCTCTCCCTGCTGACTGCGCTGCTGCTGAGTGCCCCCGCGCTTGCCCAGACGCCGACCCAGCAACCCAAGCTCCACAGCGGCACCCCGGAGCGGGCGCGGCCTTCCCAGATCGGCGGGCGTCCCGACCAGCCCTGCCGGTTTCCCGGCCCCAACGGCTCGCTCCAGAAATTTCTGCGCGAGAACCTGAAATATCCGGCCACCGCGGCCGACAAGCAGATCAGCGGGCACGTCACCGTGCAGTTTATGGTGCAATCCGACGGCACCCTCACCGATTTCAGCACCGTCGGCGATTCGCTCGGCGCCGGCTGCGAGGCCGAAGCCCTCCGCGTCGCCCACCTGATGCCCAACTGGGAGCCCGCCAAGCGCCGCACGCAGCCCGTCCCCACCACCACGCTCCTCACCCTCCCCTTCGGCGCCGCGCCCGTCCTCGATGATCCGAAACATCGACACCGGATAGAAGTGAAGCAGCAACTTCCCGGCGGTAAATTCGGCGAATAGCGCCGCCC
>JBKJUQ010000075.1:0-4604 GCA_046590685.1 Hymenobacteraceae bacterium
ACCGCCAACCGGGGGCGCTGCCCCCGGCTACGGAGCGGTGTCCCCGCCGGGGACGCAACGAACCTGCAGCTGGGGTTAACAGGACTTACGCACTAGCGGAGAGGGTAGTCCCTCCGGGACTCCAAAAATCGCTTGAAATGGCCGATTTCTACCGGGGGATAGTCCCTCCGGGACTCCTTTGCGGGCGTTTTGAGCGCATTTCAGGCCGAGTGCGTAAGTCCTGTAATTGTTCATTGATAATTCCTCATCAGCCCCCAATACGCCGCTCCCGCCGAGAAGAAGCCGACGAACCACGCGTAATCGTAGAGCGGCTTGAGGGCCGGCACCACCAGCCCGCCCCACGCCAGTGCGCAGCCGAGCAGCGTGGCCACCACGGCCCGCCAGTTCCAGCCCGCCGCGTAGGTGTAGGCGCCGTTCACCTTGTACAGATCGGCGAGCTGAAGCTGGGTGCGGCGGAGCAGCCAGTAGTCGGCAATCAGCACCCCCGCGATGGAGCCGAGGCCGCCGGAGTAGCCCAGCAGCCAGTTGAAGATGTAGCCCGACGGGTCGGCCAGCAGCCGCCAGGGCTGCATCAGGATGCCGGCCAGCGCCGTAATCAGCCCGCCGATGCGAAAGGAGATGAGCTTCGGGAAGGCGTTGGCGAAGTCGTTGGCCGGCGATACCACGTTGGCGGCGATATTGACCGAGAGGGTGGCGACCACAACCGTAAACATCGACACGATCACGACCACCGGGTTCTTGAACTCCCCGATCAGCACCACCGGATCCCAGATGATGCGGCCGTAGATGATGACCGTGGCGGAGGTGATGAGTACGCCCATCGCGGCGAACACGGTCATCGTAGTGGGGAGCGCGACGACCTGCCCGACCATCTGCTCGCGCTGGGACCGGCCGAAGCGGGTGAAGTCGGGCATATTGAGCGAGAGGGTCGCCCAGTAGCCGATCATCGCCGTGAGTGAGGGGATGAAGACCGGCAGGAACTCGGCGAGGGTGTTGAACCGCCCGCCCGACTCCATAATCGCCCCCAGGCCGTGGGCTTCGTAAATCGCCCAGACCATCAGCGCCAGCGCCATAATGAGCACGAACGGCGCCGCCCAGTTCTCGACGTGGCGCACCAGGTTCATGCCGCGCCAGACGACCAGCAGGTTCAGCCCCCAGAACAGCAGGAACGAGAGGTACTCGGTGGGCGTGTAGCCGGCCAGAAACGCTGGACCGGTGATGACGTCGCCCAGCAGCGTTTGCCAGCCCGGCACGAACGCGCGCAGCAGCACCTGCACGGCCTGCCCGCCAATCCAGGCCTGGATGCCGAACCAGCCGCACGCCACCAACGCCCGCAGCAGCGCCGGCAGGTTCGAGCCGACGGTGCCGTACGCGGCCCGCGCAAACACCGGAAACGGGATGCCATAGCGGGTACCGGGGTGCGAGTTGAGCAGAATCGGCACGAGCACGATCAGGTTACCGAGCAGGATGGTCAGCAACGCCTGCCACCAGTTCATCCCCGCGCTGATGAGGCCCGAGGCGAGCATATACGTCGGGATGCAGTGTGCCATGCTCACCCACAGCGCGGCGAAGTTGTAGGTGGTCCAGTCGCGCTGGGCACGCGGCACCGGTGCCAGATCGGCGTTCCAGAGCGGACTGGCCGAAACGTCTTCGGTCAGCTCGACGAAATCAGGATTCGGGGCGGGCGCGGTGGTAGGCAAAAGCGACATGGCAGGAGTGGAAGGGGATGCCAAGGTACTCGTTCGCTTCGTTTGGCGCTTTCGATTGGTTATCGCGAGTGGCGCAAAGCTTTGCCTGGCGCTTTCCTCTTCGCGCCTCACTCTTCCGTTTCTCCCACCTTTTAGTATCCCCGCACCTCGTCGCCTACTTCTCCGGGCAATGTTCTGGCCCGGCGTGGCGGGCGAAACGATGCGCGGGTTGTTGTGCGGACTTCAGTCCGCAGTTGAGGTAGCAGCAACTGCGGACTGAAGTCCGCACAACGATCGCATTCGCCTCGCCGACGAGATCAACCACCGCCGTTTTCCGTACTTGCCGCCGGTATGCACCTCATCGAACCTCATTACGCCTGGGAGGGCCTGTATCAGGCCAGCGAAGACCCGCGCTCGCCGCTGTTCGCGGCCGAAAACGACCTTAATTCCTACACCAATACCATTTACGGCTACTACATCCACCCGCAGTGGGATTCGCTGGAGTCGAGTACGCTGTACCTGAAAATTCTCTTCGCCGACTACGAAGCCGATCACCTCGCTATCATTGAGCTGCTGGGCGAGTGGAACGACGCGATCGAGAACGACGTGATGAACCTCAAGCGCCTCATCATCGACCCGCTGTTCAAGCAGGGCATTCGCCGCTTCGTGCTGATCGGCGAAAACGTCTTCAACTTCCACGGCTCCGACGATGAGTACTACGCCGAGTGGTTCGACGACGTGGACGACGAGGGAGGCTGGATTGCCGCGCTCGGCTTTCAGGAGCACGTGCGGCGCGAGATGGCCCAGTACCACGTCGATTCGTACCTTCACTTCGGCGGCCAGTTCGATACGCTCGCGTGGCGCACCTTTAGCCCGCTCCAGCTCGCGGGCGTAGTGGAGGGGCTGATTCAGCGGCGACTGGCGGCCTGACACCGGCCGCGCCCGAAGACCGGACCCGCCGCAAGGTTTCGGCGGCCAGTACGTCGCCCGGAGCGCGGCTACCCGTTTACCCCGCCGCCCGCACCTTTGTCTATGGCTGGCTTTTACCTCCGACCCATAGCGAGCACCGGCGTATTGCTGGCCCTGGCCTGGTCGGCGCGCGCGCAGGTCATCCCGCCCGATACCGCCCGCGTGGCGCTGGGCGAAGTGGTAGTGGCGGCTTCTCGCACCGAGGAGCGGCTGCTGAAGGCGCCCGTCGCGGTGGTGAAGTTGAATGAAGTGGGCATCCGTCTTGCGCCGGCGCTGTCGTTTTTTGATGCGCTGGAAGCCCTCGCCGGGGTGCAGGTGCTCACACCAAGCCTCGGGTTCAAGGTGCTCAACACGCGCGGCTTCGCTAATACGACCAACGTGCGGTTCGCGCAACTCGTCGATGGCCTCGACAACCAGGCGCCGCATTTGGGTGCGCCCATCGGCAACGCCCTCGGACCGAGCGACCTCGATATCGCCGCGGTGGAAATCGTGCCCGGCACCGCCGCCGCGCTCTACGGCCTCAACGCGGTGAACGGGCTAGCGAATTTTACCACCAAAAACCCCTTTGACTCGCCGGGGCTGGCCGTGCAGCAGAAAACGGGCGTCAATCACCTGGGCGATGCCATCAGTCGCCCCCGCCCTTACACCGAAACCAGCGTGCGGTGGGCGCGCGTGGTTGCGCCACGGCTCGCGCTGAAAGTCAACGGGACGTTTCTGCGTGGCACCGATTGGGTGGCCGACGACCACCGCGACCTCGCCCCCACCGCCAACGCTACCGTGGGCCTCACGGGCGCCGAAAACCCCGCCTACGACCCCGTCAATGGCTACGGCAACGAGTCGGCCAACCGCCGCACACTCTCGCTCGGCGGCAAGAACTACGCGGTGGCGCGCACCGGCTACGCCGAGCGCGACGTAGCCGATTATTCGCTCCAGACCATCAAGGCCGACGCGGCGCTCCACTACCGGCTCACCGACAACGTGCAGCTAGCGTACTCCTACCGGTTCGCGTTGATTGATAACGTGTACCAGCGCTCGAACCGCTTTCGGTTGGCCGACTACCGCGTACAGCAGCACGGCCTGACTCTGACCGGCGGCGCGGGGCAGGTGCGCGCCTTTTTGACCGATGAGAACACCGGCCACTCCTACAACCTGCGTTCGGCGGCCGAAAACCTCGACCGGGTGAGCAAGACGGATGACCAGTGGTTTGCCGCCTATTCTGCGGCCTTCACCCAGGCCACCGCGAACGGCGCGGCCGGGGCCGATGCCCACCAGCAGGCCCGCCAGCAGGCCGATGCTGGGCGGCTGCAACCCGGCTCGGCGGCCTTCCAAAAGGAGCTGGCCCGGCTGAGTGAGATCAACAACTGGGACGCGGGCGCCGCCTTGCGGGTACGCGCACAGCTGGCCGGCGCCGAAACCCAGCTCGACCTCACCCAAGCGCTGCCAACGGGTGGCTTGCTGACCCGCTGGAAGCTCGACGCGCGGATGGGTGCCGACTACCGCACCTACCTGATTCACCCAGATGGCAACTACTTCATCAACCCCAAGGCCGGCCAGGACGGCCAGACGCTGACCTACGGCAAAACCGGGGGCTTCGCGCAGCTCGGGCGGGCGCTGTGGCACGACCGCCTGCGCCTGACGGCCACCGGGCGCCTCGACAAGAACGATTACTTCGGCGCGCGCTTCAACCCGCGCCTGACGGCCGTTTACGCCCCCGCCCCGGCCCTGAACCTGCGGGTGGCGTACCAGAGCGGCTACCGGTTTCCGAGCATTTTCGAGGGCTTCTCCAACGTCAACAGCGGTGGCGTGAAGCGGGTGGGCGGCCTGCGGGTGATGTCGGACGGCATCTTTGAGAACTCGTACCTGCGCGCGTCCATTGAGGCGTTCCAGGCGGCCGTTACGCGCGACTTCAACACCGGCGGCCTGACGAAAGCGCAGGCCATCGAGAAA
>JBKJUQ010000081.1:0-5907 GCA_046590685.1 Hymenobacteraceae bacterium
TGCCGCAGATACCGTTGCAGATTCTCGATAGTGCCGGGCAAACCCAACCCGTTCATCAGGAGCAACACGGTATCCCACTGCTCGGCGGCGGGCAACGGCGCCCATAAATCCTGACAACGAACATCGGTTAATCCCCGATCTGTGAGCACTCGGCAAGCGCCGGTCGAAGCATCGAGCGCGGTTACCGAAACTCCCCGTTCTACCAACGGCAGCGCGTGCGCACCTGCCCCGGCGCCAATATCGAGTACCCGACCATAAACACGACGCAGCGCCTCCTGCTCAACTTCGGGCAGCTCGGCAGCCGAGCGGAAGAGATAGGCCGCCTGGAGCCAGTCGTCAGGGGCGGCCGAGCAACGCACCCGGGTGCGAGCGGCGGCGTAATGGTCAAAATGATATGCCATCAGCGCCCGCCCCAAAGGGTCAGCGGTAGGAGTGGCCGGTTCGAACGGTGTTCGCACGCGTGGTCAGGTAGAAAGTAGAGCCCAAGCTCGTGAGCAGCTGGTGACTGCCTGCAAAGGTCGGTAGCCTGGAGGAGAATGGCTCTACTAAAGTCGGGCGCCCCTAACATTGTGCATTAGCTTGGAGTTGGCTACTACCAAAGTTGCGGATAGCTAGTCCTTGTATACTAATGTCTCACCAAAAGCCTTTTCTACCTGCCAAAGTGTGTCCCATCTGTAACCGCCCGTTCGCGTGGCGCAAGAAATGGGCGCGGGTATGGGAGGACGTAAAGTATTGTTCCGACCGTTGCCGACGCGCGAAGCAGTCGCTGTCTGCAACAGCCTGACAAGCCCAGCGCCTAATCAGAAACGCCCCGCTGAGCAGTAGCTCAGCGGGGCGTTCTTGATTAAGCGGATAAGCCGACGATTGACTAGTTGCGCAGCATCCGTACGCTGGCCGAGAAGCCCGCCGTATTAGTCACGCGCAGTACGTAAGTGCCGGCTGGCAACGCGTGTACATCCAACACCTGCTGAGTACCCCCAATCTGGGTAGTCGCTTGTACGAGTCGACCGGTTGCGTCGTAAAGGCTCACCGTATAGGTACCGGTCGCCACTTCCGTCAAATCCACCGTGGTAGCATCAGCGGTCGGGTTAGGATACAGCCGCAGCACATTCGTGAGCGCTTTGCCCGTGAACGTAACTGCCCGCACATCGCTCAGGCTTGCCGTGCCATCGTGATCAACCTGCCGGAGGCGGTAGTAAAGGGTACGGGCCGTACGACCTGCGCCGGCATCCGTCCAACCATAGGCTTGCGGAGCCTGGGTCGTTCCAGCGCCCTTCTGACGGCCAACCTCCTTGAAAGAGACCCCACCATCCGTCGAGCGCTCGATAGCGAAGTAGTCGTTGTTTTCCTCCGAAGCCGTCGCCCAGGTCAGGAGCGCATCCGCACCGCGGCCTTTGGCTTCAAACGTTATCAACTCAACCGGCAGCGGGTTAGCGATGGAGAAGGTGAAGGTGAGCGGATTGGTACCGCCAAACTGATCAATCGTCTGCACCTCGATTGTGTAGCTACCCGGCACAAGCAAGGTATTGTCCGAAACCGTCAGTTGCCCTGTGATAGCATCCATCACTACGCCAGCGGGTAAAGCAGACCCATTGATCAGTACCACTGACTGCGTCCCCGTGTTCGTCACGGTCGTTGGGTCGGAATACGTGCCCCCGTTTACGTCGAACAGATTGGCCAGAACCTGACCATTCGTGTAAGTGACTTGACCAGTTACTGGTACTTCCGTGTAGTACGAGTCCGTATCGCGTCCAACTGGCAGAGTGTACAGAGCGGGTTGGCTCACTGCGCTCCGGTTGTCGGTGGTAGTGTATTGGAAAAAAGCGTTGCCAGTAAAGCTCGGGTCCGGGTCAAACTCAAGAAGAGCAGCTTGGGCCACAGTCAGCCGGAGCGATGGAAAGTTGGTTGCATTCAACTCTACTCCATCCACGTACAGAACTCCTTGGCTGGCCGGTGGGAGGGCCACGATGGTGTAACGCAGGATCGTGCCGTCTGCATCCGTTCCTACTAAGCCGCTCACGGGGAAGCGGTCCGCCGTATTGCCGATCGGCTCAGCCAACGCGTTCACGACGTTGGTAGCTACCGGCACCACGTTAGAGCGAATCGTCGTAGCCGAACCACCATTATCCGTTAGATCCGTTTCAACCGTAGCAGTCGTCACGGTTGAAGTCACCCGCCACGAGACGTTGGAGGAAGCTGGCGTGAAGCTGATCAAATATGTCTGCTGCCCGTTGACGCCCGGCGTCTGGAAGGCATCAAGCGGCAACGTCACCACACTACCCGCGATGGTGGCACCAGTTGGCAGGACGATGTTGGTCGCCCCGGCAGGTAGCGTGACCGTAGTCTGGACATTGGTCGCGCCCGAAGGACCATTATTGGTCGTCGTAATAGAATACGTTACCGCCTCACCGGGCTGCGCGTTTGGGGGACCAGCTACCCGGCTGATCACGTTTACGCGCGGATCGATCACGACGCTGGTAGACGCCGAGTTGTTAGTGGGGGCATTATCGCTGGTTTCCGACGATACTACCACCGTCGCCGTGAGCGGGCCGGTAGCGGGCGCGGGTAGCGTCACCGTGTACACATATGATTGCGCAATCGCGAGAGGCGTTGCAGACACCGGCCATGTGACCAAACCAGTGGTTGGGCTATAGGTACCACCGTTGCTCACTATTACATTGGCCACGGGCAAGCCCGTGGGCAGTGCTAAGCGGGGATCCACGTTGGTCGCGCTGCTCGTGCCGTTATTGGTGAAGGTCGCCGTGAAGATCAACGCATCATCCGGAATGGCACTCGCGGCAGAAACCGTGACAGTTGCACTCAAATCGGCGAGCAGATCCGTGGGCGGGGTTGCCAGCGTGCTCGTCGTCGCGAAGTTGTTCGCCAAATTCCGATCATTCGTAGCGGCGGTCACGTTGGCCGTTGCGGTTGGGACCAATCGAGCTACGTCGGGCATTACAACCGTGAAAGCGGTTGCGTTTGAGCCACCCGCTGGGAGGTTCGTGAGCGTGGGGAGCGTCAGTAAACCAGTAGCTGCCGTGTAAGTAGCACCCGTTGGCAGGTTAATCAAAATCAGATTACGCGGCAGCTGCACCGTAGGCGTAGTGGAGATCGCCACCGATGGACCATTATTCGTAGTCGTGACTACGTAGCTTACGGGCGAGTTAATGATCCCGGAGGTGGGGCCGCTGATCGCGATCGTTACGTCGGCAGCGGGGGCCAGCGTCGTCCTGACGATAGCGGTGTTATTGACGAAATTGGTTTCGGGGGTAAGGCTGGCCACTGCCGCGACAGCCCGAAACCGGTCAATATCGGCTGGCGCTGTTACGCTAACGGCATAAGACACGGATGCGCCCGCGGCTAAGGTCGCCAATACCGGGAAAGTCACAAGGCCCGAAGTGGCATTGTATGTTCCGCCACTAACAACCACCCCCGTCAGGTTAGGCGCGAGTTGGAGGGTAAGATCAAGACTCCGGGCCGGAACGCCCGTCAGGTTAGACGCCGTGACGGTGTACACGATCGGGTCACCCGCGTTCGCCGTCGTTGGACCCGCCAACGTGACCGCGAGATCAACTTGCGGGTAAACGTCGATCCGAGTCGACATGTAGTTGTTGCTGGATACCGCATCGCGGGTGGTCGACGTCACGACGGCCGCTGCCAGCACCGGACCAACCGTCGGCGCCAACAAGGTTACTATGTACGTGCGGCTATCGCCAGCGACCAGCGGACCAGCGGGCCGGCTTAAAGCCAGGAATGTCAGGGCACCCGTAGTGCTGTTGTAGGTACCACCGTCAAGGCTAGTGAACGTCAGGCCAGGCTGCAATTGGACGCTTACCGTTACTCCATTGGCTGGATCTGGGCCGAGGTTACCTCCAACAATCGTGAGATCGACGGGCGTGCCCGGGGCGACGTAAGTAGCTGACGCGGCGATGGTGACGAACGGGTTGGCAACGTCGGTACCAACTACCGCACTAACCGTAGTGGCAGCAGCCGATGCGGTATTGTTCGTGATGTCTACGTCGCCAGTGGCCGTCGTATTAGGCTTCACCGTTGCTGTCGCGGTAAAGTCAGCCGCCGGAGTGTCAAACGAGATCGTATTGACCACGTGCTGACCTGGCGCGAGGTTGGAGACGGCGGGGAAGGTGACCAAGCCAGTCGCGCTGTCGTACGTACCCGCATTGGTCACGTACACTTGCGCCAAGCCGGCCGGGAGTTGCACAGTCTGGACCACGTTGTTACCCGCCGAAGCAGACGTCGCGCTGTTCGTTGTCGTGACGATGAAGGTAATCTGGTTATCGGTAACCGCGCTGGTTGGGCCACTGATCGTAGTCAACAGATCAAACCGACCGCTGATGTTCAGCGCCACCGTGGAAGTATTGTTAGCCGGTACCGCGTCGAGGGCACTGTGGGTAACATTTGCCGTAAGGGCCACTGGTCCCGCGCCCGGCGCGGCGAAGGTTACGGTGTTCGTGGCGCTTGTCCCCACTGCTTGCGAGGCCAAGGTCGGCAGGGTCAGTACACCACTCGTCACATCGTAGGCCGCTCCTCCTGGAAAGTTGATCGTTGAGCCGCTCAAGGTACCTGACTGTCCGTTAACCAGTAGGCTCGTTACCGTCTGACCGGGGCGGAGGTCCACCGTTTGAACCAGTCCATACGCGATTCCTGGGCCGTTATTAGTTGATACGACCGTAGCCGTCACGGGCTGCCCGGCGGCGACGGTGGAGGTAGGAGTCGTGATAGCGATCGCCACATCAGTCATCGGGGCCTGCACCGTTACGGCGATAACGGCTGGGTTCGATAAAGCCCCGTTATCATCCTTCACGGTGTAGGTAATGGAAGCTACGCCCACGAAGCCCGGAGCGGGCGTAAACGTGACATCTCCAGCGGTACTCACTACGAAGGTGTTACCCGAAGCATCCGTAAATGAGCGCGGAGTACCAACAGCTGAACCCGTCAGGACAACCGTACCGGGTTGAATGACGCCATCACCGTCGGTGTCGTTATCGGTGAGGGAGAAGGTGACCGGCGTGCCGGGCGGCGTATTCTGCACATCCGCGATGGCAGTCGGTGGCAAATTACAGGTGCCGAAGTATACGTCGTCGATACCTAAGTCATTGCCGTTGCGTTGAATCGTCAGGTTGCGGATCTCAAATGTGGCGGTCGTATTCGCGCCCGAATACCACACGTCCGAGAATTTAGTCCAGACGTTGGTTGGGCCACCCGTCGTCTCTTCGGGAATTGTTACGATGCCCGACGTGGACTGCCCATTGATGACGAAGCCAACCTGCGGCAGGGCGATGTTGCGGCTCGTAATCAGGTTTTTGAAGTAGGCCGAGAACGTGTAGTAACGGTTAGGCTGGACCGTCAGCGTCTGGGCGTACATGATTTTGATTACCGGCGAAGCATTAATCGCCATGAAGTTGTCGCCCGCCCCGGTGCGTCCCGTACCCGTAAAAGCTGGATGGTAGGGCGCTACGTTTGCGGTAACGGCGTAGGTATCCTCGGGAACCAAGCTGCCACCGGGAGCTACGTACGTCAAACTCGTGACGAACCCCGTGTTGCCGCTGGTGAAGCTCGGATTGATCAGCTGGTTGTTAGCCGTACCCGACACGCAGGCCGTAGCCGGGTTGTATACCCGCAGGAAAACCGTTGCTGTCCGGCACGACGCCCCCACATCACAGACCTGATAGGTAAACTGATCAGGCCCGAGATAGCTCGTAGTTGGCGTGTAGGTGTAGGAACCGTTGCTGGCCAGCACCAATGTCCCGTGGAGGGGAGCTACTACGGGAGTAGTCTGGACCGTCAGAGCCTCGAGCTCCGGGTCGTTGTCGTTGAGGATAACGTTACCCGTAGTTGGCGTGTTAAGCGGCACGTCGTTCTGGTCGTTGTTCGCGATGGGCGGCTGGT
>JBKJUQ010000453.1:0-15369 GCA_046590685.1 Hymenobacteraceae bacterium
GCCGGTCAGTTTCGCGATGTCCTCGAGCATGGCCTTGCGGCGATCGCCGAAGCCGGGCGCCTTCACGGCGGCGACCTTGAGCGTGCCACGGAGCTTGTTCACCACCAGCGTGGCGAGGGCTTCGCCGTCGACGTCTTCGGAGATGATGAGCAGCGGCTTGCCCGTCTGGAGGACTTGCTCCAGTACTGGCAGCAGCTCCTTCATCGTGCTCACCTTCTTGTCGTAGATGAGGATGAAGGGCGACTCCATCTCCACTTCCATCTTCTCGGCGTTGGTCACGAAGTACGGCGAGAGGTAGCCGCGGTCGAACTGCATGCCTTCCACCGTCTTCACCTCGGTCTCGGTGCCGCGGGCTTCTTCGACCGTGATGACGCCTTCCTTACCGACTTTATCCATCGCGTCGGCGATCATCTGGCCGATCTCCGCGTCGTTATTCGCCGAAACGGTGCCCACTTGGGCGATCTCCGACGAGTTTTCGATTTTCTTCGACTGCGCTTTCAGGCTCGCCACTACGGCGTGTACCGCCTTGTCGATGCCGCGCTTGAGGTCCATTGGGTTGGCGCCCGCCGCTACGTTCTTCGAGCCGGCGGCGTAGATCGCCTGGGCCAGCACGGTGGCGGTGGTCGTACCGTCGCCGGCCTGGTCGGCCGTTTTCGACGCCACTTCTTTCACCAGCTGGGCGCCCATATTCTCGATGGCATCCTTCAGCTCGATCTCCTTGGCGACGGTTACGCCGTCTTTGGTGATCGAAGGAGCGCCGAATTTCTTGTCGATGATCACGTTCCGGCCTTTCGGGCCGAGGGTCACTTTGACGGCGTTAGCGAGCTTATCAACACCGGCCTTGATTTTGGCGCGCGCGTCGGTATCGAACGAGATGTTCTTAGCCATTTTAGTTGTTGGTAAAAGGTACTTAGTACTTGGTACTAAGACGTTTTGAAAAGGAGATGTAAATCAGCAAAGCGTAAATCGGAATACCAAGTACCAGATACCAAGTACTCCGTTCTACCTTAAACGATCGCGAGGATGTCCGACTCCTTCATGATGAGGTAATCGGTGCCTTCCATCGTGATTTCGGTGCCCGAGTACTTGCCGTACAGCACGGTGTCACCAACTTTGACGGTGGGCTTCATCAGGGTGCCGCTGTCGGAAATCTTGCCGTCGCCGACGGCCACCACTTCGCCGCGCTGCGGCTTTTCTTTGGCCGTATCAGGAATGATGATGCCTGATTTGGTTTTCTCTTCGGCGGCGGCGGGTTGCACGACCACGCGGTCGGCGAGCGGCTTGAGTTGTACTGCCATTGTAGCGGGTACGAGTGAGGAGTGGAAGTTAAAAATTACGCTTTCAACCCCCGCAGGGGGGTGCGGCGCGGGTTTCACAGGTCGTGCCAGTAGCCTGCCGGCTGACACATTTGCAGCGGGCGCCGGGGGTAGGTGACAAACGGTAAACGAAAAACCGCCGCCCCGGCAAGTGCGGAGCGGCGGTTCACGACCGGGGAGCGGAGTGACGCTTACTGCGCGTCGGTGGGAGCGGGGGTAGGGGCCGGTGGCGGCGTGCTGGTTGCCGGCGTAGCATCCGTGCCCGTCGCTGCCGGCTTGGCAGCGCCCGGCGCGGCCGGGAATTCCGGCGAGGCCGAAGGAGACTCGGCCTTCGCGGCTTCCACGTTCACCGAGCGCGCCTGCGCGGCGCGGGTGTTGGAGCCTGTGACCACGTAAGCGCCGAGGCAGAGGACCATCAGCGAGACGGCCAGAATCCAGCTTAGGCGCTCCAGCAGGTCGCCGGTGCGCTGCACGCCCATCAGCTGCGAGGCCCCACCGCCCCCAAACTGCGTGTTGAGGCCCCCGCCTTTAGGATTCTGGGCTAGTACGACGAGTACGAGTAGCACACTTACGATCAGGGCAATGATAATCAGCGTCAAAAACATCAGCGGACGAGGGCAAAAACGAAAAATTCGGGTGATAAATGGGCCTAACTGTTGGCCGCCGGACCGCGCAACGCGGCGATCTGGGCCGCGAAGATAGCCGCTTTTTCGGGAAGCCGCGCTTGCAGCTGCTCGTACATCGCCACCGCGCGGGCGGTTTTTCCCTGTCGGGCCAAGATTCGAGCGATGCTTTCCGACACGACGCCCCCCTCATCGGGGCGCGTACTTTTTAACGCCAGGTCGGGTAGCTTGTCGGGCAGCGGGCGCGTAGGATCTACGGCGCGTAAGCGCGGCTTCTCGCGTAAGAACCGGTCGATGAGCGCGAACTGATGGTCAAACGGGCGCCTCGCGGCGGGTGGTGGAGCCGGTTGGTGAACGCTGATGTGCTCGACCCACCGGGCATCTGCCGGGGCCGACGGCAACCAGGGCTGCGTGAGTTCCGCTGCCGGGGCCGGATCGCTAACGCCGTCGGCGGTAGGGGGCGTAAAATCAGCCGCCGTCAGCTCGGCACCCAAGCGACTGGAGGGTAGCCAGTACGCAATGGCGGGGTCGGGCGCCAGGGGTGGCCAGGTAGGCAAGCTAGTCGCCGGCGCCGGCGAAACCACCGGGGCAAGCAGGGAAAGCCCCGCCGGCGCCGCGTGCTCATCGGCTTCGAAGAGCAGCAGTTCAACGGCAGTCGGGCTGGTGTCGGGCACCAGATCAAAGTCCGCGAGGACGGTCGTGGGCACCGACGAAGGCTCCGCAAGTACGGCGTCGGTGGCAAGCTCAGGCGCTACATACTCGTCAGCAGGTGCAACGGACGAGATATCTCCTCCTACTCCAATCGCTGCCGGACTAAGTAGCACTTCCGGTGGCGCTTCCACTTCGACGGCTACGTCCGGGGCGCTTGCTTCCGGCAGCGCAGGGGAAGCAATGGCTACCGGCTCAGGTTGAGGAAGTTCGAGTTCGGGTGCTTCGTGCGACACCAGCTCTCCCGCTTCGCTTACGGCTAATAGAGGTAGCTCAGCGGTAGAGGGGGGCATCGTTGCCTCCGAGGCGGCCACTGGTTTCGCGGCTTCATCGGCGGGATGCTCTACGGGCTGCACCAGCAGGAGTCGCCGCAGGGCCCGGCGGTCCGGCGCGCCGGTAGCGGCGCGGCGCAGCTTCTGCCCCGCGAGCACGGCGCCGCGGTCGTGCAGGGCCTTGGCGAGCAGCAGGTGTGCCGTCTGGCAATACGGGTATGAGTCGGCTAGCTTCTCAAGCTCGCGCACGTCGGCATCAGTCAGAGAACCAACGCGCGTCAATAGACCGGAAAGCGAAGCGGTAGTCATGGAAGTGGAAGGGTGGTCTAGAGCCGGCAAGTTAAAGCCGTACTGGCACGCACCGCTTCTTCTTGGCCCTGGGCACTTACCAGTTTGAAAGCGAGCGGTTGAAAATGTCCAGGTACAACCGGTTCGCAATTTCGCGGATAAAGCCGTCGTCCAGCTGATTGGCGTTGCGGCTGCGGTCGAAGTCCGAGAATTGCGAGAAGCTCTGCTCGAAATTCTGCTTCGCATCCTTGGTGTTCACGAACCGCACCTGCACCGTAACAGTCAGACGGTTAGCGCCAGCGGCCTCCACGCCGCCCTGGGCCGTGGCATTGACGGGCTGTACGGTATACCCCGTAATTTCCCCGGTGTACTGCACATCGCCTTCCGCTCCGGGATCAAGCTTTAAATTGGAGTTGCGCTGCACGAAGGTGCGAAACTCATCGGTGAGGGTCTGCGAGAGTGTTGCCGGCCCCTGACCGCTGTTGTTTTGAAAGGTCTCGACCGAAAAGGTCTTGATCGCCGGGTCCAGCGCCGCGCCGGTAAACGAGAGAGTGCAGCCGCTCAGCAGTAAGCTGAGTAAGCACCAGGCGGCGCTTACTGGCCAAGTCCACTGGCCAGCCTTACTGCTCAATGTCATACTGTTTGAGTTTGCGGTAGAGCGTTCGTTCCGAGATCCCCAAATCCTGCGCGGCGTGCTTGCGGCGATTTTGGTGGCGGCGGAGCGCCTTGATGATCATCGCTTTCTCCAGGGCGTCGAGTGAAAAATTTTCTTCCTCGGCTTCTGTATGCACCACATCCTCGGTTTCGGTTTCCGGCTCTACGGCCGTATCATCGCCTCCCATCACATAGGGGGGCACCAGTACTGGGGCACCAGCGGGCGTTGGGGTGCCATTGAATGAGCCGGGCCGCAGGAAGGTGAGTGCTTCCGAGCCCCCCGCGCCATCAGGCCCCCCGACGGGCAGCCGATCCAGCAATTGCCGGTTGCGGTGCAGGAGGTCCGGCGGTAGCGGACCACCTGCGGTTGTGCCGTGAGCGAGTAGCTCCCCGACGAGCCCCTTTAGATCGTTGACGTCGCGGCGCATCTCGAATAACACTGAGTAGAGCAGCTCGCGCTCAAACGGCGCCCCCGACGCCCCCCGGCCTTCGCCAGCGCCGGGCAGCACCATCGGCAGGTTGCTGGCTTGGTCGGGCGGGAGGTAGCGGCGCAGGATGGCGGCCGAGATCTCGCGCTCGTATTCGAGCACTGATAACTGCTCCACCAGGTTTTTCAGCTGCCGGATGTTGCCTGGAAACCGGAAGCGCTGAATCTCCTGCATCCCGTCGGGCGTGAGCGTGAGGGCCTTGCGGTGGTATTTCTCCGAAAAGTCAACCGCGAACTTGCGAAACAGCAGCGGCACGTCTTCGCCCCGCTCGCGTAGGGGCGGCACCACAATCGGCACCGTGGACAGCCGGTAATACAGGTCTTCGCGGAACTTGCCGTTCTGTACGGCATCAAACAAGCGCACGTTGGTAGCAGTCACTACGCGCACATTCGTTTTTTGTACCTTGCTCGAGCCGACGCGAATAAACTCGCCGTTTTCGAGTACGCGCAACAGGCGGGCCTGGGTTCCGAGCGGCAACTCCCCAATTTCGTCTAAAAAAATCGAGCCCCCGTCGGTTACTTCAAAATACCCCTTGCGCGACTCGGTAGCGCCCGTAAAAGCGCCTTTTTCGTGGCCGAATAATTCGGAGTCGATGGTGCCCTCCGGAATCGCGCCGCAGTTGATGGCAATAAATTGCCCGTGCCGGCGGGGCGATAACGCGTGAATGATTTTCGAGAAAGATTCTTTCCCGACGCCGCTTTCGCCCGTAATCAGGACGGTCATTTCGGTTGGCGCCACTTGCACCGCCACTTCGAGCGCGTGGTTGAGCAAGGGCGAATTGCCGATAATGCCAAAGCGGTTTTTAACAGATTGAAGCTCGGAGGACGTCAAGTGAAATCGGGGATTCTGGAGATTTTATAAACTAACTAGCGGGCAGGCAATAAGTCCCCTAAAGGTGCTTGATTCGGGGTTCAGACCGCCTCCCCCAACAGCGTTCCCTGCGTGCAGCGGTCAACGAGCACGTTGACGTAATCGCCTTTTTGAAATTGTCCCCGCGGAAAAATCACCACTTTATTCTGGTCATTGCGGCCTGAGAGGTGGTCCGCGGATCGCTTCGATACCCCTTCGGCCAGCACACGGTGAATCTGGCCGATGCCCAGACGATTGCGTTCCAGCGAGTGCTGGCTTTGCTTATCGATGATTTGCTGCAAGCGCCGCTTTTTGACTTCCAGCGGCACGTCATCCGGGTACTTACGGGCCGCCAGGGTGCCGGGGCGCTCGGAGTAGAAGAACATGTAGGCTAAATCGTAGCGGACCGCGTCCATCAGACTCAGCGTATCGGCGTGCTCCTCTTCCGTTTCGGAGCAAAAGCCGGCAATGAAATCGCTCGAAATTCCGCAGTCCTCGCCCACGATGCGGCGGATGGCGGCCACTCGCTCCAGGTACCACGCCCGGTCGTAGGTGCGGTTCATAAGGTCCAGGACGCGGGAATTGCCGCTTTGGGCCGGCAAGTGGACGTAGTTGCAGATGTTGTCGTGCCGCACCATCGTGTGCAGCACGTCGTCGGTGATGTCTTTCGGGTGCGAAGTCGAAAAGCGCACCCGCAGCTCAGGAGCGATCAAGGCGACCATCTCCAGCAGATTAGCGAAGGTGACGACGGGCGTATCCGCCGCGACCCATTTGTACGAGTCGACGTTCTGGCCCAGCAGCGTGACTTCGCGATAGCCTTGCTGAAACAGCTCGCGGCACTCGCGCAGAATCGATTCGGGTTCGCGGCTCCGTTCGCGGCCGCGCGTAAACGGCACCACGCAGAACGAGCACATATTATCGCAGCCTCGCATAATGCTCACGAACGCCGTCACCCCGTTGGAGTTGAGGCGGACGGGCGTAATGTCGGCGTAGGTTTCCTCGCGGCTCAGGAGCACGTTTACGGCCTTCTGACCGCTGTCTACCTGCTGAATCAGGCTCGGGAGGTCGCGGTAGGCGTCGGGACCGACGACGAGGTCCACCAATTTTTCTTCCTCCAGAAACTTGCTTTTCAGCCGCTCGGCCATGCAGCCCAGCACCCCCACCAGCAGCCCCGGATGGCGGCGCTTATGGGCGTTGATTTCCTTGAGGCGGGCGCGCACCGTTACCTCGGCTTTCTCGCGGATCGAGCAGGTATTGAGCAGCACGAGGTCGGCATCGGCCAGCTCAGAGGTGGTGTCGAAACCGGCTCCGTGTAGGATGCTGCTGACAATTTCGGAGTCCGCGAAATTCATCTGGCACCCGTAGCTCTCCATATACAGCCGCCGCTGCTGGCCCGTGCGCGTCGCCGTTGAAACCCGTACCTCACCACTAGGTTGGGCAGAGTCGGGTGCGCCACCCGGGCCGGGCGGCGGAGTCAGATAATCGAGAGTAAGAATGGGCTGCGACATCAGCAAAGGCATCAACGGGCGGAAAGTCAAAGGTACGGCCGAGGGGTGTCAGTTTGGCAGACGCAACGCGCCGTCGGCTTCCAGAGTAGGAGCGCTACTCGACGCTATTCGACTTTATCATGGACGCTACTGACCTTTACCGCGATGCCGCCCAGTCGGCCAAGGACGCGGGCCTGCGCTACCTGACTGATGACCGCCCGGGGCTTACGCGCCGACGCGCCGGCAAAGGCTTCGCCTACTATGACCCGCAGGGCAAGCGCGTGACGGATAAGCAGGTGCTCGCGCGTATTGCCGCCTTCGTGATACCGCCCGCGTGGACGGATGTCTGGATCTCGCCCGCACCCACGAGCCATGTGCAGGTGACCGGCCGCGACGCTCGAGGGCGCAAGCAGTATCGCTACCATCCGCAGTGGGCCGCGCGCCGGGCCGAAACCAAGTTCGAGCGCCTCCGCACCTTCGGCGCCGAGGCGTTGCCCCCGCTGCGCGCGCGGATGGCGGCCGATCTGGCCCGGCGGGGGCCACTCGATCAGGCGCGGGTAGTGGCCGTCGTACTGGCGCTGATGAACGAGGCCAATATTCGCGTCGGCAACCGCGAGTACGCCCGCACTAACGAATCATTCGGCCTCACCACCCTGCGCGATGAGCACGTGGCGGTGGAAGGAACCGTCATGAAATTCGCGTTCGTGGGCAAGAAAGGCGTAGCCCATACCATCACCGTGCGCGACCGGCGCCTCGCCCGGCTCGTGCGGCAGTGCCAGGACCTGCCAGGCCAGCAGCTGTTTCAGTATCTCGACGAAACCGGTGCGCAGCATACGATCGATTCCGCCGACGTCAACGACTATATCCGTAACGCTTCCGGTCAGGACTTTACGGCGAAGGATTTTCGCACCTGGGGCGGCACCGTGCGACTGGTTGAGTGCCTGGAAGCGCAGCTCACCGATGATCCCGACCTGCCGCCCGCTTCCGCGCTGCGCGAGGCCACCAAACGAGTCGCGGAGCACCTCGGCAACACGCCTACCGTGTGCAGCAAGTACTACATTCACCCACAAGTGGTGCATCTTTTCACCGATGGGCGCCTGATGGAGTTTCTGCGCGCCCACGATGCGGAGGAGCGGCAGCCGGATGATCTGCTCTCGCCCACTGAGCGGCTGGTGCTGCGGATGCTCGGAACGTAACACGGGTCTCCGGCCCGCTAGCGCGGCAGCGCTTTCGCATGGAGCTTGGCGGCGAATGCCTGTCGTGGCACCGCTACCGCGGTAGCGAGCCGGAGGCTCGCGTTACGTCTCAGCGCGGCGCGATAGCGGTTTTGTACGTGCTGCCGTAGCCGCCCCAGATGCCCAGCCCGCCGCGGATATTGGTGCTGAGCGTAGCGGGTGAGGCTAGGGGGGAGCCGTTGGTGTTGAGCGCGTTCTCATACGATAGCCAGAACCGGTAGTGCGGTTGGTCGATCATGCACCATCTCACTGTCACGGTATCGCCTTTTCGGAACAGGGCGGCGCGGGTGCCGGTGGCCGGATCGAACCGGGCCCGGCCGCGGTCAAGGGCAAAGTCGACGGTGCGGCCATTGACAAACTCGTCGGTGAAGACGCTCGTCAGGCGCGGCGGGTAGAATGGGCCGCCGTTGACACTGGTGAAGTAGCGCGTCGCGTTGCCGACGGTATCGGGATCGCGGAAGCGGTAAAAGAGCTGCACCAGCGAATCGCGCAGCGTTGGGTCAATGGGTTCGCGGAAGAAAAGCGAATCGAGCGGCACCGGCGTGGGTACGCTCGTCACGGCCGTCAGCACATGCCCGCGCGCTTCCACGCGCAGCGCGTAGGTGCGGCCAGCACGACCCACCAGCACGGGCCCGCCCGCACCGGGCAGCGCCGAATAAAACGACAGCGGTACCGGGAAGCGGCCGGTCACGGGGTCAAGTTGCAGGCCCGCCTGCTGAGCGAGGGCCTGCCGAACGGCCAGCGGCAACGAATCCGCGGCGATCTCGCGCAGCGTCACGCTCGTATCGCCCGCCGTCGTGACGACGATGCGGGCGCCGTGGACCTGCGCGGCGGCGAGGGCGGCGGCATCGAAGGAGGCGAACACCGGCTGCGATTCCGTCAGCAACACGACGGGCGGCAGGCCGGCCTCGAGGTAGCCCTCCACCACGAGCAGCGGCTGGCCAGCGGGCAGGTCGAGGTCCACGGTGCGCTCGCAGGCGGTCGAAACCATCAGCAATAGTGACCAGAGGCTGGTTTTAAGCGGTTTCATCGCGGGTGATAATGTGGCTCTTTTTAACTTCTGCTCACCATCAAAACTCTACTTCCCACGTGACGGCCGGCAGCGGCAGCGGAAAGAGCGCGACTGACTGCGCCGTCAGGCGGCCGCTGCCGGTGGACGCGTCGCCGGTGGGTTCGAGGTAGTAAAACCACGGGTTGCGCCGGCCATAGGCGTTATACACGGAAAACTGCCAGCGCGTGCGCCACGCGCGAGTACCGAGTCGGTGCGCCGGACGCTGCCAGGTGGCGGCGAGGTCGAGGCGATGATTTGGGGGCATCCGAAACCCATTGCGCGCGCCGTACTGAAACTGCACGTTGCCGGCCACCACGTAGCGCCGCTCGGGCAGCGTCAGGGACTGGCCGGTCGCGTACGTAAACGTTCCGCCTAGGCGCCAGCGCGGCGTAAGGTCGTAGGTCGCTACCAGGTTCAGGTTGTGGCGCTGATCGAAGCGGAAGGGAAACGATCGGCCGCCGTTCAACTCGGGGAAGGTGCGCGTGGCGCGGGCGAGCGTGTAGGCGAGCCAGCCGCGCGTTCGGCCGGTGGTGCGGCGCGCGAGCAGCTCCAAGCCATAGGCGCGCCCGGTGCCGCGCACGAACTCAAATTCGATGTCGCGGTTGGCCGGCCCCGCCACGTAGCCATCGCGGTACTCAAGCTGGCCGCTCAAGCGGCGGTAATAGGCTTCCACCGATACCTCCCACGCCTGGGTCGGCCCAAGGGTGCGGAAGTAGCCCGCGCTGAACCCGTGGGCCCGTTGCGGGGGGGCGAGCGCAGCGGCCGGCACCCACACGTCGAGCGGCAGGGCCGAGGTGGCCTGGCTTACCAGGTGCACGTACTGCGCTGAGCGGGCGTACGCGGCTTTCAGTGAGGTTCGTCCGCCGGGTAGCGCCCAGCGCACGGCTACGCGCGGCTCGGGCGTCTGAAACTGCACGACGGTGGCACCGCGCGGGGTGAGTACCGAGTCAAGGACCCGAACGCTGGCCGGATCGTAGCGGTAGGCAGAATAGGGGCCCCGCTGACGCGCGCCGCTCCAGCGCAGCCCGGCATTGACCTGGAGGGCGTCGGTCAGGCTCCACTCGTACTGGAGCCACGCGGCGGCTTCGTCGGCGTACTTGGTTTGGACGCGGTTAGTGGTGAACTGCTGGCCGTCTTCGGTACTCGCGTCGCCGGAGCGCGGACGAAGCGTGTGGTGCGTGGCCGATAGGCCAGCCTCAAAGTGGTGCCGGGGGGTGGGTTCCCACTGCACGGCGGTGGTCGTGGCGTAGTCGCGCACGTACGTCAGCAGGCGCGTCTCGTAGGTGCTGAACGCGGAGGTGAACGTAAACTGGTAGTCTACGGCCGTCAGCGTCGTTACTAGCCGTATTCGCTCGCTAAAGGAGTGCTGCCAGTTCAGGGCTCCGGCCGAGTTTCCCCACCCAAACCGAGCCGTAAAGGCCCCGCCACTCAGGCTGAACTGGCCTTGGTCGCGGCCGTGGTAGAGCGTGAGGGCGAGGCGATCGCGATCGCCGACCCGCCACGCGAGTCGCCCATTGAGATCGTAGAAATAGTAAGGAACACCGCGCTTCTTTGCCAAAAAAGGCTTCGCCAGTACATCCACGTAGGTGCGGCGAGCGGCGAGCAAAAAAGTGGGCCGATTGAGCGGCCGCCGAGCAATAAGCGTGTCCGCCGCTGCCGGGCGACGGCGCCCGATGGGGCCTTCCAGCAGCAACCGGGAGGCGATGAGCCCCAGCCCCACGCGCCCCCGGAGCGTGTCGGAATCGCCATCGCGGCTCGTAATGTCGAGCACGCTGCTCAGGCGCCCGCCCCGGCTGGCGGGCGGCGTTTTGAGTAAGGTCGCGGCGCGGAGCGCGTCGGCGTTGAAAACGGAAAAGAAATTGAGCAGATGGCCGGCGTTGTAGATCGGCGCGGCATCGAGGAGCGTCAGGTTTTGGTCCTGGCCGCCGCCGCGCACGTACAGGCCGGTCTGGCCCTCGCCGCCCGTCTGCACGCCCGGCAGCAGGGCGAGGGTTTTGACCAGGTCCACCTCACCAAAGAGGACGGGCAACGTGCGCAGGGTTTCAATAGACAGGACGGCTTCGCCCAGCTGCGCGCCCCGCAAGTGCTGTTCCGGGTCGCCTTGATCGGCGCGGCCTACCACTGTGGCACCATCAAGCTTGACGAGTAGGGCCGTAAGCCGAATGCGCATCGGCTCGGCGGAAAGCGCCGCCGTGCCGGGCTGGTACCCTGCCGCTTCGATCAGCAGCGGGCCGGCAGCTGCAGGTGGCACCGCCAGCCTAAAAGCACCCGAGAGATCTGTCACCGTTCCAATCGCTGGGTTGCCGCGGAGCCGCACCACTGCGCCAATCACCGGCTGGGCCGTCGCGGCATCGGCGACGCTTCCGCGCACTTCGCGTGCGGGCGCAGATTGAGCCCGCGCTGCCAGCGGCATTCCCAGCGCCCCGATGATGATCCATACCTTCCACCAACGCACCACGGAACTCAGCACAACGACAGGATCAGATTTTCCGGCGGTTGCCGGCTTTCCTCAAACTCCCGGTGCCGTCGAAGGTTCCGGGCGAAGGGAAAGGGTGGCTAGCTCGGCGTCCAGCGCGCCGAGAGCCAGCCGTAGAGGCGCGCGCCCGCCCAGCCGAGCGCCGCGCCCAGCACCCAGCCGGCTAGCACGTCGCCGGGGTAGTGGGCGGCGAGGTACACGCGGCTGTAGCCGGTAAAAACGGTCCAGATCACCAGCACCCACTTGAAGAGTCGAAACCGCCGCGGCAGCACCAGAGTGAGGAAGACCGTCAACGCCATCGTGTTGGCCGCGTGGGACGACATAAACCCGTAGAGCGCGCCGCAGCCGTACTCACCGAGCAGGCGAATCGTGGGCGCCAAGGCCGGCTCGTGGCACGGGCGCAGCCGCTGGATGTAGGGCTTGAAGCCTTCGGCGGAAATGAAATCGGCGGCCCACACCGTGCCCGCCGCCAGCGGTACCAGCAGCATCGCGCGCCGTTGATAGACGTGAATTAGCCCCAAGACCAGTACCCCGTACGCCGCGAACCACGACTCGCGCCGGCTCACGTATATCATCACCACATCCCAGAAGGGAGAGTGTGCGGCGTTGATGAGGGTGAAAAGGGCGCGGTCGAGCAAGGCGGGCCAGAATCAGAAGATGCGAATGCCGGCCGATACCTGCAGCAAGCGGTGGTGCAGGCCCCCAAGCCCCTGCGCGGCGCGGAAAGCCGCTTCGGTGGGGTCGTTGTTGAGGTCGGAGAGTCCGTAAATGCCGCGTACACCGAGGAGCAGTCGGCCGGCTTCTACCCCAAGACCCGCCACGGCGGCGTAGTCGCTGTTCTTGTACTTGCGCTTGAGCTCCGTCGTCACGGCTTTGGCGCCGCCACTGCTTACGCGCTCTTCCTCTGCGCCCACCAGTAGGCCAAACTGCGGCCCCACTTCGGCAAAGAAGTGCTTGCCAAACGGGTAGACTTTCAGGAGTAATGGGATGTCGATGACCTGCAACCGCAACGTATTATCGGTCGCCCCCGTGGGCGATAGGCCGAATTTCATCCCCTGTTCCGAGTACAGCACTTCGGGCTGTACGGCCACTTGCTTACCCACCCAGGCGGTCAGGTAAAGGCCGCCGTGCACCGCTGGCCTCACCTCGGAGCGCCGGTTGATGGAGCCATCGAGAGTGGCCAGATTCAGGCCTCCCTTTACGCCCCCGTGAACCTGGGCGAGTGACGTGCGCGGTAGAAGCGTCAGCAGACCAATGGCAAGAAGGAACAGGGAGCGTAGCACGGCGACGGCAGCCATAAAGAGGTGAATTCGGACTTGATACCGCAAAGAAACGCCCCACGGGCTGGAATTTGCCAGCCCGTGGGGCGTTACGCGAGCGGCCAGTCAAGCTGCGCGGTGCCTAGCGGGCGGCGTGGGTGCCTTCGAGCATCTCTTCGACAATCTTGGCATTGAACGCCGGAATGTCGGCCGGCTTGCGGCTCGTGATGAGTCCTTTGTCAACCACCACTTCCTCGTCCGACCACTGCGCGCCGGCGTTGGTGAGGTCGGTACGCAAACTCGGCCAGCTCGTGACGCGCTTGCCTTTCAGCAGCCCGGTTTCGATCAGCGTCCACGGCCCGTGGCAGATGGCGGCCACTACTTTGCCCGCCTGCATAATCGCCTTCGTAAACGCCACGACGTGCTCATCGATCCGCAGCACGTCGGGGTTCATCTGGCCGCCGGGCAGCACGAGGGCATCGTAGTCGGCCGCTTTCGCTTCCTGAATGGTTTTATCGACGTCGACTTTCGCGCCCCAGTCTTTTTGGTCCCAGCCGCGGATCGAGCCGCTTTTGAGGCTGATGACGTGCACTTCAGCGCCTTCGCCTTCGAGATACTTCTTGGGTTGTTCGAGCTCCGATTGTTCGAAGCCGTCCGTCGCGATCATCGCGATACGTTTACCTTGTAGCTTGCTGCTGCCGAAAATGCTCATTGCTGCTGAGGGGATAAGGAGGAGAGGAGGGAAAAAATGACCGCCGCCGCGCGGGGTGCGAAGCGCCGGTGCCGGACTAACGACCGCAACGGCCGCTGGGTTAGGCCATCCCATCCACCTGGGTTCGGCTAGCCGGCCCAATCCACGCCCTTGCGCAGCCACGCCTGCGTAGTCGCCTCCGCCGACCCCGGCGCGGGGTGGTGGTCGTACTCCCAGGCCGCGAGGGGCGGCAGGCTCATCAGAATGGACTCCGTACGGCCGCCGGTTTCGAGGCCGGAGCGGGTGCCGCGGTCGAGCGCCAGGTTGAACTCGGCGTAGCGCCCGCGCCGCAGGCGCTGCCACGTCAGCTCGCGCTCGCCGTAGGGCCGCGCCCGGTTGGCGACCGCGATCTCCGCCCACGCGGGGAAGAAAGAGCCCGCAATGGCCTGGATCAGCGGAAACCAGTTTTCTACTTCGGGGCGGTCGGGCGCGTCGGCGCCGAGGCGGCCGGCGAAGAGGCCGCCGATGCCGCGCGTCTCGCGCCGGTGCGGGGAGTAGAAGTAGTCGTCGGCCCAATCGCGCAGGCGGGGGTACTCGCCGGGCCGCACGGCCTCCACGGCAGCGCGCAGGTGGCGGTGGTAGGCGCGGGCTTCCGCCTCGTCGACGTAGATCGGCGTGAGGTCGGCGCCGCCCCCGAACCACGCGCGCCGGCCGCCGTCGGCTTCGAAGTAGCGCACGTTCATGTGGGTGATCGGCACCCACGGCGAGCGCGGGTGCAGCACTACCGACACGCCGGTGGCGAAGAAATCAGGCGCGGGCAGCTCCAGGGCGCGCGCCGCGGCCGGGCTCAGCTCCCCCCACACGGCCGAAAAAGCGACGCCGGCCTTTTCGAGCAGCGCGCCGCCCACCAGCACGTTGGTTTGGCCGCCGCCACCTTCGGGGCGGTCCCAGGCGTCGGGCCGGAAGGTGGCGGTGCCGTCGAGGGCTTCGAGGTCGGCGCAGAGCTGCGCCTGGAAGGCGCGCATCCAGGCGCTGATCGTGGCGCGGGTAAGGGTAGCGGGGGCGGGCGGGGCGTAGGCGGGAGCGTGCATGGGGGGCGTAAAAGTACCCGTCGGCGCGGGGAGCCGCCGGGGCGGACGGGTCGCGGAACGACTCGGCAGTGATGTTCCACGAATGTTTCACGGGAAGACGGGATTTTAGGTAATCCCCATTCAGACCGTGGAAAGGGTGTTGATAAGCCCTTAGGTATACGTTCCACGAACGTTTCACGGGCGTAGGTGCCTCGTTTTCAGTTGGCCCGGGGTGGGGAAAGCGACTGCCGGACGATGTGGAAAGCCCGCCGGCCGAACTCCCTCCCCCCAGGGCCGGTTTCGAGCCGCCGTACCTTTGCCGTCCGATGATCATCCTGCACCATACCGTACTCTCCGACGATATCCGCGACGAGCAATTCGTCTGCAACCTCACCCGCTGCAAAGGCGCGTGCTGCGTGGAAGGCGATCAGGGCGCGCCCCTCGATGCCGATGAGCTGCCGGTGCTGGCGCGCATCTACGCGGCGGTGGCGCCGTTTCTGACCCCCGAAGGTCGCGCCGAAATCGAGCGCGTCGGCACGTCGGTCGTCGAGTCCGATGGTACCCTCACTACTCCCACGATCAACGGCCGCGAGTGCGCCTACGCCCTCTACGACGCGGTGGGCATCCTCAAGTGCGGCATCGAGCAGGCGTACCGCGCGGGCGTCATCGACTACATCAAGCCCATCAGCTGCCACCTCTACCCGATCCGGATCACGAAGTACGACGGCTTCGACGCCCTCAACTACGACCGTTGGGACATCTGCGCCCCCGCCTGCGCCAACGGCAAAGCCCTCGGGGTGCCCGTGTACCGCTTCCTGCAAGAACCCCTGACCCGCAAGTACGGCGCCGAGTGGTACCGGGAGCTGGTGCAGGAGATGGAGAAGTAAGGACCGAAACGAAAT
>JBKJUQ010000079.1:0-6242 GCA_046590685.1 Hymenobacteraceae bacterium
GTCGCTCCGTCCCACTCCTACTCGCCGTGCGCCAGCGGAGCAGGTACAGACCGGCGGCTAGATGACGGGCCGGTACCAGTACTTCCTGATTCGCCGCGGCCGCGCTTTGCCACACCACCGTGCCGGTCGCGCTCCACAACGTTAGGGTCGCGGCCTGCGGGCACCGGAAGCGGGCTGCCTCGCCCCGCGCGAACGCGTCAGTGGCGAAAACCGGCCGCCCCGAATCGTTTCCGATTGGCTCCACCTCCCCCACCACGATGTGCGAGCCGAGAATGTGGCGATCGTCGAACCGCTGAAAAATGGCGGCTGAATGTCTCGCGCCATACAACAGGGTATCAGCCTGCAAAAAGAGACGCGCCGCCTGCGGCATGGTCAGATTCGGCCCGTACCCATACAGGTGCTGCAGAAATAAGCGATCGGCGACAGTGTCGGGCAGGGCCGCCCGAATCTGCCAGAGCGTCGCGCTCCAGATATCGGCATCGAGGTAGATGTCATCTATCCGGTCGACGAGGTAAAGCTTGGGACTGATCACCCAGCGGCCCGCCCAGAACTCGTTGTGGCCGTCCCAATTGAATACCTGCTCGCGCCCAAATGCACCGCGCCCACCAAGCCGGGCCGAGTGAACCGCCGCCCAGTAGTCGGCATTGGCTTCGTCGAGGGTGCGGCGCTCGAAGCCCACGTTGGTGCCCGGCGCGGCCGCGTAGGCAAGCGCGTGGCAGTATTCGTGGACGAGCACGTCGGCATCCTCGGCATCGTCGACCCCACCCTCGCCGTAGGAAAGCGTGGTATCGATGGGCGAAAACCGACTTTGGTCCGCTCCGCTCACCCCGCTTACATCGACCCGGATACGCTGATTCAACAGCCCCCCGTACCCAAGCCGGGCCGCGTATTGATGCGCCCGCGTGAGGTGAAACAGCGCGTTGACTTGCTCAAACCCCGCGTCGGCCCGGCCAAAGCGCAACCCCGCCGCCGTACGGGCCGCCACGACGGGTCGCGCGGGCGGATCGAACTCCGCGAGTTGAAACCACGGATTCCGCAGCCGAAATGAATCGGCCGCGAACGTAAGCCAAAGCGTATCGAGTACCCGCTGCTGGTTGAGTGCGGGCCGATCAGCATCCAATGAATCAAGATATTGGCCGCCGTACGGCTGCCGCGCGGTGGTGAGCGGATCGGGCCGAAACACGAAGGCGACCGCCGTAGTATCGCGGCCAACTGGCGGCGGGCGGCGCAACGGAGCCGCGCTATGGTGATAGCAGAGCAGGTCGCGCGGCGGGAAAGCTGGCTGACCCGTAGCCTCATCCAACACCACTTCCCACGCCCCAAGGCGCGAGTCGGGGTGGCCCCACGTCACGAGCCAGCCCGCGCGCTCGGCGCTCGCGAGCGAATCGACCACGTACCACACCGGCACGCGCTCGCGCACCGTGGTCGTGAGCCGGGCCGCGGACGATAGGACCTTCGCGAGGTAGCGCTCCGTCAGCCGGACGCCCCGCGCCGCGTCCGGGGCCGCCCGCAAGGCGCTGCCGGCCGGCAAGAGCCGCATTCGATCTCCCCGGACGCTGAGGATGCGGTCATCGGCTACGGCAACGCTCACCCGCACGGTTGCCGGCCAGCGCCAGCGGCCCGCCGCCATCGGCCGCCACGTGCGATGCACCGCGACCGGACTCCGGGTAGCAACCAGCGGCACCAGTGTGCCGTAGCGCGCCGGGGCAAACCGCTGCGTGATGGCACTTACCTCCGCTTCGCTCTGGCTCAGCCCCTCCCGCGCCGCCAGCAGCGCGAGCAGCAACCCAAGGGCGCGCAGGATAACGGGGTAGCGCATGGAAGGAAAAGACGGGATAGAAAGCCGGCTGAGGAGAATAGATACGCAAGTTACCGCCCCGGCAGGGGCTACCCGCGGCGAGTAGCCCAGTCTGGCGCGGGCCAAGGCCTGTCCTATCTCACGGAATCGCCACTTTGGCCCAGCTAAGGCACCTCGCTGGCAACCCTGAAAGGGTTCTTTTCCACAGCCCGGGGTTGATTTCAAAGAAATCTACCCCGGGTGCAGGCCGGGCACACGCCTCACCGCCAGCCCCCGGCACTCGTCGCCACCATCCCTCCTACCGACACATCGTGACGCGTACCCGGTGCGCTGGCAGCAGCTGGCCGCTCAACAGGTTCCGGCCGCGCACAAGAAGGGCGCTCGGAGCCGCCGGGGAGGTCCAGGGCAGCGTCAGGGGTATCACGGTCGGTACCAAGCCCTGCTCGCCGGCACTGCCAACCGGCCCCACCCCGGCCAGGATTGGCCGATTGCCCACCACCGCCAGCCGGCGCCAGCCGGCGCGGCCCCGCACCCGGACTTCCGTGATGAGCAGCGCGCCCTCGGTTTCGGGCAGCAGCTCCAGGCGCAGCTCCGCTCCCACCACGCGGACGGTGCCGTAGAGCCAGGCATCTTCCGTGAGACTTCGGTGAATCAGGGTGCGGTTGCCCCGCAGGACTCGCCGGAGATCCTCGGCATGCCACCGACGCTGCCGGATGGGGTACTGGGCACCGGGCGCGTGGGTGAGCAGCACCGTAGCGGGTCCCGCCGCCCGCAGCGCCGCTTCTACGCGGGCCGGCGTGGCGGTCAGGCGGTACAGCGCGCGCAGCTTGGCGAGACGCAGCGCGGGCTGTTGATTGACGAAGCGCCACAGCGGCAACGGACTCCCGTTGTAGCTCAGCGTGGAAGCGTTGGTGAGCCCCTTGCTACGTTCTGCCGCCACCAGCCCCCCCTCAAACCGGTAGATGGGGCGGAAGCGGCCGGTGCGAAAGTCGTACGCTACGTGCAGGTTGTCGCCGGCTAGGTTGTGGCGATCAGCAAGAAGATGGCGCAGCGCATCAGCGGCGCCCCAAGCATCCACGTCGAAGACGGCGGCAACCGCAGCTGAATCGGGCAGGCCCGCCGGGCTCCCGCTGGCCGAGGCCATCACCAGATCCCGAACCCGCGCCCACTGGCCGCGCGCGACCGCCGCCAGCGAGTCGGAAGAGGCCGATACTTCCTGAAACGCGGGCTCCAACGCCAGCGAATGGACGTGCGAAGCGCGGTTGAACCCGACGCCCTGTCCGTACGCGGGAGCCCGGCGATGATCGGGGAAGTCGTCGGCCCAGGTAGCGCGGGGAGCCAGCAGCGCGCCGTCGGGCAGCCCGCGGCGGGCCAGAAACGCCGCGTCGATCGGCTCCTCGGCGTAGTACAGCCCCCAATCAGTGCCGTTGACTTCGACGCGCACCACCCGTACGCGCGGATGCCAGACGCCCGCCGCCCGCGCCAGCTGGGCGGCGAGCAGCAGTCCGGGACCGTCGCGGTTGTCGGACGTGAGCAACGTGAAGTCGCGCAGCCCCCACCACGAGGCGCCGCCGCCGAGTCGTACCTTCAACGAGCGCTGCCGGCCACCCCAATGCCGCCGAAACTTGCCGTGCCACGCCACTTCGGCGCTCACCGACGCTACCTCCGCGCGGACTTCCGTACCCGCCCCGAGCGCCGCCGGTATCCAGCGGCGGCCGACTGCCACATTGATCCCACGGACACGAATCGAGTCGAGCTGATCTTCCCAACGACGCGCGGCCGAATCGGCCAGGGCAAAGCGCAGCACGGGCAGAGTGTCGGGGGCGGCATAGCCACTCAGCAGCCGGCGCACCGGGTCTTCGAGCCGATACATGGCATCGCGCGCCGGACCAATGCGCTGCCAGAAGATGGGGACGTTCTCCAGCCGTGTCCAGTACGCCCACCGCACCGGCAAGGCAGCCAGCAGCACCCATCCGGCAAGCGCCAGCAACAGCCCCACCCGCAGCAGGCGGCGCGCGGGGGAAGGACGGGGAATACGATGAGCGGGACGAACCAACGGCGGAGATAGTAGCGAAGCAGAGCAGACGGGCCGGCAAGTTATTCTACCTTTCGGCGGTTAGGCGGCTTTCCACGCCGCAAGGTTCGCAACGCGGCGCGATTAGCTCCTCCTTATTTGCTTTTGTAGTGGCTTTACCCTCCGTCGCCGCTCCCCGGCAGTTGACGCACGATGCGCTGCGGTGGTGGGCGTTTGTCGCGATCTTCCTGGCCCACGCCGGCCCGACCGCTACGGCCTTTGCCCCGGCGACGCCTGCGGTGGCTTGGCTCAACTCCGCGTTGCTGGCGGTGGGCAACGTCGGCGCGCACGTCTTTTTCACTCTTTCGGGGTACTGGCTCATCCATCAGCTGGCCGGAGAGAAAGCGCGGACGGGGCGGGTAGCGATCGGCCGCTTCTGGATTGGCCGGGCCGGGCGCCTGCTGCCGCTTTACTGCCTGGGCTTGCTCATCGGCTTCGGCCTGGAGCCACTGCTCGCCGCTGCCCGGCACCTCCCCTACGCCGAGCCGGCCCGCCTGACGTACTACGTGCTGGGACTCGCCAACTTCGATAAGCTCCGGATTCAGCCCGCCTCGTGGGTGCTCGCCGAGCTGTGGGCGATTGCCGTCATCGGGCAATTCGCCGGGCTGGCTCCCCTCCTGGTAGCCGCAATGTCGCGGCGCTGGCTCGCGGGCGCCTTGGGCTTGATCGTGCTGGCCTCCCTCAGCTTTCAGATCCTCCACGCCGGGGAGCGGCTGATCCTGAAGCTCCATTCGGCGGCCGTGTTCACCGATTTTGCCATTGGCGGACTGGCGGCACTCGCGGCGTTTCGATGGCCCGCGAAAACCCGCGACTCGCCCCAATCCCAGCAGTTATGGGCCGTAGGCCTCGGCTTATTAGCCCTGGCCCCGCTGCGACTGGCTCTGCTGGCCAGCCCCGCTACCGCTCCCATCACCCGGTTGGTCGTCAGCGGCGGCGTGGCGGCCGGCCTGCTCCTCCTCGGGTGGCGGCTGGGATCCGTCAGCGAAAGTCCCCGCTCCCCGGAAGGGCGCTGGGCCCGGCTCGGTCGTCTCTCCTTCGGACTATACGCGCTGCACACGGCCGCGCTGGAGATTATGGCGGGGGCCGTGCGGGCGCTCCCTCCCCACCTCCAACCGGGCGCCGGCCTCGGGTTGGTACCGATCGGCGGCTTGGCGCTGACACTGTTATTCGCCACCCTGAGCGACCGGTGGGTGGAGCGTCCGTTTCGATCAGCGTAAAACGCCAACTGCCGGCCTCCCCGAATGTGGGAAAGCCGGCAGTCGTGCGTCGTAGCTGGCTTCGGAATGAAACCGGTTACTCGTGCCTAGTACTTCTTCTTGAAGCCGCCGCCTTTGTAGCCTCCGCCTTGGCCGCCGCGATCGTCGCGGTAACCACCGCCCTGACCACCGCCGCCCTGGCCGCCGCGATAACCGCCGCCGCCCTGGCCACCGCGATCGTCGCGGTTACCGCCGCCCTGGCCGCCGTAGCTTGGGCGCTGCCCGCCACCGTAGCCGCCGCGGTCGTTGCCGTAGGCGGGCCGGCGATCGCCGTAACCGCCGGAGCCACCGCGCCCGTCCTTGGGCGAAGCGAAGCCGAAGTTTTCCTCGGCAGGCTTGCGCTCGGTCGGCATCTCGCCTTCGCCCTGCGGGGTCGGGTTACGATTTACCTCTTCCTTGCCGGTAGCCTTGTCGAAGGTGATCGAGCGACCGTTGAGCGTGGCGCGACCGAGCGTATCGACGATCTCGCCGGCGTACTGGTCGGGCACTTCCACGAACGAGAACTTATCGTAGAGCTCGATGTCGCCGACTTTAGCGGGCGGCAGCGAGGTGTTGTCGGCGATCAGGTCAACGAGGTCGCGCGGGTGCACGCGGTCCTTCTTGCCAATCGTGACGAACAGGCGGGTGAAGCCGGGCTTCGGGCCGCCGGCCGCGCGGGAAGCCGAGTCGCCGGCTTCTTTCTTCTTGTCGTCCTTGAGGGCGATCTTGAGGAGCGCGGCGGCTACGTCGAGGCTCGTCATGCCGTCGGCGTCCTGATCGAGCATGCGCTCGATGTGGGCCGAGTACTTACCCAAATGGCCTTTGGCGATGACGTCGCGCACCTTATTGAGGAACACGACCGACTTATTCTCCGTCACGTCGGCCAAGCTCGGGATCTGGCCGAGCTTGATCGTCGCCTTCGTGAAGCGCATGATATCCTTCAGGCGATTCAGGTCCTGGCGGCCGCCCACGAACGTGAACGCCTTGCCGAACTTACCGGCCCGGCCCGTGCGGCCGATGCGGTGCACGTAGTACTCCTCGTCGGTCGGGAGGTCGTAGTTGATGACGGCCTCGATGTCGGATACGTCGATGCCGCGCGCGGCGACGTCGGTGGCGATCAGAATCTCCAGCGTAC
>JBKJUQ010000139.1:0-2883 GCA_046590685.1 Hymenobacteraceae bacterium
ATCGCTACCAGCACGATTCAATCAATCACCAAGATTGACCCGTGGTTTCTGAATCAGATTGAAGAATTAGACCAGACCGAAAAGCAGCTCGCCACCTACACCCTCGCCACTATCCCGGCCGACGTGCTGCGCGCCGCCAAGCGCCAGGGCTACGCCGACCGCCAGATTGCCCACGTCCTGCGGTGCCTCGAATCGGAAGTGTTCGACAAACGCCAGCAGCTCGGGATTCACCGCGTCTACAAGCAGGTCGATACCTGCGCGGCCGAGTTCGCCGCCGGCACGCCCTACTACTATTCCACTTTCGAGGGCGAAAACGAGTCTATCCGCTCCGACCGCAAAAAGGTGATCGTGCTCGGCTCCGGCCCCAACCGCATCGGTCAGGGCATTGAGTTCGATTACGCCTGCGTTCACGGCGTGCTCGCGGCCAAAGCCTGCGGCTACGAGACCATTATGGTCAACTGCAACCCAGAAACCGTCAGCACCGATTTCGACATCGCCGACAAGCTCTACTTCGAGCCCGTCTTCTGGGAGCATCTCTACGAGATCATTCTGCACGAAAAGCCCGAGGGCGTCATCGTCCAGCTCGGCGGCCAGACGGCCCTCAAGCTCGCCGAAAAGCTCGACCGCTACGGCATTCGCATCTTCGGCACCAGCTACAAGTCGCTCGACTTAGCCGAAGACCGCGGCGCGTTCAGCGAGCTGCTGCAAGCCAACGGCATCCCGTACCCCGAGTTCACCGCCGTCAGCACCCCCGGTCAGGCCCTCGAAGCGGCCAAAACCCTCCCCTTTCCGCTGCTCGTGCGCCCCAGCTACGTGCTCGGCGGCCAGTCGATGAAGATCGTCATCAACGCTCAGGAGCTCGAAGACCACGTCCACGAAATCCTCAAGCACTACCCCGGCAACAACATCCTGCTCGACCACTTCCTCCAGAATGCCATCGAAGCCGAAGCCGACGCCCTGAGCGACGGCACCGACGTCCACATCATCGGCATCATGGAGCACATCGAGCCCGCCGGCATCCACTCCGGCGATTCCTACGCCGTGCTCCCCCCGTTTGATCTGAGCGACGACATCCTCGACCAGATCACCCGCCACACCCACACCATTGCCAAGGCGCTCGGCACCATCGGCATCATCAACATCCAGTTCGCCATCAAGAACGGCACGGTCTACGTCATCGAGGCCAACCCGCGCGCCTCCCGCACGGTCCCGTTCATCGCCAAAGCCTACCAGGAGCCCTACATCCAGTACGCCACCGAGCTGATGCTCGGCGCCCGCCGCCTGAAGGATATCGTCTTCAACCCGGTGCAGAAAGGCTACGCCATCAAAGTCCCCGTCTTCTCCTTCCACAAATTCCCCGATGTGGAAAAAGAATTAGGCCCGGAAATGAAATCCACCGGCGAGGCAATTTATTTTATCGACGACCTAAACGACGATTATTTCCGCGAAGTCTACAGCGAGCGCAATCTGTATCTGAGCCGCTGATGATGGAATCATCCGCGAAAAAGCGTCCCAGGCAACATTGCTGCGCAATGATGATGTCGAACGTGAATCACGTGTGTGAACAACATCCTGATCCCTTCGATTGCGCCGACCATCTGATTTACTATTCCAAGAAGCGCAAAACGTACGGCATTATCATTCACGATGGCGGTTCATCGATGATTAGCATCAAATACTGCCCATGGTGCGGCAGTAAGCTCCCCGAAGAACCAGACGACAATTAATAATGGGTGCCTGTTAAAAATTGCCCCACAACGCATCCACAACCCGTGAAAAGAATTCACCTCTTCGAGTTCGAAGATTTCCCCTGGTTTCCGGTCTGGCTCCGCGCCTGTCTGACCCGCCTGATGATGGTCATGCACCGGTTCCTAGGCTCGGCCGACGAGTTAGCCGCCCTGCTCCAAAAAGCCCTCGCGCACGCCCCCAAACCCGCTATTATCGATCTATGCGCCGGCAGCGGCGGCGCGATGATCGCCGCGTTTACCCAGCTCCGCTACCAGCCCGGCAATACCGCCTTACACCTAACCCTCACCGACCTCTACCCTGACCACACGCTCGCCGCGCAGCTCAACGCCGACCCCGCCTCCCCCATCCGCTACGAGCCCGCGTCTGTCGACGCCACCGCCGTCCCGCCGGCCCTGACCGGCGTCCGGACAATGGTGTGCAGCTTCCACCACATGCCCCCGGCCACCGCCCGCGCCATCCTCGCCGACGCCGCCGGCAAGCGCCAACCCATCTGCATCTACGAAATCAGCGACAACAGCTTCCCCATCCTCCTCTGGTGGATTGCCCTGCCGCTCAATTTCCTGATACCCTTCTTCATCACCCCCTTCGTCCGCCCTCTCACGGTGCAGCAGGTCCTGTTTACCTACGTTCTCCCCATCATCCCCTTCTTCTTCGCCTGGGACGGCGCCGTGTCCAACGCCCGCACCTACACCCTCGCCGATATGGCCCAATTAATCAGCGGCCTTGACCAACCCGACTACCACTGGGAAATGGGCCGCCTCACCGGCAAAGCCAAAAAGCTGTACCTTCTCGGGCTGCCCGTTTAGTTTCGGGTCCCCCAACCGAAAGAACCGCTTTGCTTCCGAAAACGACCGCTACCGCCTCATCGGCGACTACTGGCAGCCCGGCCCGGTCCCCGTCCACACCCTACCCGATTTGGTGGTGGAGTGGAGCGAGGTGTTTGAGGGGTGAGTATTTCGGCGAGATCCACGCCCAGCGGGACCTGTACTTAAGTCGGCAACAATAGTGTTGACTTAACATACCAGCCCGGTTACTGATTGCTTTCGGTGATAATTTCACTTTCATTAACTGTCTCAGTCCCCGTGTACCCGTATTCAAAATAAACCCCTCGTGACTGTAGCGTAGAGCCGTTAT
>JBKJUQ010000229.1:0-18016 GCA_046590685.1 Hymenobacteraceae bacterium
GGTCTCAACCAAACGGACCGCTTCGAGCTTGAAGGAAAGTGGATAATACCGCCGACCGCTCGGGGTCGACGAAGATTCAGAAACACGCATCTACGGTAAAGATGGTGTACAGCCAGAGCCGGACGAGACACGCGGGACGGAGAGCGAACGGGGCTTTCTTCTGCACCAGAGGATGCGTGGCGCTACAGGGGAGGTTTACGCCGCCATCGCGGCCCGGCAGGCGGCTTCGCACTGGCGGCAGGCGTCGGCGCATTCGCGGCAGTGGTCCATATGGGCGGCGTGCTTCGCGCACTCGTCGCCGCAGAGTCGGCAGATTTCAGCGCACTCGCGCAGCAGGTGCGGGCCGTGCTCGGAGCCGCGCGCCAGCAGCCGGGCGGTGAGGGCGCAGATGTCGGCGCAGTCGCGGTCGAGGCTGATACAGCCGGTCATCATTTTCACATCGGCTTCGCCGAGGCAGGCGGTGGCACAGTGCTCGCAAGCGGCCACGCAGGCATCGAGCGCGGCCAGGAGAGTTTTATTTTGCTGATGCATGGGTAAACCGGGGGTGGAAAAAACACCCCCCCGGCTTGTGCATACCCGGATTCATGAGGTAGGGTTGCGTGTGCCCTCGTGCCGGCCGGCAGCGGGCGGGCGGCGCGGAATGCAGCCGGGCGGCTCTCGTACCTTGCACGCCGAAGCCCGCCGACCGGGCACCACCGGCCGGCCGCGCAACGCAAATCGGGGCTGCTTCCGCGAGGGGGTAGCCCCCGCCGTTAGCGGCGGGCCAGGTCCGCTAATCCGGCCCGTCAGGTTGCCTTCTCCGTCCTACTTTACCGCCTATGTTCACCTTCTTCGCGCTGCTGTTGACCCTGACAGCCGCGTTTTCTTACCTCAACGTCCGGGTGCTACGGCTGCCGGCCGGCATCCTGTTTATGCTGCTGGGAACCGTGGCGGCGGCGGGCATCCTCGTGGCCGGGCAGTTCTCGCCGACCTTCGTGGCGGCCACCCGCCTGACCCTGGCCCGGCTCGACTTCCCGGAGCTGCTGCTCGGCAACGTGCTGAGTTTTCTACTGTTCGCCGGCTCGCTTCACATCCGCTACGCGGCGCTGCGGGCGGCGGCGCGCAGCATCACGGCCTTCGCTACGGTGGGCGTCATCATCAGCACGGTGCTGGGCGGAGCGGCGGCCTATTACCTCCTGCAACTGGCGGGGCTGAGCATTCCGCTGCTGCCGTGCCTGGTGTTCGGGGCGATGCTGGCCCCTACTGATCCCGTGGCCGTGCTGGGCATCGTGAAGGAGACCAAGCTGGCGCCGGTGGTCGAAACCAATCTGGTGGGCGAGTCGCTCTTCAACGACGGCGTAGGCGTGGTGATTTTCTCCACCCTGCTGATCGTGGCGCTGCCCACCGGCCCGCCGCCCACGGCTGGGGCCATCGGCTTGCTGCTGCTGCGCGAAGTGGCCGGCGGCCTGCTGGCCGGGCTGGCCATCGGCTACGTCGGCTATCGCCTGATGAAGAGCATCGACCATTTCCAGACCGAGATCCTCATCACCCTGGCGATGGTGGTGGGTGGCTACGCGCTCTGTCGCGCGCTGCACGTGTCGGGGCCGCTGGCGATGGTGGTGGCGGGCGTCTTCACGGGCAACAGCGCCCGTGAGGAAGCCATGTCGTTGCAGACCCAGGACTACCTGACCAAGTTCTGGGAAGTGCTCGACGACGTGCTCAACGCGCTCCTGTTCGTGCTGATGGGGCTGGAGCTGGTGGTGGTGGGCGTCCAGGGCACGTATCTGCTGCTGGGCGTGGGAGTGGCGGTGGCCTTACTGATGGCGCGCTACGTGGCGCTGTGGGTACCGGCCACCCTGCTGGGGCTCCGCCAGACGCTGCCGCCGCGCACGCTCGAAATCCTGACGTGGGGCGGCCTGCGCGGCGGTATCTCGCTGGCGCTGGCGCTGGCCTTGCCGCGTCACCTCTACCCCGAAGCCTTCGTGCCGATGACGCTGGCCGTGGTGCTGTTCTCGCTGCTGGTGCAGGGCCTCACGCTCGGCCGCGTGATTACGCGCCTCGTGGGGCAGTAAGTTTGCGGCCTACGCGCCGCCTGGGCCGTTTTCGGGCCGCTACCTCTTTACCACCCGTGCCGATGTGGCAATCTTCCTTACGTGCTGCGCTGCGCTACCGCCTCGATTTGAAAGCGGATATGGCCACGCCCGAGAAAATCCGCGAGGGCGTGGAGGCGGGCGTTACCTTCCGGGGCACCAACCTGTGGGTACTCTTCTTTGCCATTCTGGTAGCATCGGTCGGTCTCAACGTCAACTCCACGGCCGTCATCATCGGCGCGATGCTCATCTCACCGCTGATGGGGCCGATTGTCGCCATCGGCTTCGGGGCGGCCACCTTTGACGTACCGCTGATCCGCAAGGGCGCCAAAAACCTCTTCGTCGCCACCCTGATCAGCGTCGGTACGTCGGCGCTTTATTTCTGGCTAACGCCGCTACGCGGGGCCGGCTCCGAGCTGCTGGCCCGCACCAGTCCGACGGTCTGGGACGTCCTGATCGCCTTATTCGGCGGCCTGGCGGGGGCCGTGGGCTTCACGCGGCGCGCGTTCACCAACGTGGTGCCGGGCGTAGCCATCGCCACGGCGCTGATGCCGCCGCTTTGCACGGTGGGGTACGGGCTGGGCACCGGACACTGGGCGTACGCGGCGGGGGCGTTCTACCTGTTCTTCATCAACAGCGTGTACATCAGCCTGGCGGCGTTTCTGGTCGTGGAGTTTCTGGGGCTTCCCGGTCCGACGTTCAACGACCTCGCGCGCGAGCGGCACGTCCACCGCATCACCTGGACGATTGCGCTACTCACGGCTCTGCCGAGCGTCTGGCTCGGCTACCGTTTGGTGCGAAAAGCGGTCTTCGAGAACAACGCCCGTCGTTTCGTGGACGAACAGCTAACGACAATTCCGGCTACCTACGTCGTGGCCCGGCAGCTCGATCCGGCCGCGCGCACCGTTAACGTGCTGCTGGCGGGCAAGCGTCTGCCCACCGCGCGCCTCGACTCCATCCGGGCCCGGTTGCCCACTTACCGCCTGTCCGATGCGCGCCTGACCATCCGACAGGGAATGGCGCTCTACGACTCGGCCGACGCCCGCGCCCTGCGCACCGCGCTGCTCGAAGATGTGCAGCACAGCAGCGCCGACGCGCTGGCGGCCCAGGAAGCGCGCCTTAACCAATTGCAGCAATTGCTGACCCACCCACCCACCGCGCCGCTGCCGCCCATTGGCGCCCTGCTGCGCGAAGTCCAGGCCGAGCACCCGGCGGTGCGGCGGCTGGGCATCAGTTGGCTGGTGCAACCCGGCGACACTGGGGCGTGGGTGTCGTCGGACAGTCTGCTGGTGGTACGGCTGGCGCTTTCTACCCCCCTCGATACGGCCGAGCAGGGCCGCCTGACGCGGTGGCTCTCGCGGCGTACGCAAGCCAGACGGGTTCAGCTGCTGCTGGAAACGCCGGTGGTGAAGGTGGCGCCCACGGCGGCCAGAACCGGGCGCCGCGCCACCCGCCGCCGGCGCTAAGGCGCCCGGAAACTTACGCCGCGTCCAGCGTGGCTTCGAGCAGGCGATGGCGCGCCCGCACCTGGGCCAGGTCGTAGGCGACGGTTAGCTGCCGCTCGGCGGCGGCCAGGGCCAGGGTGGCTTGCTGACGGATGGCCGCGCGGCAATCGGGGCCGGGGGCGCGCTCGGCCACCGTGCGCAGCGCCGTGAGCAGGCGTAGGTACACGGCCAGGTTATCGGTGGCGCAGACGCGAATCTGATCGAAGGCGGTGCCCAGGTAGCTGGCGAAGTCGGGCCGGCGCACCAGCACCCGCACCCGCCCCTCAACGGCGCGTATCGGGTCGCCGAGGTGGCGCGGCGCCAGCAAAGCCAGCAGCGCGCCGAGGCGGTCGAGGCACTGGATGGCGGTTGAGGTATCGTTGATGCCCGGTGAGAGGGCTTTGAGGGCAATGTCCACGAGCTGCCGCAGCCCAAAGCCGGCGTCCTGGTCAAGCGTCCGCTGGCGGCCGATGCGGTAACACGCCTGCACCCGTCGCACCGTATCTGGTTCGATAGCCGAACCGTCATAGGCGGCCACGGTGGCGAGCGGCGCGCCTTTAGTCACGAAGCTGCCGAGCGCACCCGCCATCCGCACGACCGCGTCGGCATTGGTGGAAGCGGCGAGCAGCGCGTCGGTCTCGATGCCCTGCACGTAGCCGCTCACGGGAGCGGGCACCACCACCCAGCGCAGCGCGGTGAGGGCCGCCTCGTCGGCCAGCCCGGCTTTGGCGGGGGCGGTCGCGGCGTCGCCCATAGCCAACGGGAACAGCTTCTCGAACAGCTTCTCGGTTTCGTCGGCAGCGCGCCCGATCACGTTCGCCGCCTGAATCGAGGTGGCGATGTGGTGGATGAAAAAAATCAGCATCCCGATGCTACCCAGCGCCAGCAGCAGGCCGACGGCGACCGCTAACGACGGCACGAACGCCCCTTCGTCGCCACCCCGAATCGTGCGCAGCACCATCAGGCAATACACGAAGACGCTCACGAACGCGCCCATCACTACCTGATTGGTCCGATCGCGCATGAAGTTGCGCAGCAGCCGCGAGGTGTACTGGCTCGCCACCTGCGCCAGCGTGGCGAGGGTGAGCGAAAACGTCAGCCCCGCCACCGTGATCATCGACCCCGCGATGGCCGTGAGCATCCCGCGCGCCCCGGCGGCCCCGGCGCCGAAGAGCAGCGGGTAGCGCGCCGTCCAGGCGCTGCCTAGGCCGACGTCGAGGCGCACCAGCCCGTAGGCGACCCCGATGGCGGCCAGCGTCATCAGGGCGGGCAAGAACCACAGGCTGGAGTTGAGGTCGAGCCACCAGCGGCGCAGGCGGCTCACGCGGCGGGCGTTTGGGGAGACCTGGGCACCCGCTCGGCCGGCGTGGTGGCGGGCAGGTCGGCGCTGCTGACCGTGACGGCCACGGGCTTCTTCGGAAACTGCAGCTCGACGATATCGGCCGGCAGGCCGAAGCCGTTGGCTTGCAGGGCGGTCTTCACACGGTCCATTATGCGGCTGCGCAACTCCAGCGTTCCGCGCCGGTAGTCGTCGGTCTGGGTCCAGAACATCACCTTCACGTTGACGGTACTCACGGCCAGCTCGTCGATGACGGCGAACGGCTCCTTGCCGGCGGCGTGGTACACCTCAGCTTCCTGGTTCACGGCCTCCAGCATCAGCTTGATGGCCGCGCGGGCGTCGCTCTCGTAGTCGAGCCCGACCATAAAATCCTGCCGGATGAGGCCGTTTCGTGTGTAGTTGGTGAGCGGTTCTTTGAGGACGATGGCGTTGGGGATAAAGACGTCGCGCTCGTCGAAGGTGCGAATGGTGGTGGTGCGCAGATCCAGGGCATTGACGCGCCCAAAAATGTCCTTGATCTGAATAGTATCGTTGATGTTGAACGGCCGGTTGAAGGCGAGGAGGATGCCGGCGAGGAAGTTTTCGGCGATATCCTTGAACGCGAAGCCCACTACGAACGCCGACAACCCTACGCCCGCCAGCATCCCGCTCACCAGCCCCGACATCCCCAGGATATTGAGCGCCAGCACCAAGCCCAGCCCCACCACCAGCCAGCGCCCCACCTGCGTGAGGAAGTTGACGAGCAGCGGATCGCTGGCACGGGCGCCGATTTTCGCCGCCAGCCAGGTGCGCAGCCGGGCCGCGCCCACCCAGACGGCCGCCAGCAGCACCGCCGCCACCAGCAGCCGCGGCAGCACGTACAGAAACTGCGTCCAATACGTGTGCAGTACGCGCGTTAAATCATTCCACATCGGCAGCTCCGGTTAGTGCAAGGGGTTCATTTACGGGATGGTGCGGGCGATGTTCGGCGGCGGCGCGGCACCCGCGCTGCCCGGAGCGGGCGGCGCGCCGAGGGGCGGAATGGTGGACCCAGCCTCGGCGCCGGTGCGGGTAGCGCGGTAGTGGGGCGACATAATCTCGACGCCGCCGCGCGCGAACTCGGTCTGGATGTGCTGGTGCAGCAGCGAGTACAGCCCCGCCTGCCGGTGCGGCTGCCGGGTGTACGCGTTGAGCTGGTAGGCGACGTAGAAATCGTCGAGGCTGGTTTGCAGCACGAATGGCACGGGCGCGGCCTCTACGCCCTCCGTAGCGCGGGCGGCCGCCAGCAGCAGCTCGTGCACGCGCGGCCACGGCACGTCGTAGCCAATCGTGACGGTGGTGTGCAGGATCAGCCCGTCGGCGGCGGTATCGGCGGAGTAGTTGATGGTGTGGCCGGACAGGATGTTGGAGTTCGGAATCGTCACATCCTCGTTCTTGATGGTCCGCACGCGCGTCACCAGCAGCGATTTCTCGATGACGTCGCCCGTGATGTCGCCGATCTTCACGCGGTCGCCCACCTTATAGGGCCGCATATAAGTGATGACGATACCGGCAATGACATTGCCGATAGCCGACGTGGACCCGAACGAGATCACGAACCCGAGCAGCACCGACACGCCCTGAAACACCGGCGAATCGGACCCCGGCAGGTACGGAAAGATGACGATGAACATGAACACGTACAGCCCGAACCGCACGAGGTTGAACGTCGGCAGCGCCCAGTCGGCAAAGAACCCGTTGACCACGAGCTTGCCCGCGGCCACCTCGCCGGCCAGAAAGCGCAGGAAGCGCACGGCGTAGGTAGTAAACAGGTAGATGACGCCGATGGTGAGCAGGTTCGGGATGTAGTGCACCACCGCCTGCACCACGTGCTGCACCGGCCGCAGCACGTACCCCAGCAGGGTGCTGGAAATGCCTTTGGTCCAGGGAAATAAGCTGAACAGCAGCGGCAGCGTCAGGTACACGGTAAGCGCCACGAGCACGACGCGCAGCACTTTGAGGCCGGTGCGTAGGGCGGCGAGTTGCCGCTCCTGCGTCAGCAGCTCGTAGTTGTTGACGCGCCAGGGTTTGAGCGGCGTCCCGCGCCAGTCCAGAATGCGCCGGTTGATGGCCCGAAACACGTAATTGAGGCCGTAGATCAGCCCCGCCAGCAGTACGAGCGTGAGCACTGCCAGCGCGGCGCGTTTGAGCAGCTCGGGCAGGCTGGTGCTCTGCCGCGCCGCGGCCAGGTGCGTCCGCAACGTCTGGGCGTACTGCCGCGCCACCACCGCGCGGGGCTGCCCCAGCGCGCGCGCTTCGGCCTCCCCGACGCTGAGCAGCTGCTGATCAGCGTACAGAATCTCCGAGTCGCGCTCGGCATCCACGACCGTGAGCGAGTCGGGTACGAACTGCGGCGCGGCGAGCAGCGCGGCCAGGCGCCGCTCAATGGCCTCGGCGCGCTCGCGCGGCCCGAACGACCCCACCCGGCCGTACACCCGGAACAGCGTATCGGCGGGCGGCACTACCACCGCCGCGCTGGCAGCCGAGGCCTCGGCCGGCGTATCAGCGGGGGCAGCAGCGGGCGGCGGGTTGGTGGCCGGCACCTGTGCGGCAGCGGGGCCAGCCAGCAGCAGCAGCAGCAGCAGCAGCCATCGGGCCAACCCACGGATCAGAGTCGTTGATTTTTTCATCAGGGCATAGATACGGCCGGGCGCGGCGCCCGGCTGGCAGGAAAACCCCGCCGGCCGCACCGACGGCACTTGCGGCGCGAGCCGTCACGTGAACTCGCGCCGCTGGCTGGGGTCAACCCCCGACGTGGGGCGGTATTATCCCAGGCGCCGCTATCGACAGCCTGCCCGACGCTGTCGGGAATGCCCGGCCTGGGGCGCACCACGACGTAGCGGCGGCGTAGCAGGGTATCGGTGCCGACGGCGTTCGCGACCCGCAGCCACACATCGTACGCCCCGGGCAAGGGGTAAGTGACGGTGGGGGTGGCACTGGTACTGGTACTGGTTGCGGGTTGGCCGCCCGCAAACCGCCACTGAAACGTGAGGCTGGTGTCGGCCACGCGGGTGGAGGAATAGCCGTGATACGTCAGCGAATCGCCAGCGTGGAGGAACTGCACGGGCTGGTCGGCGGTGGGGCCGCTAACGCGCAGGTGCGCCACCGGCGGGCAGGGAGGGAGCTGTTGGCCGTCGGCGACTCCGGTGAAGCGCAGATTGTCGTCGCTGATGAGCAGCGTGCGGCAGGCAAAGCCGCCCACCAGCCCTTCCTGCATCAGACTTACTTGCCCTTTGGTGAACATGCACCGGCACCCGGCCGAGTAGTCCATGATGTTCTGGACATTGGAGAGCAGGTCGGGACTGTCGGGGCAGGCGGGCAGGTAGAGGTCGCAGGTGCCGACCACCGACCCCTCGGTGTTGGGCGTATCGAGGATGGTGTCGTCGTCGGCGCAGTTGTCCAGGCCAGGCCCGGTCGTATTGCTGTAGCCACTACTATGGCGAAGCCCGAGGTAATGGCCCACTTCGTGGGCGAGCGTATAGCGCCGGCTTTGCTGATCGGGGGCGGTGCCGACGGAGCCAAAATAGCTATGCCGCACCACGACGCCCTCGAGCGTAACGGCCAGGCAGGGCAGATACGCGTAGCCCGCGGCGCCACTGGCCAGGCGGTCGACCACCCAGACGTTGAGGTAGCGGGCGGCGTGCCAATAGGCGCCGGGCAGCCGTTTGACCTGGTCGTCGGCGCGGTGCGTCAGGGGCGAGGAGTGGCGCGTGATGCCGGTGGTACAGTTGCCGGCCGGGTCGAATTGGGCCAGCCGGAACTCGATGTTGGCTTGCCCAATGCGGGAGGTAAAATACGGAATGACCGCCGCGAGGTCGGGGTGACGAGCCTGGTAGATGACGTTGAGCAGCCGAATGGCGTCGACGACCTGCTCATCGGCGATATTGCTCGCCTCGCCGTCGTGGATGATGTGAACCACGACCGGCACGATAAGGCGTTGACCGGCGCGCTGGGTTAGGGCGGCGTGGTGGGGCGACTGGAGCTCCCGCAGATGCTGCTGATAATCGCGCATCCACTGGGCATAGCCGGGGCCCAGAATCTGGCGCATCTCCTGATCAGTATCCGGGAGGCGGGGCGACCACCCGGGCCGACCGACGCACCACAGACTAACGAGCACCAGCAGGCCGTAGCTGAGATAACCGGGGAGTGAGTTGGCCCGGCGAAAATGACGACGGCTAAAAGCCAAGGGACGGGGGTAGGGGCTGAAGGATGCTGCCGTAAAGTAACAAAACAAGGCCACACACTCCCCGCGCCCGCTTCGCCGGCCCGCGCGCTTTTCCCGCAACCCCTCGCCGCTCGTCGGGGTACACTGCGGTGCCGGGCGGCGGGTATATCCGTGCGGTTTTCGCTGGATGCAGGCACCTCACCCCGACCGCCACCTCTATAATCTGGGCCTCATCGGTAACTGCGCCTACCTGGCGCTGATCCAGCCGGATACGGCGGTGGCGTGGCTGTGCTGGCCGCGCTTCGACTCGTCGTTCGTCTTTGGAAGCCTACTCGATACGGAGCGCGGGGGCTCGTTTGCGATTCTGCCGGCCGACGGGCCGCCCGCCGCTACCCGCCAGTACTACCTGGAAAACACCAACGTGCTGTGCTCGGACGTGACGACGGCCGATGGCTGCTCGTACCGCGTGACCGACTTCGCGCCGCGGTTTTCGCAGTACGACCGCTACTACCGGCCGCTGATGCTCATCCGCAAGGTGGAGCCGCTGCGCGGGGCGCCGCGCATCCGGGTGACGTGTGCGCCCGTGGCCAACTACGGCGCGCAGGCACTGGCGCCCCACCGCAGCTCCAACCACCTCGCGTTTCAGGGGCTCGGCGAGGAGCTGCGGCTCACGACCGACATTCCGCTCACCTACCTGCTCGACGACGAGCCGGTGGTGCTGCTGGAGCCGCACTACCTCGTGCTGACGTACGGGGCGCCCCTGGAAGCGCCCCTGGCGAGTACTGCTGAGCGGTTTCTGCGGGAAACGCTCCGGTACTGGCGGCAGTGGGTGAAAAGCACCAGCATCGCGTCGTTTTACCAGGCGCAGGTCATTCGGTCGGCCCTCACGCTCAAGCTGCATCAGTACGAGGATACGGGCGCCATCATTGCCGCCACCACCACGAGCTTGCCCGAAGCGCCCGGCTCGGGCCGCAACTGGGACTACCGCTTCTGCTGGCTGCGCGATACGTACTACACGCTCAATGCCTTCAACAGCCTGGGGCACTTCGAGGAGGTGGAGCGGTACTTCCACTTCATCGCCACCGTCACCACCAAAGCCACCGACCGCTACCAGCCGCTGTACGGCATCGGGGGCGCGACAGAGCTGATCGAGCGCGAGCTGGATCTGGCGGGCTACCGCGGCAACCGGCCGGTACGGATTGGCAACGACGCCTGGACCCACATCCAGAACGACGGCTACGGGCAGGTGCTCACCGCGCTGCTGCCGCTCTACATTGACAAGCGCTTCCACGACCCCGACCGCACCCTCTCCCCCACCCTGGTGGCCGATACGCTCGACTTCATCGCCCGCACGATGGACCAGCCCGACGCGGGGCTGTGGGAGTTCCGCACCCTGGCGCAGCACCACTGCTACACCTACCTCTTCCACTGGGCGGGGGCGCTGGCGGCGCGCAAAGTAGCCGAGCACACCGGCGACGCCGCCCTCGCGGCGCAGGCCACCGCGCTGGCTGAAATTGCCGCTGGCCACATCGAGGCGTGCTACGATGCTGAGCGCGGCGTGTACACCAACGCCGTCGGCTCGCCGCACCTCGACGCTAGCACCTTGCAGCTCATCACGATGGGCTACCTCGAACCCACTTCCGAGAAAGCTCAGCGCCACCTGCGCGCCCTTGAAGCCGAGCTGCGCACGCCCGAAGGCCTCTTCTACCGCTATCGCCACGCCGACGACTTCGGCACCCCCGAAACCACGTTCCTCATCTGCTCCTTCTGGTACGTGGAGGCGCTGGCGTGCGTGGGCCGCGTGGCCGAAGCCGTCACGCAGTTCGAGCACCTGCTGACCTACGCCAACCACTTGGGGCTGCTCTCGGAAGATATTGATGCGCGGACCGGCTCGCAGTGGGGAAACTTCCCGCAGGCGTACAGCCACGTGGGGCTGGTCAATGCTGCCTACCGCATCGCGCGGCGGCTGGATTTGCCAGCGTTTGTGTGAGCCGTAGCGTGTAGGAAATCTTTAATGTGCGGAGATCGCCTGATATGAGGGGATTGCCGCAGCTGGCGCCTTCGCTGCGGATTCTGACCGCAACCTCGAGCTGCCGCTGCCGGCAAGGCAACGGCGGCGGCGATGCTGCCCGGCAACCTCCGTCGCTCGCAGCCGGCGCTAAATCCAAACGCAGATTTCTGCAACGCTTTTTCTTTCTAAGTCCGGTACCCAGCATTCCTCAGCAGGATAACCAACCGGAATCAACAAAAACGGCTTCTCGTTTTCGGGGCGCTTCAGAATCTTAGCTAAAAAATTCATCGGACTTGGCGTATGGGTCAAGGCCACCAGACCCACATCGTGAATGGCGGCAAGCAAAAATCCGCAGGCAATGCCGCAGCTTTCGGTCACATAATAATTTTGGTGCTTGTGATTATTTTCCTCGATCTCGTAGCTTCTTTTGAAAACGATGATCAGATAAGGAGCAATTTCCAGGAATGGCTTATTCCAGTCGGTTCCGATTGGCTGGAGGTCTTTCAGCCATTCATCGGTCATTCTTTTTTCGTAACTCTCCTTTTCTTCTTTTTCCGCCGCGATGCGGATTTGCCTTTTCACCTCCGGGTTTTTTACCACGCAAAACGTCCACGGTTGTTTGTGAGCCCCCGAAGGAGCCGTGGAGGCAGCGAGCAGGATGTTTTCAATGATTGTTTCCGGAATTGGTTTGTCGGAAAAATCGCGCACTGATCGGCGCTCATCCATCCACTCCAAAAACAGTTGGCTACGGGCGCCCATCTCCGCCACCTCGTAGGTTTTTTTGGTGTAGGAGACAAACGGAAAATTATTAATTATTTTCTTCATCAGATCAACTTCGATTTTCTGGGTGCAGCTTGTGGAAACACCACCGGGCGTCTTTCGCGGGCAGGGCAGCAGACGCCGGGATGATGCTCTACGGGGAACCCTTCGGGTTTTACCTGATTCAGCTACCAACTGCCGCGAAAGCGGCGCCCTAGGTAAAAGCGGTAAACGTCCGGGTTTTACCTGATCAGCTACCAGCCCGATCGTCGCAACTCAAAGGTAAACCGCACGTGCGGCAACCGGCACTGGAGCCCTATATTGCCTCGCCCTAGCCCCGCCTATGAAAACCGCCGTTACCCTGCGCACTGGCCCTGCGCCCGCCGCGCTTCAGGTGTGCTTTCCCTACTACGACGCGGCCCTGCGCGCGGCGCTGCTGGCTGCGGGGGTGTACTACAACGCCACCGCCCGCCACTACGCCGTACCCGCCGACCACGTCGTGATTGCCGGTTTGCGAGCCGTCTGCGAGCAGCGCGGCATCGCCTTGCATGCCCGTACTGCCCGCGCTGGCGACCGAGCGCCCCGCGCCTAACGCCGCCGACGAGCTGCTGGCGCGCTATTGTCAGCAGATTGTCCTGAAACGGTACAGCCCCCAGCCCCTGAAAAACTACCGCGCCGCCTTTCACGCGTTCCTGGCGGCACACCACCCCCGCGTGCCCCTCGAGCTGACCAAACAGGATTTGCTGGACTACCTGACCCTGCGCGTGGCCGCCGGCATCTCGGAGACGTATCAAAACCTGATCATCAACGCCATCAAGTTCTATTAAGAAGCGGTCGAAGGCCAGCCCCGGCAATACTACGAGGTGCCGCGCCCCAAACTCCCCCACCACAACCCCAAAGTACTGAGTAAGGAGGAAGTGATGATGCGCAGGGCCAGCGCCATTACGTTACCGAGATCGTGGGGGAGCAGCTGCTGATGCTCGACCGAAAAGCGGCGGAGCCTGGCAGCTAAATCGCGACGCGGAATGGGGGTGGTCGGCGGGGTTCCCGTCGAGCAGGCGCGTAATCTGCCGGCGCTAAGCGACGGCCGTTTTTACCGAGTGCCACGTAAGGCTTCGGCCGTGGGCGCGTCCGACGGAGCAAACTTTTGCGTGTTATGACCATCTTTTCGTGCCGTCTGCTGCTAGCGGCCCTTTTGCTGACCGGCGCTGCCGCCAATGCCCAATCCGGTAATGTGAGGACGCCCGCCGCCCTCGAAGCCAAGGCTTTGACCGTGGGCGCGGTGGCGCCGGCTTTCAAAGCCACCACCGCCGAAGGCCAGCCCATCGAGCTGCGCCAGCTCCTCAAAAAAGGCCCCGTAGTGCTGTATTTCTACCGGGGGCAGTGGTGCCCGTACTGCAACAAGCAGCTCAGCGAGTTGCAGGATTCGTTGCAGGCCCTGACCCGCAAAGGCGCTCAGGTGGTGGTGGTATCACCCGAAACCCAGGAGAATGTCGCTAAGACGGTGGACAAGACGAAGGCAACCTTCCCGATCATCCACGACCAGAATTTCGCCATTATGCGCGCCTACGGCACCGCTTTCACCCTCGACGACGCCACGGCGGCCAAGTACCGCGGCTACGGCCTCGACCTGCAAAAAGCCAACGGCGCCACCCAGGACGTGCTGCCCGTGCCGGCTACTTACGTCATCGGCCGAAACGGCAAGATCAAGTACGTTTTTTTTGACGCCGATTACCGCCGACGCGCATCGGTGCGAGCGGTGGCGGCGGAGTTATAACGCACGGAGCGGGTCACCCGGCAGCTGGTGCGTTGGCTGGATCAGGGATCGACGCCGCGGGAACCAGCGCCCGCAGCGCCGCGCGTACGGCGGCGGGCGAATCGACGGAGAAGCGCGCCCGTGAGGTGGCGGCTTCGCCGACCTTCACCATCCACGCCGACCATGGCAGCGCCCGGAAGGTGTCTTCGTCGGTGCGGTCGTCGCCGATGGCGAGGATGAAGTCGGCGGGCTGTTCGTCGAGCAGCCGCGCGGCAGCGGTGCCTTTGTCGGCGCCGGCGTTTTTGAGCTCGATCACGCGGTTTCCTTCGAGCACCTGCAAGTCGGTGTTGGTGACCATAAAGCGCAGGTGCGCCGCCAGCTCGCGGGCGCGGTCGGCGCCGAGGGCGGCATCGGCGCGGCGCCAGTGCCAGACGAGCGAATACTCTTTCTCCTCAATGAAGGAGCCGGGCGTTCGCCTCACGAACAGCTCCAGCACGGGGTGCAGCTCGCGCTTCCAGTCGTTGCGCAGGGGCAGGGGCAGGCGCCATTCGCCGGCCGCGTCGCGCATCCACACGCCGTGCTCGGCCACGAAGCTGATGGGCAGGTGCCCGAGCCACTGCTGGAGGGTGGTGCGGTCGCGGCCGCTGATCACCACCACGCGGGTCCGGGGCTGCGCGGCCAGCTCGGTTAGCAGCGTCAACAGCTCCGGGTCGGGCACCACGCGCTGCGGGTCGGGGTCGAAGGGCATCAGGGTGCCGTCGTAGTCGAGCAGCAGCAGGCGGGCGCGGGCGTCGGTCCACTCGGCGCGCATCCGGGCAATTTCAGTTGGGCCGAGCTCGTCGGCGGCCAGCGCGTCCTGCTTCATCTTACAGTAAAAAAGGCGGTTGAGGAACAGGTCGGTCCAGTGCTGCACATTGTAGCGGCGCACGAGGGAGCGCATTCGGTGCAGGCGCTGGCGCTGCTCATCGGCGGGCATCCGCAGCGCCTGATCGAGGGCGGCGGCCATCGCTGACACATCGACGGGGTTGATGAGAAGCGCGTCGGCCAGCTCGCGGGCGGCCCCCGCCTGCTCGCTGAGCACCAGCACCCCGTGCCCATCGGTGCAAGAGGCCACGTACTCTTTGGCCACCAAGTTCATTCCGTCGCGCAGGGGCGTTACGAGGGCCACGTCGGCCAGGGCGTACAGCGCCGAGAGCTCTTCGGGGGGCAGGGCGCGGTAGAAGTAGTGGATCGGATTCCAGTCGATGGTGCGGTAGCGGGCATTGATACGGCCCACCAGCTCGTCGATCTCGGTTTTGAGGTCGCGGTAGCGCGGCACCTGATCGCGCGAGGGCACCACCACCATCAGCAGCGACACCTGGCCGCGCCACTCGGGATGGCGGTCGAGGAGCTGGTCGAAGGCCCGCAGCCGCTGGGCGATGCCTTTGGTATAGTCGAGGCGGTCGATGGTGAGCACCACTTGCACGTCGCGCAGGGCGGCGCGGTAGGTGGCCACGTGCGACTGGGTGGCGGGCGCCATCGCGGTGCGGGCGTAGTAGCCGAAATCGATGCCCATCGGCAGGGCGTCGGCCCACACGAGTCGGCCTTCTACTACCACGCGGTGATGCTCCGTGGCCAGGCCCAGCAGCGCGGCGGCGGCGGCCAGAAAGTGCCGCGCGTAGCCGAAGGTGTGGAAGCCGACCAGATCGGCGCCGAGCATCCCCAGGAGCAGCTCGCGGCGCCAGGGCAGCAGCTGAAACAGCTCGACCGACGGAAACGGAATGTGCAGAAAGAAGCCGATGGTGGCCTTCGGCAACGCCCGGCGCAGCAGCGCCGGCAGCAGCAGCAGCTGATAATCGTGGACCCAGATGGTGTCTTCGGGGCCGGCTACGGCGAGTACGGCGCGGGCGAATTTCTCGTTCGCGGCCACGTACGCGTCCCAGTAGCGCGGCTCGAAGACGGCATTCTGCGGGAAGTAATGGAAGATGGGCCAGAGAATTTCGTTGCTGAAGCCTTCGTAGTAATCGTGAATTTCCTCGGCCGTCAGAAACACCGGCGCCATCCGGTCGCGCAGCAGGTATTCGGTGATAATTCCCTGTTCAGCGTCATCTTCCAGGCCCACGCCGGGCCAGCCGATCCACAGGTTTTCGCCGGTTCGGTAGACCGAGCCGAGCCCGGTGGCGAGCCCCCCTTCGCTGGGGGAGAAGGCCAGGCCAGCGGACGTGCGGGTGGCTTTGGTAGGCAGTCGATTGGAGACGATGAGCGTTCTGGGCATTCGACAAGGTGGTGGTGAACGTTAACCTCTACGGGAGATGGGGCCGTGGGTAGGCAATTGGCCGGGGTTGAGGGTTGGCGGTGGGGCCGGGGGCGGTGGTCAGGCGACGGTCATTCTTTCTGCATCCCTACCACCGTCGCCCGGCCGACAAGCGGGCCGGGTCAGAAACAGGACACCGGATTCGCCGTACGAGTCCGATTGAAAGCGCCTACTTTTGGAGGCGCACTTTCCTGCTTTCGTTTCAATGGATCACCCCGAAGCGCCACTCGACGCTGCGTTACAATATTTTGCCAACGCTGTCGGCGCCGTCCATTTTGTGCCCGCGGCCTACGTACACCTGCACTGGCACGGCGTCCCGATGACGAGCGTGGAGCTGCGGGCGCTGTACGCACACACCCGGAACCTATTGCGCCGGAATAACCTGCGGCGCATTCTGGCGGATCATCGCGCGATGCCCATCATCAGCCCGGACGATAAGGAGTGGCTGCTGACCGAGTGGATTCCCGAAACCGTGGCTTTGACGGGCTATTCGCACTGCGCCGTGCTGCGGGGCCCGGACCCGGCTACCCGTCTGCACACTGACGCGGTGATCAGCGACCTGCGGCGCCACGTCACGGTGGAAGTTTTCGAGGAGCTACGCGAAGCGGCAGACTGGCTAAAAAGCGTGTAGGCGACTGAAGCCGTTGTGATTCTAAGGCGATGGATGGTGGGGCCCCGACCGGCTTACCCACCGGCTGCTTGCTGCCGAGGGTGGAGCGGGCCTTACTGGTTTGGAGCGGGTACAAGGTCGATTATGCGCTGCTCGGTCAGGCGAGGCCGGGCGCTACTGGGTGGCGCGGCCGGCGTCGGCGCTGGTCTAATGAGGTGTTATTTGGCGATTTCGGTCATCAATGACGAGTTGGATTCGGGCTTGGTGCATTTGGAGACATTTGCTGAACGAGCAGCTTTTGCGCAGCAGCACGCCGCAGCGCTGGCGCAGCGCACAGTTGACGGCTTCGACGATGCTGGTTTGCCCACTGCCTTTGGGGCTGGGCCGGTGCGCCCCCCACGGCAGTACGCCGCGATAGGCCTCCCATAGATCGGTGAAATAGAAGCAGTGGCGCTGGTAGCGGGCGGGCAAGGCGTCGCGTAACAGGCGAGCCGTAGCGGCCCCGCGGCTGCCGAGCACCCAGGCAACGATGCGCCGGGAAGTACGCTCGACGGCCAGCCACAACCAGACTTTGCGTTTTTTTGCGCCCCACATCCTTCCACATCTCATCGAGTTCCAGGGCCTCCCAGCGCTTACCCTGGGCTTTTTCCGAGCGCAGGGGGGCGATTGGGGGGACTGGGGTGGCCGCTTTTTTTAGCCGTTTGGCAATCGTCATCCGCGCGATGCCCGTCAAGCGAGCGATGCTGCGCTGGGAGTTGCGTTCGAGCAAGAGCGCCTCGACCTGGGCCAGCAGGGGCGCTTTGCGCACGGCGGCGGGTTCAAAATAGCCCTGCCGCAGGCACGCCTTACACTTGTATTTGCGGTGCCCCTTTTTGCTGCCGTTGCACACAATCTACGCGCTGGCGCAGTGGACACAAAAGTGTTGCGTAAAGACCATCCTCAAATCTACAGCCTAACACCTCATTTAGACCACCCCATAAAAAATGTACGCCCCGACCGGAGAGGTCGGGGCGTACGCGAAAAATAAGGTTGACAATTCAGCCCTTACTCTACCACCAAACGCAGGGTCTGGGTACCAGCGCGTACGCTGTACACGCCCGCGGGCAAGCCTCGCAACGAGAGTTGGGCGGTTGGCCCGGTTGGCGTAAGGCTGCGCACCACTCGTCCGGTGGCGTCATACAGTGTCACGCGATCGACGAACGGCAGGTTCAGCAACGTTACCTCGTAGTGGGCAGGGTTCGGGTAGAGGGTCAGCAACTCGCGGCTCGCGGCACCCCGGCCGGTTACGACGGACGAGGTGCTGGTGGCGCCATCGGCGTCGAACTCGCGGGGGCGATCATACGCCACCCCCGTTGGGGCCGCGGGCGCGACGCGTAGCGTCCCGTTCGGGACGCCCAGCGTCCAGACCGAGAAAGAAGTGATGCCCGTCTTGGTAACCGCATTGGGGTCGCTCGTTACCGGCATCTGATCAACCCACGGCCCGGAGGGGCTCGTTGAATCAAACAACGTCAG
>JBKJUQ010000331.1:0-25537 GCA_046590685.1 Hymenobacteraceae bacterium
GGTTGAGGAAGGCGAAATCTTCCTCGCCGGGCTGGATGCGCACGGCCGGTCGCACGGAGGCGAAGTAGAGCAGCAGGTGCTTGGTGGCGTCGCGGCCGATGGGCACCAGGCGCTCGCGATTGCCTTTGCCGATGACGCGCAGGAAGCCCGCTTCGAGGTAGCAGTTCGACAGCTTCAGCTCAATAAGCTCCGTGGCGCGCAGGCCCGACGAGTACAGAACTTCGAGAATGGCGCGGTTGCGCTCGCCTTCGGGGGTGGAGCGATCGACGGCTTCGAGCAGGCGCTCGATTTCGGGAAAATCGAGGACGTCGGGCAGGTGCCGGCCGATTTTAGGCCCGCCGACGGTATCGGTCGGGGCGGTGGCGATGAGGTCTTCCATCACCAGAAATTTGAAGAAGGTTTTGAGGCCGCTGAGCATCCGCGCCTGACTGGGGGCGCTCAGGCCGGCTTCGCCGAGCCACGTCATCATACCGCGAATGTGCGCCGGCTCAACCTTGGTGGGGGTAATGTCGCGCGCGCCGACAGCGATCAGGTACTGCCACAGCCGCTTGACGTCGCGCTGATAGGCAGCGACGGAGTTGACCGCCAAGCCCTGCTCGAGCTGGAGCGAGCCGGTAAACTGTTCAAGAGCAAGGGACCAGGTCATTTGAGAGGGTGGGAAGGTGGGAAGGTGGAAAGGTGGGAAGGTGGAAAGGTGGAAAGGTGGAAAGGTGGGAAGGTTTGAGAGGTAAAGGTCACCAATTTCCTTCCCACCCTCTCACCCTCCTACCCTCCCACCCTACTTTTGCCTCCGATGACGACGATCTCCATTCTGAACGGGCCAAACCTGAATTTGCTCGGCCGGCGCGAGCCGGCGCTGTACGGCACCAAATCCTTCGAGGAATTTCTGCCGGAGCTGCAGGCTGACTTTCCTGATTTCACGCTCGCGTATTTCCAGAGCAACCACGAGGGCGTGCTGCTCGACAAGCTCCACGAGGTGGGGTATACGCACGCGGGCATCGTGTTCAACCCGGCGGGGTTTACGCATACCTCGATCGCGCTGGCCGATGCGGTGGCGGCGATTGCCGCGCCCGTCGTGGAAGTACACCTCACCAACATCCTGGCCCGCGAGCCCGAGCGGCGCACCAGCTTTTTGGCGCGGCACTGCGCCGGCTCGATTAGCGGCTTCGGCCTCGAAAGCTACCGTTTGGCGCTGCATTGGCTGCAAAAGCAACTGACGCGGCCGACAGTCGGGTTTAAGATGTGATGAGTAGAGGATAGATGAGTAGGTGAGCAGATGGGTAGATGAGCAGATAATCACTCGTTTCTTCACCTCTCTCACTCCCTTACCACGCAGTAGCAGCTACTCATCTACCAATCTACTCACCTACCCATCTACTCTCCTCCTCCCCCATGCTTCTTTCCTTCAATCCCGGGCCGTCGAAAGTCTATCCCGAAGTCCGTCAGTACATGGCGGAAGCCCACGACGAGGGCATTCTACAGATGGGACACCGCTCCGACCGCTTCGTGCAGATGAGCAAGACGCTGGTGAACGAGATCAAGGCCAAGCTGAATGTGCCGGCCGAATTCTTCGTGTATTTCGTGTCGTCGGCGACGGAGTCGTGGGAGATCATCGCTCAGAGCCTGACGCGCAACTCGTCGCTGCACTTCTACAACGGCGCGTTTGGCGAGAAATGGTACCAAACGGCGAAGGCCCTGCGGCCGGGCGCCGTGGCGCAGCCGTTCGACGTGCAGCAGGCGCTCGACGCCCAAGGGTTGCCCCCGGCCGCCGGCGTGGAAGTGGTGTGCGTGACGCAGAATGAGACGTCGAACGGCACGCAGGTAGATGCCACCACGCTCCAGCGCGTGACGAATCACTACCGCGAGGCGCTCGTGTGCATCGACGCGACGTCGTCGCTCGGCGGCGTGAACCTGCGCTACGCCCGCGCCGACGTGTGGTACGGCTCGGTGCAGAAATGCCTGGGGCTGCCGGCGGGGTTGGGGCTGCTCATCTGCTCGCCACGGGCCGTCGAGCGGGCCAAGGCCATCGGCCATCGGTCGCACTACAACGCGCTGCTCAACATCCACGAGAAGATGTTGAATTTTCAGACCACCCACACCCCCAACGTCCTCGGCTTGTACCTGCTGCTGCGGGTGTTGCAGCAACGCCCAGCGCTCAAGCCCATCGCCGACCACCTCGGCGCGCGGGCGGAGATCCTCTACAAATTCTTCGAGGAGACGTTCCCGCAGTGGGTGCCCCTGGTGCAGAACCCCGAGGTACGCTCGCAAACGGTGCTCGCCATTCAGTGCGCCGCGCCGGGGCTCGACGAGCTCAAGAAAGCGGCCCTCGCCCAGGAGCTGCAGATCGGCAATGGCTACGGCGCGTGGGCAAAGACGACGTTCCGCATCGCCAATTTTCCGCAGCACCAGGATGCCGAGCTGGTCCGGTTGCAGCGGTTTCTGGTGAGCGTGGGGGCCGCAACCTGACGTTGTGCGGACTTCAGTCCGCAGTTTAACGGCAGGCGTTACAGTCAAACTGCGGACTGAAGTCCGCACAACAACGCGCCATGTTTTCCTTCAACCAGATCTTTTCCGTTACGCTTACGCTGTTCGCGGTGATCGACATCCTCGGGTCGATCCCGATTATTCTGCGGTTGCGGCAGCGGCCGGGCGGTATTCACGCCGAGAAGGCGACGCTGGTGGCGGGGGTGCTGATGGTGGTGTTTCTGTTCGTGGGGCAGAGTATTCTGGGGCTCTTCGGGATCGATTTTAAATCGTTCGCGCTGGCGGGGGCTGTGGTCATTTTCCTGATCGCGATCGAGATGCTGCTCGGCATCACCCTCTTTCGGAGCGACCCGGAGGCCGGCGGTGGCACCATTGTCCCGTTGGCGTTTCCGTTGATCGTGGGAGCCGGTACGATGACGACACTCATCTCGCTGCGCGCCGCGTACTCGCTGCCGAACGTGCTCGTCGGGATTGTGCTGAATCTGGTGTTCGTGTACGTCGTGCTGCGCGCGAGCCCGTGGCTGGAGCGCAAGCTCGGCAAAGCCGGCGAAGACATTCTGCGCCGCGTGTTCAGCGTGATTCTACTCGCCATCGCGATCAAGCTGTTTAAGGCGAATTTTTGAGTATTGGTACTTGGCATTTTAGTACTTGGTATCTGGTACTTGGTACTCAGAAAATCGCCGCACGACTGATCGTCAATCAAGCATAAAATTCTAAATACCAGATACCAAGTACCCAATACCAAAATACCCAATACCAAAATACCAAGTACCAATATGATCTACCTCTTCACCGATGGTTCTTCGCGCGGCAACCCGGGTCCGGGGGGCTTTGGCGCCATTCTACGCTATGGCCAGCACGAGAAGGAGCTGGCGCAGGGCTACCGGCGCACTACCAACAACCGCATGGAATTGCTGGCCGTCATCCGCGGTCTCGAAGCCATCACCAACCCGGCGCTGCCGGTGACGGTCGTCACGGACTCGCGCTACGTGGTCGATGCCATCGAGAAGAAGTGGGTGGACGGCTGGCTGCGGAAGCCCGATTTCGGCGGCAAGGCTAACGAAGACCTGTGGCGCCGTATCGTGCCGTTGCTCAAGCTCCGCAAAGTCGAGTTCAAGTGGATTCGCGGCCACAACGGCCACGCCGAAAACGAACGGTGCGACGTGCTGGCCGTGGCCAGCGCAATGGGCGAGCTAGGTCCGCTGCTGGTCGATGGGGCGTACGAGAAGATAGGTCAGAAATGAGAACTGAGAACTATAAAGCGCTCAGTTCTCAGTTCTCACCTCTACCCTATTTTTCACGCGCGCTTCCCCAGCTCCACGACCTGTAGCTGCGTCACCTTGCCGGCCGTCAGCTCAAACCGGAGCAAGGTCCGCACTTGGTGAAATCCGTGCTTGCCGGCCGCGCCGGGGTTGAGGTGGAACAGGCCGAGCGCCGGGTCAGGCATCGCCTTGAGGATGTGCGAGTGGCCGCAGATCATCAGCGCCGGCCGCGCGGCGAGCAGGGCGGCCCGGACCCGCGGGGCGTAGTGGCCGGGGTAGCCGCCAATGTGGGTCATCCAGACGTGCACACCTTCCACTTCAAACTGATTGATGACGGGGTGGCGCGAGCGAAGCGGAATGGGGTCGATGTTGCCCCACACCCCGCGCACCGGCTTGCCGAGCCCATCGAGCTCCTCGGCCACGCCGGGGCCGAAGTCGCCCGCGTGCCATACCTCGTCCGCCCACTGGAAGTGGCGCCGGATGCCGTCGTCGAGGTAGCCGTGGGTGTCGGAGAGGAGGGTGATGCGCATTGACTAAAACTTATAACTGTGAAATTAGATGTGTGAACTATGAGACGTGCACATTTCACCATTCACACCTCACAATTCGCATCTACTTTCCCCACGTCTCCGGGCTTTCCCGCCACGCGTGCAGGTGCGCCAGCTCGGCCTCCCCAATCACGCCGCGCGCCTGCGCTTCTTCGAGCAGCGCGGCGTAATCGCTCAGGCACACGAGCGGGATACCAGCGGCCTGAAATGCCCGCTCAGCCTGGGGAAAGCCGTAGGTAAAGACGGCGAGCATCCCGACTACTTCGGCCCCGGCGGCCCGCAGCGCCTCCGCGGCTTTGAGGGAGGAGCCGCCGGTGGAAATCAGGTCTTCGACGAGCACCACGCGCTGGCCGGGCAGAATGCGGCCCTCGATCTGGTTGCCCATCCCGTGGGTTTTGGGCTGGGGGCGCACGTAGCTGTAGGGGCACCCCAGCCGGTCGGCGAGTAAACAGCCCTGCGCGATACCCGCCGTGGCAACTCCCGCGATAGCTTCCGCGTCGGGAAAATGCGCCCGCGCGGCGGCCGTGAGCGCATCGGCGATACCGGTGCGGATTTCGGGAAAGGCGAGCGTGACGCGATTATCGCAGTAAATCGGCGAGCGCCAGCCCGAGCTCCACGTGAATGGGGCCGTGGGGCGCAGGCGCACGGCTTCGGAATCGAGCAGCCAACCGGCGACGTGGCGGGCGGTGGCCGCGGCGGCGAGGGAAACGACGGATTGCATCGGCAACAGGAAGGCGACGGGGTAAAAATCGGTCCGTCGCCGCCGCAAGGTAGACCGATGACGCGGTGCCGCCGTATGACGCCGGGCGCGGGCGCGGTTTTGTGCGTTGTTTTGCGCCGGCTCCGGCCATGTTCCTGCTTTCCACCCCCCGTCTTCCGCCGTCCGCGCCGTGAACGTCTTCATCAACGACATTCCGCTTATCGTCAAGAAATCGACCGAAAAGGTGCGCCGGCGCCAGTTCGATCTCGTGCTGGAGCCGGGCGCCGTCTTTACGTCGAAAGATTTGGTCGGCCACGTGATGATTCGCGACGCCGACGACGCGATCATCGACCGCATGGCGCGCCTGATGGAAGTCAAGAAGCTCAAGAAGCTCTTATCGCTGACGCTGCTCGCCGTACAGAAAAAACAGCTGATTCTGCACCTCAAGGATCAGTTCAAGATCGTCAAAGCCGGCGGCGGGCTGGTGGTCAAGGATGGCAAGCTGCTGCTCATCTACCGCCTCGGCATGTGGGACCTGCCCAAGGGCAAGCTCAAGCGCGACGAGCCCGTGACCCAGGGCGCCCTACGCGAGGTAGAGGAAGAGTGCAACATCAAGGTGAGCGTGGTGACGAAGCTGCCCGCCACGTGGCACTCGTACGCCTACAAGGGCACCAAGATCCTCAAGAAGACGAGCTGGTTTCTGATGGCTTGCCACGATGATTCCCAGATGCGCCCGCAGGTGGAGGAAGATATCCAGGAAGTGCGCTGGTGCACGGCCGAGCAGGCTCTGAAGCTGCTCCCGGATTCGTACGCCTCCGTCGCGTTCGTCATCCGCCACTACCTGGAGCTGGTGGGCAACCCGGCGGGGTAAATTTATTTTCGATTGAGTGATTTTGAAATTATCAATCGAAAATGAGAACATTCACGCATTTTCGAGCGCGAACGGCACGAACGGCGACGCATCGGCCCCATACCGCAGCATCTCGCGGATGATGGTTGACGAGATCGCGGCCAGCTTGGGGTCGGTGATGAGAAAGACCGTTTCGAGCCCCCCGCCATCGGGCCCGGCGTAGAGGTAGCGGTTGGCGGCGGCGATGGTATTCTCGTACTCAAAATCGGTCGTGTTGCGCAGACCGCGCACCAGATAACCCGCCTCTACCTCGCGGGCGAAGTCGGCCGTCAGCCCCTGATACTCGGTCACGAAGATTTTCTCATTGCCGCGGTACAGCGCCGCGATCAGCTCCACCATCTGCGGCACCGGAAAGTAACGTTGCTTCGTGGAGTTGTTGCCAATGGCGATGATGAGCTTATCGAACAGCCCCGAAGCGCGCAGCACCACGTCGTGGTGGCCATTGGTAAAGGGGTCGAAGGAACCCGGAAAGATGGCGGTCTTCATTTAGTTGATAGTTTTTGGTTGATGGTTTTTGGAGCAGCTTCGGAGTCAGGGTGTGGCGCCGGATTTTATACCGCCAAGCGCTGCTTAGCCCCCAGTTGGGTGGGACCAGGCAGCGCCTGGCGCTACGTGCACGAACCTTGAAACTGCGCTGGTTTTTAGTTGATGACGGCAGACCATCAACCATTAACTAAAACCCATCAACCACTACCCGCACAGATGCAGCGCGAATAGCTCGAAGTAACGATGCGGAAAAGTCTGGTCGAGCCGGTACGTATAGTGCAGGTCGGGGGGGCGCTCGCCGAGGCGCACCGTACGCACATAGCGGCGCAGCACCTGGAGCAGGGCGGCATCGGGGGTAAGGTCGCCCCAGACCGTAATGGGCACCTGCTCGGGCGTGAGCTGTAGCTCCTGCATCACCAGAATCGTGAAGTAGACGAGGTCTTCGGGCGTGGTGAAAGCAAACACGTTCGCGAAGTCAAGCTTGCGGCCGCGCACCACCGCGACCGTCAGCAGCCCCGCGCTCACGTGCAGGTGAACGACGGCGGGGTTAGGCGTAAAAGACGTTTCAGCCCGCGAGGGCTGGTGCAAAACTCCTTCGAGCAGCGCGCTCACGTGCGAGAGCACCTGGGCGGCGCCGGCGCCGTAGGTCGCGGCGAGCCAATCGGGCAGGGCGGCCTCCGTCGCGAAAACCGCCGTGCAGTCGGCGGCCGGGTGCGCGTGCCACAGCACGCGCTCGTGCGTTAAGTCGACGTCACAGTGCAGCGCCAGGATCGTCGCGGCATCAGCGGGACGAAAAATATCCGTTGGCACCAGCGTGGCGCGCTCGTGCTGCACTGCTACCCGCACGTGGTGCCAGCCGCGCGCGCCGAGCCAGCCGTGGTGGTGAGCCAGGGCGCGCAAGGCGGCGGTCGGCCCCGCCGGTGCCTCAGGTTGCCCATCGGGTCCGACAACCGAAAGCGCGTCGTAGTCTTCGAGGGCCACGAACTTGGTCCGGGCGTTGTCAACTACGGCCAAGCGCAGCCCTCCATCGGCACGGGTTGCCACGTAGAGGCCATACCCGGCGCGCTGAGCCGGATCGAACGTCTCGTCGTGGAGACGCAGCACGGGTTTGAGCGTGACGGCGGCGGGAGCGGGAGCAACGGACATGGGCAGAAAGCGGGGTGCTGCCGGGGCTACTCAGGCGGCCGCCCCCAAAGGTAGCGCGCGGGCGCGCGCACCCGGCCATAGGGCCAGACCCCGGGTCAGGCCGGGCGGAAACGAGGCCGGAACAGGTCGCTGATACCAGTGGCGGCTTGCACCACGGGGTGCACCTGCGCGGGTGGCAAGGCGCGCCACGCGGCGGGCGTCAGCCAACGCAGCCCCGTGAGAAGCTGCTCGGCGGGGGCATGCTCGGGATCGTGACCAAGCTGGGGAAGCGCGCCCGAATCCAGAGATTCCACGCCAAAAAACAGCTCTACGGCTTGCAAACCCACCGCCGGAGCCCGAAGCTCGTGGACGTGCAACAACCCGCCAACGCACACTGCCAACCCGGTTTCCTCCCAAAACTCGCGCTGCACTGCTTCCGCCAGCGACTCGCCAAAGAGCCACCCGCCGCCCGGTGGCGACCAAAACACGGCTCCATCCGGCAGCAGCCCCCGGTGCCCGGCCAGCAGCACCGCGTCGGCGGCCGGGTTCAGCAGCAGCCCGCCCACGCGGACGCGGACGTGACCAGTGTAGGGAGCAAGCAGCGAATCAGTCATCAGAAATGAGGAATCAATCGGCGACGGCGCACTCAATGATTTGCTCCCTCCGCGGAGTTTACGGTGCCGGTTCGGCGGTTGCGTTCCGCTGCCGAAATATCGTACCTTCCCGGCAATATTACGCTTTACCTTCCTGCGGTTTTGCGTTGCGCTCCATCCGGGGTGCGGCGTCGGTTTACGCATTCCATTCCCCTAAAACCGATGAGTAAACACTATACAACCAGCCAGCTGGCGCTAGCGCTTTTGTCGCTGGGTGCTGCCGCGCAAGCGCCCACCATCACGGGCGCGCTGCCCACGCGCAATGCTTACACGGCTGGCGCCAACTCGCTGCAAACCATCAGCTTCAGCCAGACGATGAGTGGCACGCCCGGCTCCGTGGGTTCGGTGCGGATGTTCAGCGAGCGCACCGGCGGGCGCAAAGCCGGCACCGGCTCGGCCCTCACCAATCGGCTCTGGTTCTCGCCCACGGTGGCGGCGAACGCCGGCGAACGCATCAGCACCACCGTCACCACGGCGGCGCAGAGCAGCGGCGGCTTCAACCTGGCCACCGGGCAGGTGACGCAGTTTACGGCGGCGGCCGGCGGCACCGGGCAAGGCTTTTTTGTGGAAGGCGCGGGCCTCAGCATCGTTTCCTCAGACGCCGTGACGCCGGATATCGACGGTGACGGCGACCTTGATCTGCTCGCCGTCCAGCCCAGTGGCGTGGTGCAGGTGTACCGCAATACCGGCACCGGCGGGATGGTCTTCCACGCCACCCTGACTCAGGGCACGGGCCTGACGCTCGTCTCGCCGCAAACCGCCGACGTGGACGGCGACGGCGATATGGACCTGCTCATCGGCGATGCGGTCAACCTACAGGTACTGGTCTGGACGAACAACGGCCTCGGCACGTTCACGCTCACGGGGCTGCAGCCGACGGGCCTGGGGCAGATCAAAGAGCTGCGCTTGGGCGACTTCGACGCCGACGGCGACCTCGACCTCGCCGTGTCCCATAATTACCAGGCGGGCGCACCGCTGGTGCGTGTCTTTGCCAACAACGGGGCGGGGGCGTTTGTGCTGCTCAGCACCTTCAACAATGGCACCGATACGCCCGTGAGCCTGGAAACGGGCGATATGGACAACGACGGCGACCTCGACTTGGTACTGCTGGCGCGGCTCGGGAATATCGGCTCCCTCACCAACGTGCTGACCATCCGCAACAATGGCAGCGGCACGTTCACCCTGGGCGCGACGATCCCGGTGGCGGGCTTCGCGGGCGCCTTGCGCCTGGCTGACTTCGACCACGACGGCGACCTCGACGTGACCGTCGGCTACACCAACAATTTCAACATCCACCTAAACAACGGCACGGGGGCTTTGGGCGTGGTACCGCTGGTGGCGACCATTCTGGTGAGCAGCCAGACGTTCGACTGGCAGGTGGCCGATGTGAACGGTGACGGCTGGACCGACCTGCTCTACACCAGCCTATACGGCTTCCTCAATACCGGCGTGGGCTGCCTGCTCGGCGGCCCCGGCCCGGCCTGGACCCAGCAGCGCCTGACCGTTTACCTTCCGGATGTTTACCCCGGCATCCGCATCACGCCCGGTGACCTCGACGGCGACGGCGACATCGACCTGCTGGCGTACAACGGCCAGAAAATCATCCAGATGTACAACGAGCCGGCGATGCAGATCCAGCCCCTGACGCCGCTCACGAACGCCCTGAATGTGCCGGTGGCAGCAAAGCCGCTGCTCAAAGCCAATCAGTTCATCAAGTACCACTATGCCACTGGCGCGGGTACACGCCTGCTGGTGTTTTCGGCGCAGGCTGGTGGGCGGCGCATGGGCACCACCCAGACCGACGGCCTTGCCCAGTTCACCCCGTACGGCGATTTCCGTCCCGGTGAGGTAGTGAGCGTGAGCGCCACCACTGCCAACGTGAGCTACCCGGCCAATATCGCCCCGGTGCGCGGGCTGGCGTATCAGTTTACCACGGCCGCCACCGGCGGGGTGGGCGTTTTCAGCGCGGCAGCCAGCGCGCCCACCGGGGCGTCCCCCAACGGCGTCTGCACGGCTGACCTCAACGGCGACGGGATACTGGACGTCGTGACGGCCAACTCCACCGGCGCCTCCGTGACCGTGCGCCTGGGCACCGGCGGCGGGGCCTTCGGGCCGCCCGGCAACTTCGCGATGGCCGGCACGCAGCCGCGCGGCATCGCGGCGGGCGACGTAGACAACGACGGCGATATCGATCTGGCCGTCGCCACCGGCCTCAACACGCCGGCCATCTCGGTACGCATGCTCATCAACGCCGGCAATGGCTTCTTTGCGCTCGGCGCGGGCCTGACCCTGCCCGACACCCCCCAGGAGCCGGCGCTGGCCGATGTGAACGCCGACGGCAACCTCGACCTGCTGACGGCTAATTTTTTCGGCTCGGCCAGTATCCGCCTCGGCAACGGCGCCGGAGCGTTCAGCGGGAGCCAGTATCTGGTGGAGTTCGCGCCCTGCACCAGCATCGCGGTGGGCGACGTGGATAACGATGGCGACCTCGACCTCGTGACCGGCTCCTACGGCGGCAACACGGTAAGTATCCGGCTGAATGACGGCCTCGGCAACTTCAGCGGCGGCTCCGACCTGACACTCATCAGCCAACCGCGCAACGTGGCGCTGGCCGACGTCACCGCCGATGGCATCCTCGATATCATCGTGGCCGGCGACGGCGTGGAGCGCGCCGTGGGGCTGGGCAGCGGGGCGTTTGCGTCGTTCATCAGCCTCGGCGGCGCCGGTATCCAAGTCAACGACGTGGCAACCGCCGATATTGATGCCGACGGCGACCTAGATGTGCTCGCTTCCACCACCACGCCCGCGCAGGTGAAGGCGTACCTCAATACCGGCTTCGGGCTGACCTACACAGCGGGGTCCATCACCCCCGTGAGCGCGTCGGTGCTGAACCTGACCACCGGCGACTTGGACAACGACGGCGACATCGACTTCCTGGCCTCGTCCACCGGCAACAGCACCGTGAACGTGCTGCTCAACCAGAACAGCCCGCCGCCGCTACCCACGCCGCCCGTGCTGCTCTCCACCACGCCTACCTCGCATCAGTCATTCGTGGCGCCGCCCACGAACCTCACCTTCACCTTCGACCAGCCGATGAGCAACGCGCCGGCCTCGGCTAACTCGGCGCGAGTGTTTGGGGCTGAAACCGGCCGCCGCGCGGGCGCGGGGTCGGCTTCGGGCAACGTCATCACCTTCAACCCCACTGCCGACTTCCGGCCCGGCGAGTTGGTGAGCGTCACGCTGACCACCGACGCGCAGGCCACCAACAACTATCCGTTCAACCCGTTGTTGCAGGGGCACGTGCACCAGTTCCGAGCGGGGGCCGGCACGGGGCCGGGGCAGCTCAATGGCGGCTGGGATGTGCCGTTCGGCGCATCCTCCTCGCGCGGCGTGGCAGCGGCTGACATAGATGGCGACGGCGATGCCGATGCGCTGGTGACGGACTTCAACGTCGGCACGGTGCGCGTATACGCCAATCCCGGCAACGGCAACGCCTTCACGCTGGGCCAGACCGTGGCGACGGGCAACGGCGCCACCGCCCTGGCCGCTGCCGACCTCGACGCCGACGGCGATCCCGACCTCGTGACGGCCAACCAGAATGCCAGCAGCTTCAGCGTGAGCCTCAACAGCGGCGGCACCCTCGGGGCGGCCACGAACGTCGCCACGGCCGGTATTCCCTTCGAACTGGCCGTGGGCGACCTCGACGCCGACGGTGATCTGGACCTGGTGCTGGTCGAGGCGTCGCCCGACTGCTTCACGGTCCGGCTGAACGCAGGCAACGGCACTTTCGGCGCCCCCACCAGCTACCCGATGGCCATTACGCCGGCCGACGTGGCCCTGGCCGACGTGGAAGGCGACGGCGACCTCGACGTGGTGGTGCTCGCGAATATTATGACCAATAACACCTTCGTGCGGCTGAATGCGGGCAACGGCACCTTCGGGCCGGCCACCACCCTGAGTGTGGGGATCTTCCCGAGCGGCCTGACGCTGGGCGACGTGGACAACGACGGCGACCCCGACCTGGTGAGCGCCGACGACATCGCTAACACGGTGAGCGTATGCCTCAACACGGGTGGCACTTTCGGGACAGCCGTAGCCTACCCGGCTGGCACCAACCCGCGCAAGCCCGCCCTGGCCGACGTGGACGGCGACGGCGACAACGACCTACTGGTGACGAATATCGCCGGCAACGGTGGGTTGTTCCTGAATGCGGGCAACGGCACCTTCGGGACGATGCAGACCGTGCCGGTGCCCGCAGGCGGCTTCGGGCTGGCGATGGCCGACTTCGACGGCGACAACGACCTCGACTGGCTGTCGGGCACGTTCAGCGGCGGTGGGCTGGCCATCCGCTTCAACGAGTACGCTGACCTGATCATCAGTACCACGATGAACGTGCCGCCCGGCCCGTGGCACAACATCACGGTGCTGAACGGCGGTAACGGCACCCTGACCAACAACGAAACCGTGACGGGCGCCGTGGTAGTGCAGACCGGCGGCACCTGGAACGACGGCTGTTTCGTGTTGGGCGGCAGCGGCTCGTTTGCCTTGCAGGCCGGCGCTACGATGACCATCTGCCATCCGCAGGGCATCAGCGCCACCGGGCCGACCGGGGCCATTCAGGTGGCCGGCACGCGCTCGTATAGCCCCACCGCCGACTACGGCTACCAGCAGCCGAGCCTCGCCCAGATCACCGGCCTCGGCCTGACGGGCGCCCGCAACCTCACCGTCGATGCGCCCGGCGGCCTCACCCTGACCGGCGCCGCCAGCGTCACGCGACTGCTCACCCTGACGGCCACCAGCGGCAACTTCGGCCTCAGCGGCCAGAACCTGACGCTGATCTCGAACAACGCCGGCACGGCGATGGTGGTAAACGCCGGCCCCGGCGCCGTGACCGGCGGCACCGCCATCGTGCAGCGCTTCCTGACGCCCGTCGTGGCGGCCGGCGCGGGCTACCGCCACATGAGTGCGCCCGTGAGCGGCTCGACCATGAGCGATCTGGCCGTGGCGGGCATCGGCGGCTTCGCGCCCTACGTGAACCCCGCCTACAACGTGCTGCCTACGCCCGTACTGCCGGCGGGACAGTTTCCGAACATTTTTGGCTTCGACGAAACCCGCGGCGGCCCGACTGATCCCAACTTCGCCGATGGCTGGTACTCGCCCACTACACTCGCCGATCCGCTCACGTCCGGCCGGGGCTTCTCGGTGTATATCAAACCGCTGACGCCCGATTTCGGGGGTACGCTGGGCAATGGCAACCTGCCCGTGAGTAACCTCACCGTCACGGGCCCCTTCCTGGGCGGCGGGCAGAAAAGCGGGTGGCACCTGCTCGGCAACCCCTACCCGGCGCCCATCAACTGGGATCTGGTGACACCCGGCGCCGGCCCCGGCCAACTGCCCACCGGGATGAGCGGCGCCATTTACGTGCAGCAATCGACCGGCGGTCAGAACGGCATTTACCTCACGCGCGCCGGCGGCGTCGGCTCGCTCACCAATGGCCACGTGGCGATGGCGCAGGGCTTTTTCGCGCGCGCCGTAAGCAATGCGCCCCTGACGTTCACCTTCACCAACGCACTGCGTCTGACGAGCTACGCCAATCCGCTGCACTATCGCCCGGCCTCGGTCAGCGGCCCCAGCACCGTGCTGGGCCTGGCGCTGCGCCGCGCGAACGCGCCTGCCGGAGCGCTGGCCAGCGAGGCGTTCGTGGCGTTCCGCCCCGACGCTACCACCGGCTTCGATTTGCCCTACGATGCTCCACTGCCCGGCTACAACGCCGGTGAGCCGACTCTGCTCACTATCAGCCTACCCACCGACGAGCTGGCCATCAACGCGCTGCCCGACACCTACGCCGGTCCCGGCGCCGCGCCGGTAGAACTGGTGGCCGTGTTGCCCAGCGCCGGCTCCTACAAGCTGACCGTGAGCGACTGGCACAATCTACCGGCCGGGGCCGCAATTCTCGACCGTCTGACGGCCACCCAATATCCGCTCGATTCGACCACGATGGTGCAGTTCAGCGTCGGCGCGGCCGGGGCGGTGCGCGGTCGGTTCGCGCTGGTGTTCGGCAGGCCGCTGGGCACTGCCGCCGACGCGCTGACCACCGCGCTGCGGGTGTGGCCCAACCCGGCCCCCGGCGCCGCGCGGGTGCAACTGCCTGTCGGGGCCACCGCGCTTGAGGTCCTCGACGCTACCGGCCGCCGCTTGCGGACCCTGCCTGCCCCCGCCACCCGCGAGCTGACGCTGCGCGACCTGCCCGCCGGCTTCTATCTGCTGCGCGCCGGCGGCCAGACCCAGCGGCTGGTGGTGGAGTAAGTCGGTACCCAGTCTGCCTTCGGCGAAACGCCCACCCGGATTGGCTTCCTGGGTGGGCGTTTTCGTGCGCGGCCGGTGGCGCCGAAGCCGGCGGCCGCTTTTACCCCGCACGCGGCGCTAGCTTCGCGGCTAAACCGCCGCCCTGCCGATGCCCGACTTCCTCGCCCGCAACCCCGATTTCCGCGCCGCAATCGCGGATAAGATGACCCGGCAGCACTTTCTGCACCTTATCGGCCTCGACCTCACCGAAATCGAGCCCGGCCGGGTGGTGGGCTACCTGCCCCTTGAAATCAAGCACCAGCAGCAGGCCGGTTTCGCGCACGGCGGGCTCGTGGCAGCGGTAGCAGATACGGTGGCCGGTTTCGCCGCTGTCACTCTCGCCGCCCCCGGCGAGCAGGTCGTCACGGTAGAGCTGAAAATTGCGTATCTCCATCCCGGCATCGGCACGGCGCTGCGCGGCGTCGGCACGGTGCTTAAGGCGGGCAACACGCTCACGTTCACCGAAGCCGAAATCTGGTGCGAACGGGCGGGTCAGCCCGACCTGCTCATCGCCAAAGCCTCGGCCACGATGATGGCCTTTCGGCCGAAGGGGGCTTGAGCACCTGCCCGCGTTTTCGGGAAGCTTTCCCCGAGTTCGGGTACCGCTTCCGAAGTTTCCGGGAAGCGGCCCCCAAGTTCGGGGATCGCTTCTGAAGTTTCCGGGAAGCGGCCCCCAAGTTCGGGTATCGCTTCCAAGGTTTCCGGGAAGCGGTCCCCAAGTTCGGGTATCGATTCCGAAGTTTCAAGGAAACTCCCGCTTCCTTTGCCCGTCCGTTCGTCCTGCTCCGTGCCTTCTCCGCTCCTCTCCTACTTTCCTTTTGAGCCCACGCCTGATCAGGCGCGGCTTTTCGCGCTCTTACACGGATTTTTGTTGAGCGACTCGGCCGGTGACCGCCCCACGTTTCTGCTCACCGGGTACGCGGGAACGGGGAAGACCACAGTAGTGAGCGCGCTCGTGCAAGCGCTGCCGGCGTTGGGGTACGACTGCGTGCTGCTGGCGCCCACCGGCCGCGCGGCGAAAGTGCTAGCCGGGTACTCGGGCAAGCCGGCGCACACGATCCACAAGCACATCTACCGCCAGAGCGGCGTGGGTGATGGCGGCGGCGGGCCGGCCTTCCAACTGCTACCCAACCGCGGCAAGCATACGGTGTATGTGGTGGATGAAGCCTCGATGATTGCCGACGAAGCCGGCTTCGGCGAGCGCGGGCTCCTGACCGATCTGCTTGCGTTCGTTTTCGGCTCGGAGGGTACGAGACCGGACAACCGCCTGCTCCTCATCGGCGACCCCGCCCAGCTGCCGCCCGTCGGCCAGACGCGCTCGGCCGCCCTCGATCCCGACGTCCTGCGCGGGCGCTTCCGGTGCAGCGTCACCGAAACTACCCTGCGGCAGGTAATGCGCCAGAGCGAAGAGTCCGGCATCCTCGCCAACGCCACTGCCCTGCGCGACGAGCTGCTCGCCCAAACGCCCCATCCCAAGCTGCGGGTTCGCGGCCAGCGCGGCGTGTGGGCGATGAGCGGCGAAAGGCTCGAAGACGGCCTGCGCTATGCCTACGACAAGTTCGGGGTCGAAGGCACCACCGTCATCTGCCGCTCCAACAAGCAGGCGAACCTCTACAATCAGCTAATTCGGCGGGTGATTTTTGACGCCGAGGATGAGCTGCAAGGCGGCGACTACCTGATGATCGCGCGTAACAACTACCACTGGCTGCCCGTGGGGCACGAGATGGGTTTTCTGGCGAACGGTGACTTTGCCGAAGTTCGCCGCGTCCGCAAGACCGAGGAGCAGCACGGCTTCCGGTTCGTGGATGTCCGGCTGCGCTTCGTCGATTATCCCGGCGCCCCGGAGCTCGACGTGAAGCTGCTACTCGACGCGCTCCACGCCGAAGCCCCCTCCCTGCCGGCGGCCGATGCGCAACGCCTCTTTCAAGCCGTGCAGGCCGACTACGCCGACCTCAGCAGCAAAGCCAAACGCCTCGAAGCGATGCGCGCCGACCCGTACTTCAATGCCTTGCAGGTAAAGTTCGCCTACGCCCTCACCTGCCACAAGGCGCAGGGCGGCCAGTGGGGCGCCGTATTCCTCGATCACGGCTACCTGAAACCCGAAGTTGGGTTCGACGCCGAGTTCGTCCGCTGGCTCTACACTGCCCTTACCCGCGCCGAGCGGGAGTTGTACCTGCTCAATTTCAAGCCCGAGCTGTTGAGTGATGAGTAGATGGTAGATGAGCAGATGAGTAGTTACTCGGCGTCAACTGCCTGCTCATCTACCATCTACTCATCTACCATCTGCTCCCCTACCCATCCTCCCGGCTATGGAACCCATTACGCCTTCGCTTGGTCTGGAAAACCGCAACGCGGTCAGCTTCACCCGTGCTTCATCTGGCCTGCTTGTTGCCAAGCGGCACGCGGCGTACTTTTGTTTTGGTTTTTAATCTTCCTTTTTTCGACGAATTTCGTTTCCCCACCATACCCTAATGAAGAAAGTTTTTGCGCTCGCCTTCTCGCTCATGCTCGCCGCTCCGGCCTTGACGATGGCCCAGGCCACGATGACCCCGGCCACTGCGGCCCCGGCGATGGAAAAGAAAAGTGGTGCGATGATGACACCCGACGAGATGAAATACGAATTCGGCTCCGTCAAGCAGGGCGACATCGTCGAGCACGTCTTCACGTTTCGCAACACCGGTACCGAGCCGCTGGTCATCTCCAACGTGGGCGTGAGCTGCGGCTGCACCACCCCGGAGTACACCAAGGACCCTGTGATGCCCGGCAAAGCCGGCAAGATCACGGCCCGCTTCAACACGGCCGGCAAGATGGGCCAGCAGAATAAAGTACTAACTGTCAACTCCAACAACGCCAATGGCGACGTGCAATTGACGCTCTCCGGCACCATCGCCGAAGGTGCTACTGCGCCGATTATCGTTGCGCCGTCAGTATCGACGACGATGGATGCTAAAGCCACGCCAGTAGCGAAAGGCAAAATCAAGGTCAAGAGCGCCGACGGTAAAAAGGACAAAGTGAAGATGAACGCCACCAAAGCGGAGGTAAAGAAGTAAGCGATCGCGCTTCCTCTGTTCTCTTTACACCACCGCCCCCGGACGTTTCTCGTCCGGGGGCGGTGTAGTTTTCAGCCGGCTATCACATTCATATGCGATTGTGTTCGCAGTAGCTGGCCGCCACCTTTGCGGGCATCTCCCGGTGTTAATCTGTTCCGCCGTCTATGCCTCTGCCGATGCGGCGTTATTTCACCTCTGCGCCGCTATCGCGTCGCCTGATGGGTCTGTTGGTGTTAGCGCTCGCCGTACTGGCTTTGCTGCTGACCATAGCCGTCCCCGTCCGCGCTCAGCCCGCTCAAAATCGGGCTGCTGGCGCGGACGGAGGCGCAGCCGCCCGCGCCAGCAGCAGCCACCCCGCAATCAGCAGCACGCCGCCCACCGGCGTTACGGGGCCGAGCCACCGGGCATTCGTCACGCTGAGCGCGTAAAGTGAGCCGCTGAAGAGCACCACCCCAGCCACAAAGCAAATCGCCGCCCGTCGCAGCGCCGCGTTGGCCGGCTCACGCTGCTGCCAGATGCCGACCGCGAGCAGCGCCAGCGCGTGCAGCAAGTGGTAGCGCGCCGCCGTTTCCCAGGTACCGGCGTGGCCGGTAGCGGCGAGTAGCTTGCTTAGGCCGTGCGCGCCAAAAGCGCCCAGCCCCACGCCGATAGCGCCCACCAAGGCGGCAACACGAAGGGTGTTTGTGGAAGTCATTGGCGGAAGAAAAAAAGCCGTTACTTGTAGGTCCGCGCCCCAAAGATGCCCGAGCCCACGCGGATGAGCGTGGAGCCCGATGCAAGTGCCAACGGCCAATCCTGGCTCATTCCCATCGATAGCTCACAGAAGCGGTCGTCTTCGGCAAAATACTGTGCTTTCAATTCCAAAAAATAGTCGTGAAGCTGGCCGAACTCGTGCTGAATCTGGGTTTGGTCGTCGGTGTGCGACGCGATGCCCATCACGCCCGTTACGTGGATGTGTTGGAGCAGCCCGAATTCGGGGCTCTCCACAATGCCAACGGCTTCCTCCCACGTCAGCCCGGTTTTACTTTCCTCCTCACCGATTCGAAACTGCAGCAGGCCCGCGATCTGACGCTGTTGATGCGCCGCGTGCCGTTCCAGCGCCAGCAGCAGCCGCAGCGAATCTATGGACTCCACGACGTGCACCCACGGGGCCACCAGCTTTACTTTATTGGTTTGCAGCTGCCCGATGAGGTGCCACTCGATATCGGCCGGTAACGAGGCGGCTTTCTCGGCCAGCTCCTGGGCGCGGTTTTCGCCGAAAAGCCGCGCGCCCGCATCGTACGCCTGCTGGATAGTGGCGATCGGGTACGTTTTGCTCACGACGACCAGCCGACAGTCAGAGCCTTCCAACCGCTGCTGGAAGTAGTGGATATTACGGGCGATGTCGATGGCCATGTAGTTGATTTTCGATTGACTGATTTTTCGATTAAGCGATTTTCGATTGAGTAATGCTGGATAAGGCGCTTGCCGGGCACCGGCAGCGCAATCGAAAATCACTCAATCAGTCAATCCAAAATGAGTTGCTACGGCCGCTTCCGCGCAACGCTCGCCGTCCATCGCCGCCGAAACGATGCCGCCCGCGTAGCCCGCGCCTTCGCCGCACGGAAACAGGTTCTCAACCTGCGGGTGACGCAACGTGTCGCGGTCGCGCGGGATGCGCACGGGTGCTGAGGTGCGGCTCTCGACCCCCACGAGCTGCGCGTCGGCGCTATCGTAGCCCCGGATTTTTTTGCCGAAAGCCGCGAAGCCTTCGCGCAGACGGGCGGCTAACTCGACGGGCAGCACGGCGTTGAGGTCGACGGCGGCGAGACCGGGCTGATATGAGGTATCGGTGAGGGATACCGAAACCCGCTGCCGCAGAAAATCGGGCAGCAATTGAGCCGGGGCCGTCTGGGTGCCACCAGCGGCGGCGCAGGCCGCCCGCTCAATCTGCTGCTGCCAGCGCAAGCCCGCAAGGGGGCCGTGCAGGCGGCGCAACTCGGCCGGAATGTCGTCGGGCTCGACGGCCACTACGATGCCCGAGTTAGCAAATCTGGAGTCGCGCCGGCTCGGGCTCATCCCGTTCACCACTACTTCGCCGGGGGCCGTGGCGGCGGGTACGATGTAGCCCCCGGGACACATACAAAACGAGAATACCCCGCGCTGGCGGCCGCCCTGATGCGTCTGGTGCACGAGGGCGTAGCTCGCCGCCGGCAGCCACTCGCCGCGCGGCTGACCGCGGTACTGCACCGCATCGATGAGAGCCTGGGGGTGCTCGGCGCGCACCCCGAGCGCGAAGGGCTTGGCCTCGACAGCGATGCCAGCGGCGGGCAACAGCTCATAAATATCGCGTGCCGAGTGACCCGTGGCCAGGATGAACGCGTCAGCGGTAAACTCGGCGCCCGCGGCGGTGCGAACCGCTTGCAGCCGTCCGCCGGATCGCACCAGCTCCGTGACGCGTTGGCCGAAATGCACCTCGCCGCCGTGCTGGAGAATGGTGTCGCGCATCGCGGCGATGAGCGGCGGCAGCTTGTTGGTGCCGATATGCGGATGGGCTTCGACGAGAATATCGCGCGGGGCTCCGTGCTGCACCAGCAGGCGCAGGACTCGCACCACATCGCCGCGCTTGGTTGAGCGGGTGTAAAGCTTGCCGTCCGAGTACGTACCGGCACCGCCCTCGCCGAAGCAGTAGTTGGAGTCTTCGTCCACGATGTGCTGCTTGGTGAGCGTAGCAATGTCGCGGCGGCGGGCGCGCACGTCTTTACCGCGCTCCAGTACGATGGGCCGTGCGCCCAGCTCCAGGCAACGCAGGGCCGCGAAGAGGCCCGCCGGGCCGGCACCGATAATAAGGATGCGCCGGGCGCCGGGCGGCACGGCCCGGAATTGCAGCGGGGCGTAGGCGACGCCGGACGGCGCGGGATCGACGTACACGACGGCGCGCACCAGCACCCGGACCCGCCCGCCGCGCGCGTCGAGCGAGCGCCGTAGTACGTGCACGTAGTCGGCCTCACCGGGCACCAGACCAACGTGCGCCAGCAGCGCGCGCTGGCAGGCGTCGTCGTCGTAGGCGACTTCGGGTGCTAACGATAGCTCAATTTCCTGTGGAGTGGTCAAGATAAAATAAAGGCCGCAATGGAGGCCGTTGCGCTCGCACAAAGGTCGGAACCAGCGCTGTCTTCCGCTGCCGGGAACCGTGGCGCGGAGTAAACCCGATTGCCGACAGTTTGCTTTTCCGGGAGTCGGGAGATTTTCTCCGTTCTTACTCTGTCGTCGGCTCCGCTTCCACCAGCTCGCGCAGCCGCTGGTAAAGAAAGGAGCCGGCCAGCAGCAGCGCCCCCACCACCCCAAACGCTACCACTCGCTGTCCCGGCGAAAACGCCCACGCATCGAGCACGACGAGCTTACCGATCGTGAGCGCAAAGAGCGCCAGGCCGGTCACGCGGACGCGACGCGCCTTCAGGCGGAGACCGACCGCGAGCAGCGCCAGGGCTTCGAGCGCCCAGACCAGCGTGAGCGTGAAGCGCGAAAACACCATCGCCACGCCGACCGTCAGCAGCCCGAGGGCAGCGGTCCAGAGAGCATCTGCCAAGGCGTTATCGGCCACTGTTGCCTTACCGTTGGTTGGGACAAGCCGCGCCAGCTGGCCCGCCGCGGCGAATGCAACCGTCAGGCTAAACCACAGCCCGGTGGGTGCTACAGGATCGGACCAGTGCGCGACGAGAACTTCGCCGGCCAGCGCCGCGCCCGCCGCCTGCGCCAGTACCAGCAACCGATCGACGGGCGTCGTCAGCCCACGTCCACGGTGAGCCCACCCCACATTATACGCCAGAAACAGCGCGACCAGCGCTGCCCCGAATCCGAGCGGCCCGGCCACGATGGGCTGGGGCTGACCCACCACCTGATTGACCAGCCAGCCCCCGAAAAGCACGGCCGTAGCCGGCCACGCCACCCGCGCGAGTGCCGGCCAGCGCCGGTACAGCGCGAGTACGAGCGCGCCGGCATCGAGCAGTAACACGTACGTGAAGAGCGCAGGCCAGCGCGCTACGCCAGTGCGCAGCAGCAGGGGGGCGGCAAACCCACCGACGAGCGCCACTACGGCCAACTCGGCGCGATCGTAGTGAACGGCCAGCGCGCCAGCGAGTAGCGTCACGAGCGCCATCAGCCCAAAAGCCACCGACTGCGAGATCAATTGATATTGCTGAAACGCGAGCGTACCGCTCAGGTAGAGCACCGCGATGCCGCCACCCGTGAGCACGCTGGCCAATGAGGGCACTGAGCGGCGCTGCCAATGGCCGGTCAGCATCAGGACGAATCCGATTGCTACGCCCCCGAGCACCTGCGCGAGCGGCCCGAGCAAGTCGGAATCAAAGGCATACTTGATAAAGAAGCCCACCCCGAGCACCAGCGCCGCGATTCCGAGCCGCGCGGCGACGTTCTCGCCCGCGAACCGCTCCCAATCGGGGGCTGGGTGCGGAGCGGGAAGCGCGGCAGCAGGTATCGACGCTGGTGGGCGAGTAGCTGGGGCAATAGTAGAGGGTGCGGCGGTGGGTGTAGTGGCGGGCGGAGTAACCAGCGGCGTTGCGGCCCCGACTGGTGCTACCGACGCTACATCGCCCGCCCGCTGCCGCGCGAACTCGGCAAACTCGGCCACGGTCCGCAACTGCTCGGGCGGAAGCTGGCGCAAGGTGGCAATGGTACGGGCGAGGAGGAATTCGTCCATGGAAGGTGGACCAGTTTGAAGGGAAACGGCCGGCGCGCGGTACTACGGTCCGCACGGCCAGGACGGCGAAGATTATTCGTCGTCCTGGCCGTCGAGCTCGGCGTTCGGGTTGGCGAGGTCATCGTCATCGTCTTCGTCGTCGGCCTCCTCCGCATTGGGCCCATCGAAATCGTCAATCACGCGCGTGACGGCTTCCTCGGCGGCGCGCAACTGTTCGCGGCCTTCGCCGATGAGCGCGTAGGCGCGCTGCACTTTTTGGGTTAGCTCGTCGAGGGGCAAATCAGGGGTGTGCTCCAGCTCGTGGAGTAAGGCGTCAAGCTCAGCGGTGAGAGCGGCGTAAGTCATGGCGTAAGAAGAGTGGTGATTTCTGCGATGAAAATTGAGCGACTTCAGACCGCCCGGCTGCGCACGGCTCCGTCGGCGAAGTGCGTCAGCAGCTCGTCGCCGGCGGCCACGTCGGCGGCGAAGCGGAACGGCCGGCCGTCAGGCCGGGTCGTGAGCGTGTAGCCCCGAGCCAGCAGACGGGCGGGGTCGACGGCGTGAACCCGGGCTTGGGCCAGCGCAAAGCGGCTTTCCTCGCTGCTTAGCCGGCCGCGCACCAGCAAGGGCAGGCGCTGGACGGGCCCGTCGAAGCGCCGGTGTTCAGCGGCAAGCCGGGCTTCGGCGGCAGCTCGTACCCGACCGGCGACGTGGTAGAGCCACGCTTCGGCCTGCTGGGCGCGCTCGATGAGAAAAGCCGCTACGGCGGTGGGCGTCTTGAGCCGCGTATGGGCCACCAGATCGGCGAGCGATTCGTCGCGCTCGTGGCCGATCCCCGTCAGCACTGGCAGCGGCGAGCGGGCGAGCGCGGCGGCCAGGGAATAGTCGTCGAAGGCGACCAGATCGGTTTTGGCGCCGCCGCCGCGGATGACCACGACCGCATCAAACTCTTCGGCCCGCGCACTCACCGCCCGCAACGCGCGCCGTACCGCCGCGGGCGCATCGGCGCCCTGCACCGCCGCGGGAAACAACGTGAGGTGAAACCGGTAGCCGGAGGCAGTAAGCTGGTGCTCGAAGTCTTGAAACCCGGCGGCCGTGGCGCTCGAAATCACCGCCACGCGCTGCACTACGACCGGCAGCTCAAAGCGCTTGTTAAGCTCCAGATACCCGCGCCGCTCCAGCTTTTCGAGGGCAGCTTGCCGGGCCCGGGCCAGCTCACCCAAGGCGAAGGAGGTATCGACACCGCGCACGTCGAGCGCCAGTCCGTAGCGGGGATGAAACGTGACCGTCGCGGCCAGTAAGCAGCGCATCCCCGGCGCCAGCTGCTGTCCCGTGACCTCAGCGAACTGATAGCGGATCGTTTCCCAGCGCTTGCCCCAGATGGTGCCGCGTACCTGGGCCACGGGCTCGCCGCGCGCACCCTTCTCGATCAGCGAGAGGTAGCAGTGGCCGTTGCGGTGAGCCGTGAGCTCGCTGATTTCAGCGACTACCCAGTACACGTCGGGCAGGGATTCCTCGACGGCAAGCTGAATACCGGCGCAGAGTTGGGAAAGGGAAACGGGTGTCAAGCGAGGGGGGGGCGAGCCTTGTGTCTGCCCGAAGGTAGAGCCCCCAGCGCACGCCATCGGCCAATGCAACCCCGCTTGCCCGCCGCCTACCTTTACTATCGGTTTCATCTACCCATAACTTCTGCGTATGATCGTTTTTTCTCGCTCGGCCGCTTTCGCGGCGGGCCTGTTGCTGATTGGTTCGGGCTGCGGCTCGACCAAGCAGCCGGCCGCCAAAGCCTCCATGCCTGCCGCGGCTCCCATGGCCGCCGCTCCCACCCCGCCGCCCCCACCGCCCGTGAAAAAGGGCGTCGGTATCGCCACGGCAAACTTCGATACGTCGGTAGACCCTTGCACCGACTTTTTCCAGTACGCCAACGGGAGCTGGATCAAGAATAACCCGATCCCCGGGGCTGAAGTCCGGTGGGGGGCGTTCAATGAGCTGGCGGATCGCAACAATGCCATCCTGCGCAACCTGCTCGAAACGGCGGCTAAAACGCCCGGCGCGCCCGGCACGAATCAGCAAAAAGTAGGCGACTACTTCGCGGCCGGAATGGATACGATGGCCATCGAGAAAGCCGGCCTCCAGCCGCTGCAAGGTGAGCTGGCGCGCATCAAGAGCATTAAGAATCTGACCGATCTGCAAAAGGTGCTCGCGCGCCATCAGGTGATCGGGACCGGCGCGCTCTTCAACCTGGGCGTGGGGCAGGACGATAAAATCTCGACCCAGTACGCCGTCTTCGCTGGTCAGAGTGGCCTGGGGCTGCCCGACAAGGATATGTACCTCAAGGACGACAAGCGGTCGGAAATGGTGCGCGGCGAGTACCGCAAGTACCTGACGCAGATCTTCAAGCTCTCGGGCGAGTCGGATGCGGACGCTGGCAAGCACGCCAACGCAGTTTTCGCCCTCGAAAAGCGCTTGGCGAGCGCGTCGAAAGGCCGCGTTGAGCTACGCGACCCGTACGCCAACTACAATAAGATGTCAGTAGCGGCCCTCAGCAAGCAGGCGCCCAACTTCAACTGGGCGCTGCAATTGCAGGAGATCAAGCTCGGCGCGGCGAAAGAGATCATCGTCGGCCAGCCTAAATTTCTGGCCGAAGCCTCCACGCTGCTCAAAACCGTACCCGTCGCCGACTGGCAGGCGTACCTGAAAGCTAAGTTGCTCTCGTCGTTTGCCGGGACACTGCCGATGGCGTACACGCAGGCCAACTTTGATTTCTTTTCCAAGACCCTCAACGGGGCGAAGGCGATGCAGCCGCGCTGGAAGCGCATTTTGCGCGCCACCGACGGCGCCCTGGGCGAAGCTTTCGGCCAGCTTTACGTGGAGAAAGCCTTTACCCCGGCCGCCAAGAAACGCGCCCAGGAGCTGGTGCAGAACCTCCAACTGGCCTTCTCGAAGCGCATCGACCAGCTCGACTGGATGACGCCCGCCACCAAGACCGAGGCGCAGAAAAAGCTCCGCTCGTTCACGGTCAAGATTGGGTACCCGGACAAATGGAAGGACTACTCGGCGCTCAAAGTCGAGCGCACCTCCTACGCGGCCAACGTGCTGCGGGCCCGCGAGTGGGGCACGCTCGACAATTCGAGCAAATTCGGCAAGCCCGTCGATCGCCTCGAATGGGGGATGACGCCGCCCACGGTGAACGCCTACTACAACCCGAGCCTGAACGAGATTGTGTTCCCGGCCGGCATCCTGCAGGCCCCGTTCTACGACCCCAAGGCCGACGACGCGGTGAACTACGGCGGCAT
>JBKJUQ010000432.1:0-13697 GCA_046590685.1 Hymenobacteraceae bacterium
CGAGTACCGCAAGATTCGCGGCATCATCGACAACCTGGGCGGCAACGTGCCCATTATCGCCCTCACGGCCACGGCCACGCCCAAAGTGCAGCTGGACATCCAGAAGAACCTGCAGATGGACGATGCTTCGGTGTTCAAAACCAGCTTTAATCGCACCAACCTCTACTACGAGGTGCGCGCCAAGCACAACACCAAAAAGCAGCTCATTCAGTACGTGAAGGGGCACAAGGGCAAGGCCGGCATCATTTACTGCCTCAGCCGCAAGAAGGTGGAGGAAATAGCCGCGCTGCTGCGCGTGAACGACGTGCGCGCCCGCCCCTACCACGCCGGCCTCGACCAGCAGGTGCGCATCGACAACCAGGACGCGTTTTTGAACGAGGAATGCGACGTGATTGTGGCCACCATTGCCTTCGGCATGGGCATCGACAAGCCCGACGTGCGCTTCGTGATTCACTTCGACGCGCCTAAATCCATTGAGGGCTACTACCAGGAAACCGGCCGCGGCGGCCGCGATGGCCTCGAAGGCAACTGCCTGCTATTCTACAGCTACGATGACATCGTCAAGCTCGAAAAATTCAACAAGGACAAGCCCGTCACCGAGCGCGACAACTCGCGGATGCTGCTCCAGGAGATGGCGTCGTACGCCGACTCGTCGGTGTGTCGCCGCAAGCAGCTGCTCCACTACTTCGGCGAAAGCTACGAGAAGGACTGCGGGTTCTGCGACAACTGCCTGCACCCGAAGGAGAAATCGGAGGCGCAGAACGAAGTGAAGATGGCGCTCGAAGCGGTTGTGGCCACCCAGGAGCGCTGGACGATGGAGCACATCGCCCAGATTCTGATGGGGCTCCACAACCCCCACATCGACTCCTACGGCCACGACCAGCTCCCGCAGTTCGGCGCCGGCAAAACCCACGATGCCGCCTACTGGCAGGCCCTGCTGCGCCACGTGCTGCTCAGCGGCTACCTCGAGAAAGACATCGAAAACTTCGGCGTGGTACGCGTCACGGCCAAGGGCCACGCCTTCGTGGAAGCGCCGCACTCAGTGCTCGTCGCCCGCGACCACGACTACGAGCAGGAAGCCCAGCAGGAAGAGAAGGACGAGGAAGCCCGCCACGAAGCCGGCCACGACGAAGCCCTCTTCGAGCAGCTCAAAGCCCTGCGCAAGCGTAAAGCCAAGGAGCTCAACCTGCCGCCGTACGTGCTTTTCCAGGACCCGAGCCTCAAGGAGATGGCCACCGTGTACCCCACCTCCATCACGGAGCTGGCGCAGGTGGGCGGCGTAGGCCAGGGCAAGGTGACCAAGTTCGGCAAAGACTTCCTCGACCTCATCAAGCGCTACGTGGCCGACAACGAGATCATCACGGCCAAGGACGTGGTGATCAAGTCGGCAGTCGATAAGTCAAAGAACAAAATTTACATCATCCAGCAGATCGACAAGAAGATGGACCTCGAGGAGATTGCCGCCGCCAAGGGCATGACCTTCCCTGAGCTGCTCGACGAGATCGAGCACATCTGCTTTTCGGGTACCCGCCTCAACCTGACCTACTACATCGATCAGGTGATCGACGACGACCGCCAGGACGAAGTCTACGAGTACTTCATGAGTGCCCCGAGCGACGGCATCCTCGAAGCCCTCAAGGAGCTCGGCTCCGACGACTACACCGAGGAAGACCTGCGCCTGATGCGCGTCAAGTTCCTGAGCGAGTACGCGAACTAAGGCGCGCGGCTCACCTCAGTCCCTAACCCGAAACGCCCCCACCCCGCATCGTGCGGCGCCGGGGCGTTTCGCTGAGCGGCCCGGCCTGCCATCCGCTCCCGGCCTTATCAGCGGTTTGGGTTCGCTCTGCTGGGCGCTGCCCGCCTAAGGGGCGCGGGCCGGAGACTCGCGCTCCGCCCCGCGCGCCGACCCGCGTCGGGAAGCAACAGCCGCTACTTCACCCCGCTTCTCAGCGCACCAGGCGGGTGGTGGCGGCGCGGCCGTCGGGCCGGGCCACCGGTCGGTACTCCCGGCGTACTCCCCGGACATCCGCCCGGGCCGGGGCGGTAGCGGGTTCAGGGTCCTAAAACCGGCGGACGCAGGCGATCTCTGTCGGCGGTGAGACCGGCTAAACGCTTATTCGGCCTTTCCAGCGCCTTTAGCGAGCCGTTCGGTGGTACTGACTGGCAGCCTGCCGGCTCGGGCCACCAGCGGTCGCGGCCGTTCACGGTGCGCGGGCGACCTTTACCGACCCGTAGCCACCCGACCGCGCTTCCCGCTTCCCTTCCTATGACTATTCTTCTCCTCGGCGCCGGCGGGCGCGAACACGCGCTGGCCTGGAAGCTGCGCCAGAGTCCGCAGTGTGGGCTGCTGTTCTGCGCCCCCGGCAACCCCGGCACCGCCCGCGCGGGCGCCACCAACGTGCCCGACCTCGACCCCTGCGACCCCGCCGCCGTGCTGGCGTTCGTGCGCGAGCGGCGAATCGACTTAGTGGTGATCGGGCCGGAAGCGCCGCTGGTGGCGGGCGTCACCGATGCGCTGCGCGCCCAGGCCGATCTGGCGCACGTCATCGTGGTCGGGCCGGGCCAGGCGGGCGCTCGTCTGGAGGGCTCGAAGGTGTGGTCGAAGGCGTTTATGCTCCGCAACGGCATCCCCACGGCGCCGGCCCGCGCGTTTACGGCCGCCGAAGCCGATGCGGCCCGCGCGTACGTGCGCGCCCACCCGCTGCCGGTGGTGCTCAAGGCCGACGGCCTGGCGCAGGGCAAAGGCGTGATCGTGGCTCACACCCTCGCCGAAGCCGAAGCGGGGCTAGAGTCGCTGCTCGGCGGCGCGTTCGGCGCGGCCGGGCAGACCGTGCTGGTCGAGGAGTTTCTGGCCGGCACCGAAATCTCGGCGTTTATTCTGACCGGCGGCGATGGCTTCGTGATGCTGCCCACCGCCCAGGATTACAAGCGCATCGGCGTCGGCGATACCGGCCCGAATACCGGCGGGATGGGCGCCATCTCGCCCGCGCCCGCCGCCGACGAGATGTTTATGCAGCGCGTCCGCAACGAGATCATCGCCCCCACGCTCATGGGGCTCAAAGCCGAGGGCATCCCGTACCAGGGGTTCATCTTCATCGGCCTGATGCGCGTCGGCGACGATCCGTGGGTGATCGAGTACAACGTGCGCCTCGGCGACCCCGAGACGCAGGCCATCCTGCCGCGCGTCAAGTCCGATCTGGTCGAGCTGTTTCAGGTGATGCACCAGAAGCGGCTCCTCTACCTGACGATGCACACCGATCCGCGCCCTTCCTGCGCGGTGGTGCTGGCGGCCGGCGGCTACCCTGGGGCGTATACCACCGGCCACGCCATCACGGGCATCGCCCCGGCCGAGGCCCAGCCCGATACGCTCGTCTTCCACGCCGGCACGACGGTGGGTCCCGAGGGCAGCCTCACGACGGCCGGCGGGCGGGTGCTCGCCGTCGTCGCCCGCGCCGACCACCCCAGCGAGGCCGCCCGTCGCGCCCAGCAAACCGCCGGCCTCATTCATTGGGAAGGCGTGTATCGGCGCGAAGACGTGGGACTGAACTGAGAACTGAGAACTGAGAAGTGTGTGTGATAGTCCACGACCAAACAATTTGAACACAACGAGGCCCGGCGCACCAGCGCGCCGGGCCTCGTTTGCTGCTATGCCAGCCTGATCGCTGGTGGTGGGAAGCAAATAAAGCTTCACCCCTCCCAGTTATCACCTCTCAGTTCTCAGTTCTAGCAGTGCTGCTCAAACGCGCCCTGCAGGTTGTCGACGATGCGCATCAGGTCGTTGCCTTCGATGTGGTGGCGCTCGATCATATGCACCAGCTCGCCGTCCTTGAACAGGCCGATGCACGGCGACGACGGCGGGTATGGGAGCATGTACTCGCGGGCGGCCGTCACGGCGTCGCCTTCCATACCGGCGAAGACGGTCACGAGGCGGGCCGGACGGTGCGCGCTGGCGCCGAGGGCCAGCTTCAGGGCGGGACGGGCCTTGGCCGCCGCGCACCCGCAGACGGAGTTGACGGCGACCAGGACGGTGCCCGAGTCGGGGCCGAGGGCGGCGCGCACTTCGTCGGGGGTCATCAATTGCTCAAAACCGGCGCCCACGAGATCCTGGCGGATCGGGGTCACCATATATTCGGGGTACATTGCCATGGGAAAGCTAGAAACAGAAAATGGAACGGCCGGGCGTGGCCGGGCCCCGCAAAAGTACGGCGGCCCGGTAACCGCGCGGGCCGGGCCGAGGTTCGGGGCCGCCCATCTGACCTTTTACCTGCCCGTTTGGGCGGTGAGTGGAGGCTCGCCGCGTTGGCGATGGTTAGCGGGCCGGCGTGGCGCGATGCGTTTTGGACCGGGCGTGGTGCGGCCTGGTGGTGCCGGATGGGTGAGTTGCCGGGGGGAGCCTGGCCAGCTCCCGTACACTGGCGAGTACCGCCGCGTACGCCGCGCCGGTAGGGGCGATGACCTCGAAGTGCCCTGCCCCGGGCACCGGCACGTAACGGGCATCCGTATCGCCGCCGGCCCGGGCCTGCTGCTCCCAGGCGCGGCAGGCCTCGGCGACCATCATGCCGTTGGGCGTGCCGGCCACCAGCCGGGTGGGCACCCCGAAGGGCAGCAGCGCGGCGGGCGAGGCATCGTGCCAGCGCTCGGGCACCGCGTCGGGCGCGCCGCCCAGTAGCTGAGTGATCACGGGTGCCCCGCACACTTCCGCATCCAAGCCCACGAACGGCGCCAGGTCGGGCGGGCCGTCGAGCGCCACCGCGCCGCACGGCCGCAGCGGCGCGCCGGGCGTCCGGATGGCGCTGCCAGCGGGCAGCTTCGCCCGCGCCGCTGCCCAGAGCGCCAGGTGGGCGCCCGCCGAGTGGCCCACCACTACCACGCGGGTGGTGTCGAGGCGCGGGTACTGCCGGGCCAGGGTGCGCACGTAATCGACGGCCGTGCCGACGTCGCGGAACGTGCCCGGCCAGCCGCCGCCGGGCGAGCCGAGGCGGCGGTACTCGATGTTCCAGGTCGCGAGCCCCTCGCGGCGCAGCGCGTCGGCCAGGGCGCGCGAGTTTTGGAGGGTCGCCATCTCCGCCACCCAGCACCCGCCGTGGATGACGACCACGACCGGCACCCGGCCGCTGCCCGCCGGCAGGCGCAGCTCGCCGAACTGCTCCGGCTCGGGGCCATAGGTCAGGCGCGCATCGGCCGCCGCGCTCGGCAGCCGGTCAATGTCGCTGGGCGAAAGCGGTTTGCTGGCCTGTCCGCAGGCGGTCGGGCCGCTGAGCAGCAGGGCCGCGAGCGGCCACCAGCACCGGAAAGAAGGTTGCATACTTCCGAAGCCGGGCGCAATGAGGCGATGGCTGCGAACCCGGCGCGCCAAAACTACGGCCGTGGCTCCCGTCGGTCAATCTGGCGGCCCCCTACCTTCGCGTACCAATGCCGGCCCCGCTCTCTACTTGTACCATCCGCCGCGCCACGCCCGCCGATGCCGCGTCCCTGACGGCCGTGGGCGCCGCCACGTTCGCCGAAACGTGGGCGCCCCACAACACCCCCGCCGATCTGGCCGCTTACCTGGCGGAAGCGTTCGGCCCGCGGCAGCAGCTCGCCGAGCTGACCGACCCGCGCGGCACCGTGCTGTTGGCCGAGGCGCCCGGCGTATCCGAGCCCGTGGGGTACGCGCATCTGCTGCGCTACCCGCCGCCCGCGTGCGTGACGGGCCCCGCGCCGCTGGAGATGGTGCGCCTCTACGTGCGCCACGCGTGGCACCGGCACCGCGTCGGCGCCGCCCTGATGGCCGCGGCGCTGACGGCCGCTCGCCACCAGGGCGACCAAACGCTCTGGCTGGGCGTGTGGCCCGACAACCACCTCGCGCTGCGCTTCTACCGGGCGTGGGGGTTTGCGGAAGTCGGCCGGAAACGGTTCGTGCTCGGCGACGACGTGTCGGAAGATCTGGTGATAGTGCGCGCCGTGGGGGAAGGGTAGGGGCGCGGCTTACACGAAGCGACTCATCTCCTGCTCAATGCCTTCGCGCAGCGCCATCAAGCGTCGGGCGTAGTCGGCCAGGCCGGCATCTTCGGGCGTGGCGGGCACCCAGGCGGGTACCGGGGTCGGCTTGCCGTCGGCATCGACGGCTACAAAAATGATGACGCAGTGCGTGGTAGGGCGCAGGGCGCGGGTTTTGGGGTCGCCGGCGGCCACATCCACCGTCAGGTGCATACTCGTAGTGCCCGTCAGGATCACGCGCGCCGTGACCTCCACGAGCTCGCCGATGCGGATCGGACGGTGAAATCGGATGCCGCCGACGTATACCGTTACGCAGTACTGCCCGCTCCAGCCGGTGGCGGCGGTGTAGCCAGCCTGATCGATCCACTTCATCACGGTGCCGCCGTGGACTTTGCCGCCGAAGTTGACGTCGTTCGGCTCCGCCAGGAAGCGGAGCGTGATCTGGCGGTTTGGCGCGGCGGCCAGGGAATCGGTCATCAATTAGGAACGTGAATGGTAGGAAACCGACTGCCCAGTCCCGGGTAGTCGCGACGGCGCCCCGAGTTAAGGGACCGGATGGGTTATTGAACCACCAGGCGGCGCAGCGCGCGACCCCGGCCCCGCTCATCCACCAGCAGGCAGCCGTAGACGCCGGCCGCGAGCCCCGCCGTGGAGAGGCGGACGACATGCGAGGGGCTGGCCTCGCCGGGGGAGTAGCAGCCACCGACCGCGATGGTGGGGGGTGGGGGAGGAGGCGGAGTCCCGCCGCAGTTACTACCACGCGGACCCGAACCAACCGCCGGGTCACCGCCGCCGGTCGGAGTGGGTGGCAGCATACCGCCCCAGCTCAGCGGCCCGCAGCTGATCGTGCGTACCGTGCGGCCGTCGCGCAAATCGACGAGGCGCACGGTGGCGGCGCGCGGCGCGTCGGCGGCGAGGATGAGGAGGACGTCGGTCCCCGCCGTTACCGGGTTTGGAACCGGTGCGCTCAGCAGAAAACTGGCGGCCAGCTCGGCGGCGAGGCCCGTAACGCGCTGGGAAGCATCGAAGGTGACGGTGACGTACGCCGTATCGGTGGCCTGACCCGTCGTGCTGGCGAAATCGTAGAACGCGTAGCGGATGCGGGTTACGCCCGCCTGGCCATTGGGGAGGTAGTCGCCGATAAACGAATTGTCCGTCGCGCCCGCCGTCAGGCTGATGGGCTGGGGCGCCACGCTCACGTTGGGCGGGTAGCAGCCGACGCCGAAGCAGAAGTTGTTTTCCGAGCCGCTCACTTCCGCCCGGATTTGCCGCTCTACCCCGATCATGAGGGGCAGCGGGCCCGTGTTGGTGAGGCCAATCAACGCAGCCAGCGGCGCCGTTTGGGCGTAGCCGCCAACGACTGTCAGGCTCGGGCCGCTGGAAAAAGAAAGAGGCAGGGCGCTGACCGCCGGGGCCAGTAGCGCGATGGCCGTCGTAAGAAGCGAGCTACGCAGCAGCATAACTAGAGCGTCCGACCGGGAAAAGCGGTGGACGGTCAAATATACGCGATTTGCCGGCACGGCGCAGGCGTGGGGTAGTAGCGGAGAATCGTCAAATAATGACCGTACTTGAAACGCCCCCAACGTATGTGGAGCTGATGGGCACGTGCCGCGTGGGCGGCGCCACGATCAGGGACGTTATCACCGTCACGCCGACGCGCTTTCTGCCCGGCCGCGCGTACACGCTGTATCGTGGCTACGGAGCGCCGCACGACCGGCAACGCGACGACCAACGGCCAAACGGAGTTTTACGACGTGGCGAAGAAGATCATCCTCACCAAGCAGCTCACGGCCGATTTGTTGCCCGAGCAGCCCCTGAGCATCCCGTACAGCTACGTCTTCCCGGCGGGCCACACCGTGGAGCATTTCGACTCGCTCGAAGGGGTAGCATTCGTGCAGTTCTCGGCGCCTTCGGCTACGGCCCTGCTCGCCGAAGTCATTCAGGTGGCGCGCTTTGGGCCTGGCAGCGTGCTGGGCACGGCCCCTCTGGCCCCGGCCCTGCTACTAACCGCCGAGCTGGCTCCCAACCCGGTGCCCGCCGCCGACTTCACCATCGTGTACCTCACCCTCCCCGCCCCGGCGCCGGTTACCCTCACTGTACTCGACGCCCTCGGGCGCGTGGTGCTCACTCAGCCCGTTCGTCCGTTGGGAGCTGGCCGGCACGCGCTGTCGTTCGCGCTGCCCGGCGCCACGCCGGGCCTCTACATCGTGCAGCTAACGGCCGGCACGCGGGTGTTGACCCGGCGGTTGGCCGTGCAGTAGGAGCAGGCGAGAGCCGCATCTTTCAGAACGACTTCTCCTGAATTGACGTCGCCCTCCGCCCGGCTGTCAGGTTTCTTTCATTTTCACGTCTGTCAGCTCGTGAAAAGATTATTGCTGTTGACCCTGGTCGGCCTGACCACCTTGGCGACCGTACCCACCCGCGCGCAGGCGCCTACCGCCGATGCCCCCAAGCTGGTGGCTCGGTCGCTGCCAGCGGTCACTATCCGCACGCTCGACGGGCAAGCCGTGAGCGCGGCCACGCTCGCCACCGCGTCGGCGGGTAAGCCCACGATCGTCTCGTTCTGGGCGACGTGGTGCAAGCCGTGCATCGCCGAGCTGACCAATATCGCCGAAGAATACGCTGACTGGCAACGGGAATCCGGCGTGAGGCTGGTGGCGATCAGTATCGACGACGCCCGCAACGCCGCGAAGGTGGCGCCGCTGGTGCGCGGCAAAGGCTGGGAATACGCCGTGTATCTCGACCAGAATCAGGATCTCAAGCGGGCCCTCAACGTCAACAACGTGCCGCATACGTTTTTGCTTAATGGCGCTGGCGAGATCGTCTGGCAGCATAACGCCTACCAGGAAGGCGACGAGGCGCACTTACGCGAGCTGGTGAAGCAGGTCGCCGCCAATCAGCCGATTACGGAATAAATGGGACGGCCTGGCAACTGGACTTATGGGACCTTGGGGGCGCTGCTGCTGGCAACCTTCGCCGCGCGGGCGCAGGATGCGCCCGCGCCTGGCATCGCAATCCACGGCGACTTCCAAACCGACGTACAGACCTACAAACCCGATCCGCTGATTGGCGCGCCGGTGGTCCCGGAACGGATACTGAGCAACACCTTCGCTAACCTGCTGCTCACCAGCGGGCGGTTTTCGGCGGGCGTACGCTACGAAGCCTACCTGGCGCCGCTTCAAGGGTTCGATAGCCGCTACCGCGGGCAGGGCATCGCGTACCGTTTTGCCACGTATTCCGCCGATCGGTTGCAGGTGACGGTCGGCAATTTCTACGAGCAGTTCGGCAACGGCCTCATCTTTAGGGCCTACGAGGAGCGCAACCTCGGCATCGACAACTCCCTCGATGGGTTGCGCGTGCGCCTGACGCCCCACCGCGGTGTCCGTCTGACGGGGCTGGTGGGTCGACAGCGTTTTTTCTTCGACCGGAGCCCGACCCTCGTGCGCGGGGCCGATGCCGAAATCAGCCTCAACGACCTGTTGCCGGGCTTCGACTCGGCGGCTACGCGCCTGACGGTGGGCGGCTCGTTCGTGTCGAAGTACCAGGCCGACGACGACCCCGCCCTCGTGATCCCCGAAAACGTGGGGGCCGCTGCCGGGCGCATCACACTAACTAACGGGGGCTTTGCCCTCAACGCCGAGTATGGCGAGAAAGTCAACGATCCCGGCCTGGTCAACGGGTACATCTACCGGCCCGGCCGCACGGCGCTCATCACGGGCACCTGGAGCGGCCGCAATCTGGGGCTTTTGCTGTCCGCCAAGCGGGTCGATAACTTCGACTTCCGCGTCGACCGCAATACTACGGGCAACTACGGCCAGCTCAATTTTCTGCCGGCCCTTACGCGCCAGCATACTTACGCGCTCGCCGGCACGATCTACCCGTACGCCACCCAGCCGCTCGGCGAGATGGCCTTGCAGGCCGAAGTGAATTACCACGCGCCGAAAGGCAGCTGGGGCGGCGCTTACGGTACCGACGTAACGGTCAATTTCTCCGCCGTCAACGGCATCGACCGCCAGCTGCTCGACGATGGCGCCACCCGGCGACTGGGCTATTCGTCGAGCTTTTTCAAGCCCGGCAGTCAGGTGCTGTTCCGCGATTTCAACGTCGAGCTTCACCGCCGCTTTACGCCGCATTGGAAGCTCAACGCGATGTACCTGCACCTTAAATACAACAAGGACGCCATCCAGGGGCTGACGGAGTACGGGACGGTCAACGCCGATATCTTCATCCTCGACGGGCTCCACAAGCTTTCGCCGAAGCACAGCATTCGAGTGGAAGCGCAGACCCTGCAAACCAAGCAGGACTTGGGCTCCTGGGCGATGGGCCTCGTGGAGTACACGTATTCGCCGCACTGGTTCGCGACGATCTACGACCAGTACAACTACGGCAATCACGTCGTCGCGCAGCGCGTGCATTACGTGGGCGGGCAGGTGGGGTACGTGGGCGGCACCACCCGCATTGCCCTCGGGTACGGCCGCCAGCGCGCGGGCATCGTGTGTGTGGGCGGGGTCTGCCGCTTCGTGCCGGCTTCCAACGGCGCGTCGCTCTCGATCACCAGCGCATTCTGATCGTCGTTCTCCAATCTTTTTCCCGCGATTGCGGGTTACGCATACTATGAATAAGCTGCGTTTTTCGTTCGCCACGATGCTGCTGGGCGTGCTGCTGACTACGGTTGGCTTGGGCCTGCTGCCGGGGTGCGACGTTGTCGAGTACCCCGTGCCGCCGCGCACCGTGGAGTCGGCGGGCCGCCGCGATACGCTCGCCCTCGACTCGGCCGAAGCCCGTTGGCTCGCGGAGCCGGGCCACGCCACGCCGCGCCAGCGCGTGCTGATTGAGGACTACACCGGCCACACCTGCGGCAACTGCCCGCGCGCGGCCGACAAGATTCAGGAGCTACAGGCGCAGCTCGGTGATACGCTGGTGGTCGTCGCCGCGCACGTCGGCTACTTCGCCGATACGGTTAAGGCCGGCTATCGCTACGAGTTTCGTACCCCCGCCGGTGAAGAGCTCAACCGGGTGTTCAGCATCGACAACGCGGGCTTGCCGCAGGGAATGATCAATCGGACGCCACCGACGGCGAGCGCATCGCCCGTGCAGGCGCTGGGCGCGTGGCCGGCGCTGGTGGCCGCGCAGACCGCCCGCCTGCCCGAGCAGCAGCTGATCCTGACGGCGCTACGCGCCGAGCCGAGCCGAGCGCTGCGCCTGAAAATCACCTCGAAGTACCTCGTCGCGCAACCCGGACGCTCGTACCGGCTCGTCCTCAATTACGTGGAAGACACCCTCACCCGCGCCCAGAAAGATTATGCGCTGCCCGCGCCGTCCGACATTCCGCGGTATCTGCACCGCCACATCCTGCGCGACGCGCCGCTCACTACCTTCGGCACCCTAAACGCCGTGGCGCCCGTGGCCGGCCAGTCGGTGGCGACGTACCTGCGCTACCCGCTGCCCGATGCGCCGTGGGCGACGCGTCCGGCGCACGTGGTGGCCTACCTGCTCGACGCCACCGATCCGGAAGCCAAGCGCTGGCGCGTGGTACAGGTGGTAGAAACGAAGCTCTAATCCCGTCTATGTTCACTGGTATTATTGAAACGCTCGGTACCGTCGTCGCGGCGGAAGATGAGGGCACTAACCGGCATTTTACCCTGCGTGCGGCCCTGGCGCCGGAGCTGAAAATTGATCAGAGCGTCGCCCACGATGGCGTGTGTCTGACGGTGGTGGCGGTGGATGCCGCCGCGCAGACGTACCGTGTCACCGCGATTCAGGAGACGCTGGGCCGCACGGCGCTGTACCAGTGGGCGCCGGGCACCGAAGTCAACTTGGAGCGGTGTATGCCCGCCACCGGCCGCTTCGACGGCCACATCGTGCAGGGCCACGTCGATGCCCCCGGCACCCTGCGGAGCGTGCTCGATCGGCAAGGCTCGTGGCGGCTGGAGATTGGGCACGAAGCCGGCGCGGGCCGCATCACGGTCGAAAAAGGCTCCATCACGCTCAACGGCGTGAGTTTAACGGTAGTGGATTCCGGCGCCGATTTCTTTTCCGTGGAGCTGATTCCGTACACCTGGGAGCACACTAACCTACGCCACCTGCGCCCCGGCGACGCGGTGAACCTGGAGTTTGATATCGTCGGGAAATACGTGGCGCGGCTGCTGGGGCGCTAAACGCGCTAACGTAAAGCGGTTACTTGGCCGCCGCCGGGTCCGCTGGGTGCTCGAAATCGGCGACCGGGTCGTCGAGATCGCCGCCTTCGTCTTCGACGCGGCGCGCGGCACGCATCAGCGAGTTGGAGAAGATGAACTCGTTGAGCTCCTTCACCGACGTGCGCATAATGTCTTCCTTGGCGCCGTCCCAGAGCTTGAGGCCCTGGTGGAGAAAGATGATGTGATCACCGATCTCGATCACCGAATTCATGTCGTGGGTGATGACGACGGTGGTGATGTTGTATTCCTGGGTGATCTCGTAAATCAGCTCGTCGATCTTGATCGACGTCAGCGGGTCGAGGCCCGAGTTGGGCTCGTCGCAGAACAGGTACTTGCAGTTGGGCGCGATGGCGCGGGCCACCCCGGCGCGCTTTTTCATGCCGCCGCTGATTTCGGACGGCCGCTTGTTGGCCGCGTGGTCGAGCCCGACGCGCTTGAGCACTTCCTCTACGCGGTCCTTGCGCTCGCCGAAGGTCATTTCGGGCTTGAGCATCTTGAGCGGAAATTCGGTGTTCTCGAACACGGTCATCGAGTCGAACAGCGCTGCGCCCTGAAACAGCATCCCGATCTCGCGCCGGATCTCCTGCCGAATCTCGACCTTGTTGTTCGTGAAGGATTTGCCGTCGAAGGTCACGGACCCCACATCGGGCTTTTGGAGCCCCACGATGCATTGCAACAACACCGATTTGCCCGTCCCCGACCCGCCGAGCAGCAGGTTCGTCTTGCCCGTTTCGAACACGCAGCTGATGCCCTTAAGCACCTCCGTGCCGTTGAACGACTTTTTGATGTTGTGAATTTCGATCATTGGGTAGGGTGGTACTTAGTACTTGGTACTTGGTATTTAGTACAGAGTATTTGATAATTTCAATCCGCGCAGTCCAAGTACCAAGTACTAAATACCAAGTACCAACTACCAAAACTCACAGCAGCAGCTGCGCGAGCACGAAGTCGGCAATCAGAATAGCGATCACGGAGGCCGTAACGGCTTTGGTTGACGCGGCGCCTACTTCGAGCGCGCCACCCCGGGTGAAAAACCCTTGGTAGGAAGAAATAGCCGAAACCAAAAAGCCAAAAACCGTTGCTTTGATGAGGGAAAAGACGATGTTATAGGGCACGAAATCAATCCGGATACCCTCGATGAACTGATCGCCCGTCATCGCGCCGCTGGCCGAGCCGGCCCAGTAGCCGCCGAGAATGCCGAGCGTCATGGCCAGCACTACCAGGAGCGGAAACACCAGAATCGCCGCCACGATGCGCGGCAGCACCAGGTACGACGCCGAGTTGATGCCCATCACTTCCAGGGCATCAATCTGCTCCGTGACGCGCATCGTGCCGAGCGAGCCCGCGATGGACGAGCCGACTTTGCCCGCCAGCACGATGCTCGTGATGGTAGGCGCCAGCTCCAGAATCGTCATCTCGCGCACCATAAACCCGATGACTGAGTACGGAATCAGCGGGTTAGTGAAGTTGTAGGCGATCTGCACGCACGTCACCGCGCCGATGAACGTGGAGACGATGGAG
>JBKJUQ010000238.1:0-12452 GCA_046590685.1 Hymenobacteraceae bacterium
TTACCGTAATCAACCCGGTGGAGCCGGCGGCCGGCGCGTTCACCGTGATGCTGGTGCCCGCGCCGTTCCCTACGAAGCCGGGCGCGGCGGTGCCATTGAAGGCCACGCCGCTAGCACCCGTGAAGTTGCCGCCCGTGATCGTCACGCTCGTACCGCTGGGGCCGGCCGGGGGCGTGAAGCTGATGATATACGGCGCGCAGTTGCTAACGCGGATGTCGTTCCAGGCAATCCACGACGGCGAAGAAATCGAGCGAATCCGCAGCGCGCGGGCCGTTACCGGCGCGAACGAGCGGAACAGCGTTTGGCCACTCGTCACGTTGCCGCTGATGGAAGCGACTGCCGTCCAGATCATCATATCCGGCGAGGTTTCGATGACGTGGTTGACCGCGCCGCTCGGCGCCATATTCGCTACCAGCGTCACGTTATTGAGCGAAACGCTCACGCCGAAGTCAACCCCAACGAAGGCCGGCGCGAAGCCGCCCGCGTTCCAGAGGCCGCCGTTGAAGGCGCTCTGGGCCGAGCCGCCGCCCGTGCTGGAAGCGAAGTATTGGCTGGCTGGCAGGCCAGCGCCGAGGTTCGTGGTCGAGCAGTCGAATACCCGCACGTAAGTGCTGGTGGTGGAGCTGCACCCGCCCTTGCTCACCGTCACCGAGTAGGTGCCGGTCATTGCCAGCGTCGCCATCGAAATGGTGGGGGCGGGGCTGGCTGACGTGAAGCTTGGTCCCGTCCAGGCGTAGGTGGCGCCAGTGGGCGCGCCAGTCACGCTCAGGCTGATCGTGCCGCCCGCAGCCACAAACTGCGTGGAGGTCGTCGCCACCGTGAATGGTGCCACGATGGTCAGATCCACCCCGTTGTCAGCACTGGTATTCGCTGGGGTCGTTGAAAGCACCCGGACGCGATAGATGGTCCCGGCGGCCGTGCCGGCCGGAATCGTTCCGCTGATGGTGCCGCTGGCGGTGCTGGTCACGCTGCCGAGGGTCTGTACGCCCGACGCGAACGAGCCGGCGGCGTTGGAAAGCTGCGCCGTGAAGACGTTACCTCCCGTGAATGCTCCCGCCACCGTGTAGGGGACACTGATGGCAGTGCCGGCGCAGTAGCTGGTTGGTGAGATCGGACCAACGGCCGTGATCGTGCCGGCCGGTGGATTAACTGTTACCGCTACCGTAAGAGTAGAGGAGCAGCCACCGCGCGAGATAACCACCTGATAGGTGCCCGAGTTGGCCGTCGTCGCGCTCGGAATCGTTGGGTTGCGCAGCGAGGACGAGAACGTGCCGCCCCCGCTGATCTTGCTCCACACGTACGTGTTCGAGCCAGCGAAACGAATGCCGGTCACGTCGAACTGCACGGTACCACCGGTAGCCACCGGCGAGTTGCTGATAGCGCTGGTACCCGTGATGAGGTTGATGATCGTCAGGTCCTGCGCGTTGACGGTGCCCGTGGTGGCCGGGTTTGAGGCGAGGACCCGAATCCGGTGGATCTGTGAATAAGCTGCCGCACCAGGAATGGTGCCGCTGATGGTGCCACTAGTGGTGCCCGTCAGGGTTCCGATGGTGCCGAGCACCGTGCCGAGCGAATCGACCAGCTGCGCCGTAAAGATGTTGCCGGCATTGAACGGACCGGCAGAAACCGTGAACGGGACGCTGACGCTCGCACCTACGCAGTAGGTAGTGGGGGCGATAGCGCCCGTGGCAAGGCCGATGGGGTAGACGTAGGCCGAGCCGGTATAAATCACCCCGCTGGGCGTCGTTACCTGAATCAGACCGCGCTCGCCGCCAACTGGGGCGTTGACTGTGATCTGCGTCCCCGCGCCGTTCACCGTGAAGCCGGGCGCCGGGGTGGTGCCGAGGTCCAGATTCGCCCCCGCAAACGCCACGGCCGTGGCGCCGGTCAGGTTGGCGCCCGTCAATGTTACGCTAGTACCGGCCGGGCCGGTGGCGGGTGTAAAGCTGCTGATGTAGGGGCCGGAGCAGGCACCCACGCGCAGGTCGGAGAGCGTAAAGCCGCCGTGCGTAGAGATCGCTAGGCGTACGTCCGTAATACCAGCTTGCGGGGCAAAGGAGCGCGTCAGCGTAACGGTCGTATTGATCGGTAAATCCAGCGGATTCACTTCATCTACCGCCGTAAAGCTCAACCCGTTGTTAGAGGATACCTCTACGCGCAGGTAATAAAACGCGGCGGTAATGGTACTGGCTGGCCGGCGAAAGGTGTACGTCAGCTGCCCCACCGTAGTGGCCAGGTCCAGCTTGACCTCCGGACGGAGCGTGGCGTTGGAGTTAGACGCAACGGGGTTCACGTAAGAGCCACCGTTGTAGATGACTTGCGGATTGCCGCTGCTGATGTAGTTGCCCGCCGGCAGCCCTGCTGCCAGGTTGGTGGTGCAATCGACTACCTGCACGCTTACAGTGCTCGTGCTCTGGCAGCCGCCTTTGGTCACCGTCAGGCTATAAGTACCGGTGGCGGCGGTGGTGGCGTTCAGAATCGTCGGGGAGGCTGAAGCAGAGGTAAAGCCGTTCGGCCCGGTCCAGACGTAGGTGGCGCCGGTGGGGGCGCCGGTTACACCGAACGTGATAGTGCCTCCCACCAGCAGGCTGGCCGGGGTGGCGGTGGCCGTCGCAGTAAACGGCGTGGTGATGGTCAGCGCCGCGCCGTTGTTGGCGCCATTGGTGGCGGGCGCGGAGGCGATAACCCGAATCCGGTACTGAGTGCCGGTCGCGGTGCCAGCTGGAATCGTCACCGGAATTGAGCCATTAGTAGCGATGCTGCTGACCGGGCCACCGATGACGGTGGCGGCCGTAAAGTCGCCACTGTTGTCGGAGAGCTGGACGCGGAATTGATTGCCCGCGTTCAGGGTGCCGCTGGTTACATTATAGCCAACGCTGAACGAAACGCCCGCGCACAGCGAGGTTGGCGCGATAGCATCAGTCGTAATGGTCACCGGTGGGAGCACCGTTACGTTTACCGAATCCTCGGGCGAGGGGCAGAAATCGGGGCTGGCCCCAACTGCTTTTACCCAGTAAGTGCCACTGGCAGCTACTTGGGCGTTCGTGATCGAAGGTGTCCGCAACGTGCTGGTGAATCCGTTGGGGCCGCGCCATTCGTAGGTCGCCCCGCTGACTATCGTTGCGCTTAGGTTAATGGTCTGACCGACGGTGAGTACGGTTGAGGTGGCCGACGCCACCGGCGTGGCCGGGGCGGTACAAGGCGTCACGGTTACGGCCGAGGTGAAGGTATTGCCCCACTGGCCGTCGTCGCCCTTGAGCTGGACGCGTAGCGCGTGCGGGCCCGGCGCCAACGACCCCAGCGGCAATACGCCGGTGGCAGTTGCCACGGCCGGGTTGAGATTGCCGTTGACGATGAGCATCGCTACCGCGTTCGCCAGGTCGGCGTCCCACCACATCCGGCCTTCCTGGATTCGGACCAAGCGGGCCGTCATCGGGGCTACTACGGACAGGACGCTGGTAAAGTATGGTCCGAACTGGCCGTCTTCGCCCATCAGGCGAATCTTGAGCGTCAGTGGCCCCGTCACTACGCCAGAAGCTAAGGCAGCTCGTACTACTTCTTCGACGGCTTCGTCGAACGAACCATCCGTAGCGACTACGGGCACCGGTGCACCCGCGCCGAGTTGCACCTCGCCGCTCTGGATACGAACCGTACGCGCCGTGAGTGGCGCAATGACGGTCAGAACACTCGTGAAGTAGGGGCCGAACTGGCCGTCTTCGCCCATCAGGCGAATCTTGAGCGTTAGTGGCCCCGTCACTACGCCAGAAGCTAAGGCGGCTCGTACTACTTCCTCCACCGCTTCGTCGAATGCGCCATCGGTAGCGACTACCGGTACTGGCGCACCCGCGCCGAGTTGCACTTCGCCGCTCTGGATGCGAACCGTACGCGCCGTGAGCGGCGCAATGACGGTCAGAACACTCGTGAAGTCGGGGCCGAACTGCCCATCTTCGCCGCGCAAGCGAATTTTGAGGGACAGCGGCCCGGCCACCACCCCCGAAGCAAGGGCAGCGCGGACGACTTCTTCCACGGCCTCGTCGAACGAACCATCCGTAGCGACTACCGGCACCGGCGCGCTGGCACCGAGCTGCACTTCGCCACTCTGAATGCGCACCACGCGCGCCGACAAAGGCGCGATGACGGTTAGGACACTCGTGAAATCCGGTCCGAACTGGCCATCTTCGCCGCGCAAGCGGATCTTGAGCGTGAGGGGACCGACTATCGCGCCGGAGGCGAGAGCCGCCTTCACCACTTCTTCTACCGCGTTGTCGAAGGCGCCGTCCGTGGCTACCACGGCCACCGGCGCGCTGGCACCCAATTGCACTTCGCCGCTCTGGATGCGCACGATGCGCGCCGCTTGCGGCGCGACCACGGTAAGGGCAGCGGTGGAAACGGGGCCGTACTGGCCGTCTTCGCCCTGCATCTCGATGTTGAGCGTGTGCGTCCCGACGGCCAGCGCGCTGGCGGCGTTGCCGAGTGCTGTTTCGAGGGCTTCATCAAAAGCACCATCGGCGGCGGTCATCGTGGTTTTGGCGCCACCATCGAACCAATAACGCGCGCTCATCACCCGTACCGTGCGGGCGGAAAATGGCGACAGCGCCGCTATTTCGTCAGCTGTCAGGGCGCGGTCGAAAAGCTGGACTTCGTCCAGCGAGCCGCTGAAGCGGGCCACGGCGGCCACCGGCGTGTTCTCGCCGCCGATGATATTGACCTGCGTGCCGGGGTCGAGGATGTCGGGCATCGTGCTCGACGTGCCATTCACGGAGCCGTTGAGGTACACGGTGGCTACGTTGGCGTTCGCGCCGTTGTACTGGAACGAGACCGCTACGTGGCTCCACGTGTTCAGCGGCAGGTTAGTAGCGCCGTTGAGCGTCACGGCAGAGGCACCGCCCTTCACGACAAACTCCAGCCGCGTGTCAGCTCCATTATCATTTACCCCAAAGCGCGAGCCGCCAGGGTTGATACTCACGTTCGTGCGGTTGGAGAGAATGGTGTGAACTGCGTTGGCCGATGCAACGGGCCGGACCCAGGCCGTAACCGTAAAACTCTGGTTGAAGCGCTTCAGCGGAGCGGCGTTCGGTAGCGTCATCTGGGCGCTGGTGCCGTTGAAGGCGTAGGCCGCGTTGGCCGCGCCGAGGCGGTCAGTCGTCAGGGTTGCGCCGCTGTTGGTCGCGTGGTAGGCGTTGCCCGATGCATCGTTAGAGTTGCCCGTAAAGGGGTAATATGCCACGGGCGTGGGCATCGGCGAAGGATTCAGCGCCGTGCCGATGCCGTACTTGTTGCTCAGGTACGTTTCCACCTGATCACGTTCGGTCACCGTCAGGGCACGGTCGTAGGCGATGACTTCGGCGATGTCGCCATTCCAGGGAGCAGCTGTCGCGATGTCTTCGCGGGTGCCGATGGTGAAGCCGGTTACGCCGGACTCGGTCCCCATCCCAGCGGGTTGCGACACCGTTTGCCCGGTACCATTGACGAACAGCTGGAGTAGCGTACTGGGGCCAGTGGAGCGAAACGCGCCGATGAACGGGGCCTGAATCGTCGGCAGGATGTTGGCAATCGTGGCGTTACTCGCGCTGTTCGCGCCGTCGGAGTAGATATAGAACGTGCCGCTGCCGCTGAGCTGATACGCCAGCAGAGGCGTCCCGCGCCGAATGGCAAATGGCACCCCGCCGGCGGACGCTGCTGTCGCCCGCCCCACCAGAAACACGGTGTTCGGCGAGCCGCCGGCCGTGAGGCTGCTGGTGGTATTCGTCAGCCAGTCGTTGGTGCCGTCGAAGCGTACCGCCGGGTGCGCATTAATGGCGCTCGCTGCTACCAGCGTCGGCTGGTTAGTGGCGGTGGCTTGCGCCACGTTCAGGCCGTTGCCGCTCTGGTCGGCCCAGGCCGTCACGTTGTTACCCGCCGTGGTCGTCACGCCGGCGTCGGCTTTGAGGTGCAGCCGCAGCCCGCTGGTTATGGGCAGTGCCTGGGCGTGGGCGGCCGTTGTGGCCAGCCACGCGATTAGCCCGGCCAATACCACGCCCAACAGGCGCAGTAGGCCAGGGGGCCAGGGCCGCGCCGCCGAAGCAGGCGCGCGGCCGGGCCACGCGAAAGAAATCGCTTTCATCAGAAAGTGCTAAAAAAGCGACAGCCTACCGGTCAAACCCAACGGCTTTTACCTTGATCGAACCGCCTTGCAGGATGCTGCGCGGCGCGCGTACGAAAATCACCCGGCCACCCTGGTTGGCGGTGGCAGTGGTGCTCACGAAGGGGTGGAAGTTGGCCAGGGTGTAAGATCCGCCGTACGCGCCCGCATCGCCGGCAGTGAGGTCGATGTCTACGTAATCCGGCTCGGTGAGCGGGATGGCATTGACTGGGCCGGCCGGGGCTGCGCCGGTGGCCTGCCCGGTAGCGGGGGTAATGACGGCAGTGGAGTTGACCTTATTGGTCGGTGACACCGGTACCGATACACTCATCGTGTAGCCTTTGAGGTGGTTGTAGGCGAGCGTGTAGTTGTTGGCTCCACCATTCTGGACGATGACGGGATTGCCGGGCGCGGTGGTCTGCCCCGTGATTACATTGGCAATAACATCGGTATTGGTCGCCGGGCTGTTGAGGTAGATGGCGTTACGGGTACAGCAGTAGTTGCCGCCGCTTTGTAGGTTCAGGATCGAGTTGTTGGCAATGGTGTGCCGGCCAGCGCCGGCTTTGCTCAGTTCAGCATAAATTCCGTAGTCGGAATTAACCAGGTTAAGGGGGTTGAGCAGTAGGAAATTGTTGACGACGTATTGATACTGCGAGCCGCTGGTCAGATACACATTCCAGTTGCCGTTGGTATTGTTGCCACGGATGCGGTTGCCCACTACCCACACCGAGTCTTCGGTTACGGCCTCACCGCCGATCTCATAGATGACGTTACCGACTGCTGAGCCATCAATGTAGTTGCCGATGATCTTGCCGAAGCGAAAATTGATCTGCCCCTTGATCGAGTCGGCCGCGAGCAGCAGGTCGTAGTTATTGGCGTTGAAGTTGAAATTGCCGCCGCGCAGCACCGAGCTGAGAACTTCCAGCTTCGCCCGTGCGCCGGCCGGGGCGTTGATTTGGGTCTGAATATCTCCCGCCAACATCCGCAGCCCAATCACGGTGAGCTTCTTGCCGGCGGCGCTGGGGTTGAAGGTCCACGAGCCGGTGCAGTCGAAGTACGTACCCTCGTCAGCCGACAGAATAGTCAGGCTTTTCGTGATCGTCAGCGTCTCGCCGTAGGGCAGCGCCTTTGGCTTAACGAGGATGCGGTCGCCGTCGGCAGAAGCGGCAATGGCAGCACCAATAGTAGCGTGGTTACCGCCCGGACCGACCGTGAGATCGGCCGCCAGTGCGCTGCAAATGGGGGCCAGCGTAACGGCAGCCAGCAACAGAGTGGAAGTAAAAAGCTTCTTCATCGGGCAAAAACAAAGGTTTGGGTGGAAAAACAAGGGAAAAAGAATCTGGACGCAATGCATAGTTAGGCATTTCCAGCGGCGATTCAAAGGTCCGATCTCATATAGGCGCAAACAATCCGTACTAGGCGGCATTTTTCCGCACCTAATACTCCGTACCAGCACGGATGCCTCTCCTCCGTACTGGTACGGATATTTTGGAGCCAACTTGCAGATGTATCAACCGATCGTATATTTGCCGGCGTAGCCCGAGCCTGTTGGCGTTTCGGCACACCTTCGTTTTCGCTCCATGCGCGCGCTCCTGACATTCAATTGCTACCCGATGATGACCGCCGGCCGCTGTGGCCGGTCGGAGTCGTGCGGTTACGCAGGTCGGAGAATAGCAGAAGTCCAGAGCTAGCGCTCGCTTCCCACTCCCCCGCCGTTTGCCCCGCCCGACTCCCTCCAGGAGCCGGGTTTTTTGTTTTCACTTTTTTGGCCGTTTTCATTTCCCGTTTTCCGATGACCACTATGCTGATTCACCATCAGGCCGCTTCCCGCCGCCCCGCCGCCCGTCCATCAGTCTACACTGCTGAGGAATGCCTGACGTGGCGCATTCTCTTCGACCGCCAGACGGCGCTGCTGTACCGCCGCGCGTCGGCCGCTTTCTTCGAAGGGTTGCGGGCCCTCGGGCTCAGTCGGGAGGCGCCCCCCGATCTGGGAGTCCTCCGCGAACGGCTGCGCGCGCTCACGGGCTGGGTATTGGTGCCCAGCCGCGGCCGCGTATCAGATGAGCTATACCTGGAAGGCTTGGCGCACCGCGAACTACCCGTCGCCACGTGGTTGCGGGCGCGCCGCGACACCGAGTTCCTGCCCGGTCCCGATCTGTTTCATGATGTCTTCGGGCACTTGCCGCTGCTGGTAGGAGAGCCCGCCTACGCGCAGTTTCTCGCCCAGGCGGGGCAGCTCGCCGCTCGTCAGCACGTGCTGGGCACGCGCGCCGCGCCGTGGCTCACGCGTCTGCTGTGGCATACGACGGAGTTCGGGCTTTTGACGGACCCAACGGGTGGTCGGCCGTTGGTGATCGGAGCGGCGTTGCTTTCTAGTGCCGCGGAGCTGCACCGCGCCACGAGCGCGGCTAGTGAGGGCGCGCCCCCGGTTCGCCGTCCATTCGCCGTGGCCGATGTTCTCGCCACTCCTACGGCCCGGGCGGAGTTTCAGGAGCAGTATTTCGAAGTGGCGAGCTGGGATGCGCTGCTGGCGGGGCTCGCCGATGTAGCCGGGCGGCTGGGCGTTCCGGGAACTGCTCATGCACCGCGGCGTATCAGCAGCCTAACTGCCGCTGATGCGGTCTGACGGCAACGTGGCGGTTTCGATAATCCGTCGTTTCCTTCCTTTCTGGACTGCACAAACGCGAATAGCCCCCGCCGCGCCTTTTGAAAAGGACTGCGGCGGGGGCTATTCGCGGGGGAAGATTAGCGAGAAAAAACAGGTTAGCCAGCCGTAAAATCGAGCGCGGGTTGGGTTTTGGCCTGCGCTTCTACATAGATGCGTTTGATCTCCGGGTGGGCAGCCCGAATCGTTGCTTCCAGGCGGTTAGTGGCTTCCTCGATCGCGGCAGTAGCAAGGGTAGGGAGAAAGCGGACGTTGAGTACAAGCAGAATATCCGTCGGGCCTAGATGCATCGTGAGAGCCGGCGTGAGATCGGCAACGGCCGGGTCGGCGAGGGCGAGGGCGCGAACCGCCGCCTGCAGCGCGGGATCGGCTGCTTCGCCGATCAGCAAGGCTTTCGTTTCCTTTACCAGTGCCACGGCCACGCCGATGAGCACCAGCCCGATTAACACGGAGGCACCGCCGTCGATGCGCGGCTCACGAAGGTAGTAGCCGAGGGCGGTGCCGAGCGCAGCGATGGTAAGGCCGAGCAGGGCCGCGACGTTTTCGTAAAGCACGGCGAACACGCCGGGGTCTTTACTGGCTTTTACGGCTTGCCAATAGGTGAGCGACCCGCGCGAAGGGCCGATCTGCTTGAGCGTAATGTAAGTGCTGACACTCTCGAAGATGAAGGCAATGCCAAGCGTGGCGTAGTTCCAGATGATATTGGTTTGCGGCTCCGGGTGCTGGAAGTGGGAGATTCCTTCGTACACCGACATTCCGCCGCCGATCGCGAAGAGCATAATCGCCACGATCAGCGACCAGAAGTAGTATTCTTTCCCGTAACCAAAGGGATGCGAGGCGTCGGCGGGCTTTTGCCCCCGGCTCAACCCTAGCAGCAGGAGCACCGAGTTGCCCGAATCAACCAGCGAGTGAATGCCCTCGGAGAGCATCGCGGAGGAGCCAGTGAAAAATGCAGCCACGAACTTGGCAGCCGCAATACCGAGGTTGGCGATCAAGGCGCCGTAGATGCCGGCTTTGGAAGAAGAAGAGGCCATAGTAGAGGAAAACCCGTCGCCCACCTACGGCCCTGGGGAGGCTTGGTTGGTTGGCGGCGGGTTCGCGGCGGGTCGAAAGCGCCGAATGCTACTTCTTCAGCAACTCCTTTTTCAGGAAAGTCACGGCTAACGCGTGCGCTTCGTCGGCGAAGGCTACGTTGTGCTTGGGGTTGCTCGGGTTGGCGAAGGCGTGGTCGGCATCGTAGCTCTTGACGGTAAGGGGCTTCTTGGCTTTCTTCATCGCCGCCTCGAAAGTGGCCACGACCTTGGGGGAAATCCACTGGTCCTGCGTCGCGAAGATGCCGAGGACGGGCGTTTGAAGCTTCGCCAGCTTGGTGGCATCGGTCTCGGGCATTCCGTAGTACAGCACGCAGCCGGCCGCCTGGGCGCCGTTGAGCAGCGCCGCCTGCAAGCTCCAGCCGCCGCCGAAGCACCAGCCCACCGTACCAATCCGCGCCTGAGCCCCGGCGAAGGTTTTGGCGCCCGTCAGGATGGCGGTGGCGCGGGCAGGTTTCACGGCCTGCATCAGCTTGCCGGCCGCGTCGGCGTCGGCCGCAACGGCGCCGTCGTAGAGGTCGACGGCGAGCACGTTGATGCCGGGCATCTCCTGGGCAAACCGCGCGACCTCCTGCTTGATGTAGTCGTTCAGCCCCCACCACTCGTGGATCACGAACAAGTACTTGGTGCTGGGTTTGGCACTCTTCACCAGAAAGCCGCGTCCGGTCTCCCCGCCTTCCACCGGAAACGCGATCAGCTCGCCGTCGCCGGTGTAGCGGAAGGGCTCCGGAGAGGCGTGGTTGCCGCGAAAGGCGGCATTGGTGCCGAGGGAGGCAAACGCCACGGTTGGCGCAGCGCAGCACGAAGCAACCGCGCCCGCGGTTTGGGCCGCTGCCTGAGTGGCGCCCAGTAGTCCGACGGCCACGGTTAGTGTCTGAAGACGCGAAATGAGAGCACCCATGCGGGATTTGCCAGACCGGGAAAATCGGTTGCGCACCTTCTCTGCAAAGGATGCCCGTCGGCCAGCGAGGGCTACAACCGGTTGGCGGCGCCAGAGTTATGCCGAGCTGCTAGCGCCTTCTGAAAAATAGCGTGTTCAGCGCTGGAAAGCGTAGACAATGCCGCTCCGTAGGTGCCTACGCGAGCCGCGCCCGCAAATCGCCGAGCAGGGTGTACAAGCCAAAATAGGCGCGGTTGACATAGATGAAATGCCGCGAGCCGCGTGGCTCGCGTTGGCTCCGCAGCGTCGGGTTGGCGGCAAACTCTTCGGCCAGCGCGGTGATCTGCTGCTGGTACGCGGGGTCGCCGAAGTCGAAGCCGGGCTCGATGAAGGGGCGCGCGAGCAGCGGCAGCGTGCGGTGGGCAATGTCGAAGATCAGCGCACGCATCGCGGGAGTATCGAGCGGGCGCAGCACGTCGAGCGCGTGAAGCACGGGCTCCAGGAGCGCGTCATCCGCGTAAATCTCCGGATTGACGACGGCGAAATAGGCGTCGTGAAAATCGGCGGGTACTTCCTTCACGCAGCCGAAGTCGAGGACGGCGACGGTGCCGCCGTCATCGGCCGAGAACAGGAAGTTGCCGGGGTGCGGGTCGGCGTGAACCGCGCGCAAGGTGTGGAGCTGGTGAGCGTAAAAGGCCCACAGCGACTGGCCGACGCGGTCGCGGACGGCTTGCGACGGATGGGTCGCCAGAAAATCTTTCAGATGCTGACCCGGCAGCCAGTCCATCGTCAGCACGCGGTCGCTGCTGAGGTCGGGGTAGTAGGTGGCGAAGCGCAGTCCGGGCAGGTGCGCGCAGGCGGCGGCGAGCTGCTGCGACGAGACCAGCTCGCGGCGGTAATCAGTTTCTTCGAGCAGCTTGCCTTCCACTTCGGCGATGTATTCCCGAAAATCAGCCTCACTCAGCCCCAAGACCCGAAAAGCGACGGGCTTGATGAGGTTGAGGTCGGACTGAATGCTGGCCGCCACGCCGGGGTATTGCACTTTCACGGCCAGCTGCTTGCCGCCTAATTCAGCGCGGTGCACCTGCCCGATACTCGCGGCGGCGCGGGCCGTGAGGTCGAACGAATCGAACACCTCGCCCGGCGATTTGCCGGTGGCGGCGCGAAATGTCTTCACCACCAGTGGCCCACTCAGCGGCGGCGCCTGGTGCTGGGCCAGCGAAAATTTGTCGGCGTAGGCGCGCGGCAGCAGGCCGGTGCGGTCCATACTCAGCACCTGGGCGAATTTGAGCGCTCCGCCGCGCAGCTCGCTGAAGGTGTCGAAGAGGGCGGCGGCGTTGGCTTCGTCGCGAGCGAGGGTGCCGGCCGCGACGGTTTCGGCGCCCGCCGCCTGCCGCACGGCGTGCTTGACGTAGTTGGCGCCCACGCGCAAACCCGCGCCGGCCAGCTTGGCCGCGCGGGCTACTTTGGAAGTAGGAAGGTCGGAGCTCATGTTCATTTTCGATTTTTGATTGAGTGATTACTCATCCATTTTCCATTTTCGATTGAGTGATTTTCGATTACTGATTATTCTAGTTTAGATCAATCGAAAATCGAAAATCACTCAATCGAAAATGACCTACTTCCGAAACAGAAATTTCGCGAAGTCCACCGCCGAATCGAGCGAGTTGCGCCCGATCAGGTCGAAGCTCAGCG
>JBKJUQ010000100.1:0-3891 GCA_046590685.1 Hymenobacteraceae bacterium
GCGATGCCGTCTTCCACCGTCCGCAGCCACGCGTTGTGGATGCGCTCGGCGACCCGGTTTTTGCCCAGGTGCAGCAGCATCATCACGGCGCTGAGCAGCAGGCCGGAGGGGTTGGCGATATCCTGCCCGGCGATGGTGGGCGCCGAACCGTGAATGGCTTCAAACATCGCCGCCTTGTCGCCGATGTTAGCCGACGGACCAAAACCAACCGATCCCGACACCTGCGCGGCGATATCGGAGATGATATCGCCGTAGAGGTTCATCGTCACGATCACGTCAAACCACTCGGGCGTGTCGGCCAGGCGGGCGGCGCCGATGTCGATGATGTACGAATCGTTCTCGATGTCCGGATACTCCTTCGCCACCTTGTCGAAGATCTCGTGAAAGAGGCCGTCGGTGAGCTTCATGATGTTATCCTTCACCATCACCGTCACTTTCTTGCGGCCGTTGGTGCGGGCGTACTCGAAGGCGTAGCGGATGATCTTCTCCGACCCCGGCTGCGTGATGAGCTTGAGGGTCTGGTACACCTGCTTGGTCTGGCGGTGCTCGATGCCGGCGTACAGATCTTCCTCGTTTTCGCGGATGATCACTACGTCCATCTTCGGGTGGCGGGTATGCACGAACGGCGCATAGGCCACGCACGGCCGCACGTTCGAGAACAGGCCGAGGGTCTTGCGGGCCGTCACGTTGAGGCTTTTGTAGCCGCCGCCCTGGGGCGTAGTGATGGGCGCCTTCAGGAAAACCTTCGTCCGGGCGAGCGACGCCCAGGCGTCGTCGCCGATGCCGGCGGTGTTGCCCGTCAGGTACATTTTCTCGCCGATCTCGATCACGTCGTATTCCAGACCGGCCTGCGCCGCGTCGAGCACGCGCAGGGTGGCCTTCATGATTTCCGGGCCGATGCCGTCGCCGTAGGCGACGGTAATGGGGGTAAGCGTATTATGGGGTTGATTCTGACTGCTCATCTAGCGGAGACAGGGGAATGGTGTGGGGCGCAAAAGTACGGGCGCCGCGCCGGGGACGTTAGCAGCAGCTTTTTGCCGGCGCCGGGCAGCCCAACGAGCGCGGCCTGCGTAGCTTGTCTGGCATACGCGCAACTCGTTGTTTTCGGGCTGCTACCCGCCCTTCTCTCCGTGTCTGATTTCCTTCCCGCGCCCGATCTGTTCCCGTCCACCGAGCTGCTGCCGGCCCTGCTCGATGTTTCCCTGACGGGCATCGTGCTGTTTACGCCGATCTATGCCCCAGCCGGCGCCGCGGAAGGCGAGGTGGTCGACTTCGCCTTCGCCTACCTCAACCCCGCGGCCCAGCAGATGCTGAAGCTGCCGCCGCGCCCGACCGTCACGTACTTCCAGCAGTTTGCGCAGGCCGCGACGTCCGAAAATGGCGGCTTTGCCTTCCAGCGCAAGGTTTTCGTGACGGGCGAGCCGGCTTTTTTTGAGCTGAACTACCAGGCCGATGGCTACGACAACTATTTCCGCGCGGCGGCCCGCCGCGTCGGGGTCGGCCTGCTGGTAAGCTTCACCGATACGGCCGACCAGCCGCGCACGGCCGTCGAGCTGGCCCTGCGCGAAAGCCAGACGCGCGAAAAAGCCGCCCGTGCCGAAGCCGAGGCCCAGCGCCAGCAGCTCCACGATCTGGTGATGCACGCGCCGGCGTGCATCGCCACGCTGGCCGGGCCGGAGCACACGTTTACGCTCGTCAATCCGTTCTACCAACGACTCTCGGGCGGGCGCCGGCTGGTGGGGTTGCCGTGCCGGGTAGCGCTGCCGGAGGTAGCGGGCCAACCCTTCTTCGACCTGCTCGACGAGGTGTACCGAACCGGCGAGACGTACCAAGGCCACGAGGTATTCGCGCTCGTCGACCACACCGGCGCGGGCCAGCTCGAACCCGCGTACTTCAACTTTATCTACCAGGCCACCCGCGACGCGACGGGCACCATTACCGGCATCCTCATCTTCGCCTACGACGTGACGCCGCAGGTACTCGCCCGCCACCGCATCGAGGAAAGCGAGCAGGTCCTGACGGCCACCAACGATGAGCTCCACGCCACCAACGACGAGCTTTACCGCGCCGAGCACCAGTTGCGCGAGCTCAACCAACAGCTCGAAGCCCAGGTGCAGCGGCGCACGGAGCAGCTGCAGGACGCTTTGCGCCAGACCGACCACCACCGCCAGCAGCTCCAGCTCCAGCAGCGCCAGCTCCAGCAGATTCTCGGCGAAGTACCCGCCTACATCGCCACCCTCGCCGAGCCCAATCACCGCTTCACCTTCTTCAACGCCGGCTACAACGCGCTGGTCGGGGGACGGGCCCAGCTCGGGCGCCCCGTCGCGGAGGTGCTGCCCGAAACCGTCGAGCAAGGGTTCGTTGCCCTCCTCGACCAGGTGTACGCGACCGGCGAGGCCTTTTCGGCCGTGGAGGCGCCCATCGAGCTGCGCAATTCCGCCACCGGGCTACCCGAGCAGCGCTACCTCGATTTTATTTACCAGCCCCTGCACGATGGTCACGGCCGCACCCAGGGCATTCTGGCTTTCGTGGTAGACACCACCGAGAAAGTGCGCATCCGGCAGCAGGCCGCCGTGCAGCAGCGGCAGCTTGAAGTGCTCTTCGAGCAGGCCCCGGTGGGTATTGCCGTCTTCCGCGGGCCGCGGTACGTTGTAGAATCGGCCAACGTCCACCTCTGCGACATCTGGGGCCGAACGCCCGCTCAGGTGCTCGACCGGCCCCTCTTCGAGGCGCTACCCGAGGCCAGCGACCAGGGGTTTGAGGAGCTGCTCGACGGCGTGCTCACCACGGGCACGCCGTACGTCGCCCACGAGCTACCCGTGCTGCTCGACCGGCACGGCCGGCGCGAGACGGTGTACTTCAGCTTCGTGTACCAACCGCTGCGCGAGGCCGATGGCCCGATTACCGGCGTTACGGTGGTCGCTACCGACGTTACGGAGTCGATGCAGGCCCGCCAGCAGCTCGAAGCCCTGAGCCGGCAGCTCGCCGCCGCCAACCAGACGCTGCAAACCACCAACGCCGACCTCGCCCTCACCAACGACCAGCTCACGCGCGCCAACGTCGATCTCGACACGTTCATCTACACCGCCTCGCACGACCTGCGCGCCCCCATCGTCAACATCGAGGGGTTGCTGACGGCCCTGGAGCAGGAGCTCCCCGCCCCCACCCGGCAGGCTGCGGCCGTGGCGCCGCTGCTCACGATGATGCACGACGCGGTGGCGCGGTTCCTGAAGACCCTCGACCACCTCACCGACGTCACCAAGCTCCAGAAAACCCACGACCAGCCCACCACCCACGTCAACCTGGCCGCCATCGTGGAGGAAGTACGCCTCGATCTGGCCGCGCAGATTGTCAACGCCGACGCCGCCCTCATCATCGACGTCGCCGACTGCCCGAGCATCCCCTTTGCCGCCAAGCACCTGCGCAGCGTCGTCTACAACCTGCTCTCCAACGCCCTCAAGTACCGCGACCCCGCCCGCCCGCTCCGCGTGGAGTTGCGCTGCCGCCGTGCCGCCGAGTACGTCGTGCTCACCGTGCAGGACAACGGCCTCGGCCTGAGCCCGAATCGCCAGACCGAGCTGTTCACGATGTTCAAGCGCTTCCATACCCACGTCGCTGGCTCCGGCGTGGGGCTGTACATGGTGAAGAAGATCGTCGAAAACGGCGGCGGCCGCGTCGAAGTGGATAGCGCCGCCGGGGTGGGCTCCACGTTCCGGGTGTTTCTGCGGCCGTAGGGTCCGGAACGACCGCCATCGGAAAAGTCCTAAAAATAGCCCTAAAAAATCGTCACTTTTCCCGCCGAAGCCGCCTGAGCAAGTAGCCACCGCCCCGGAACTCGCTATCCGGCGCTCCATTCGCGCTACTGTCCGCCCGGCAGCCGCAAGCCGGCAT
>JBKJUQ010000163.1:0-11584 GCA_046590685.1 Hymenobacteraceae bacterium
CGACTAAGCCATTTCACTCTTTCTGGCATTGCGAGCGAAGCAATGACAGATTAAAGGGAACGAGAGCGCGCCGGGTGGTTCGCTCTCGTTCCCATTTTACAGGTCATTGCCGCTATGAAGCGATTCGTTAACTTGATGAGCGCGCTGATTTTAGCAACAGCTACTTTGGTAGGGGCAGTCGTATTTTTTGCAAACGCTTTCCGGGAAATCAAGGACCTTGACGAATTTGAAGGGGTGGTCGTCGAAAAGGGCGTTGTCGACCGAAAAACAGAGCAAGGGATGAGAGGCGTTTTTTACTTGAAGCTTCGCGGTCTTGAGCAGTATCTGCTAATCGGTAACTTCGAAGAGCACAAGCAATTTCTTAAGAATCACTTCGCTGTTGGCGATCGCGTGAAGGTGTATTTTGAAAAAAATGGCTCGCAGCTATACAAAATAGGGGATGACGGCGAATGGCTGGCCGACCCCGGAAGCGTAAGATGGAGAGATTTGCTGGTTGGGTCGTTCACTGCGGCAGCTTGCTTCTTGATTATCGTTCTTGCGTACCGCCACGACAAGAAATTGCAATAATGCACAAATCTCTGAAGCAAATGAAATCATTAGGCTCCTCCATCGACCACACGCTCCTGCGCCCCGATGCCACCCGCGCCCAGGTCATCACGCTCTGCGCCGCGGCGCGGCGGCACGGCTTCGCGACGGTCTGCATCCCGCCGTACTTCGTAGCAGAGGCCGCGCGGGCGCTGGCCGGCTCGGGCGTGGGCGTCTGCACCGTCATCGGCTTCCCGCTGGGGTACTCTATGCCCACCGTGAAAGCCATCGAGGCCGAACGGGCGTTGCACGACGGCGCGACCGAGGTGGATATGGTGCTCAACTTTGCCGCCTTTAAATCGGGCGAAGACGCGGTGTGCGCCGAGGAAATCGCCGCGCTCGTGCAGATCTGCCACGACGGCGGCGCGCTGCTCAAAGTCATCATCGAAACCGCGCTGCTGAGCGAGGCCGAGATCATTCGCGCTGGCCAGCTTGCCGCCCACGCCGGGGCCGATTTCGTCAAAACCTCCACCGGCTTTGCTTCGCGCGGCGCTTCGATCGAGGATATCCGCCTGCTGCGGGCTTACCTGCCCCCGCAAACGCGCATCAAGGCCGCGGGCGGTATCAGCACGCGGGCCCAGGCCGAGGCGCTACTGGCCGCCGGCGCCGACCGGCTGGGGTGCTCGGCGAGCGTGGCGATTGTTACTTCACCGGCCAATCTCCCTCCTCCCGCTACCGATGCGTCCGCTTCCACTTACTAGCTCCGCGCTCTTTTCGGGCGTCCGTCGCCCGATGCTGTTGCTCCCCGCCGTGTTATTGATCTGGAGCTGCGGCGCGACGAAGCCCGTCGCCGATACATCCACGACCAACCGACCCGCGTCGCGAGCGGCCGTCCCGAAGGCCGTGCCGGATCCGCTGATGGCCGACGTGGCGCGCTTTCGACCCAAAATCGCTCCCGCACCGGTTGGTACTCCCGCAGGCGCTCCGTCGGGTAGCTATGCCGACGTCACGGCCCGCGCCGATGCCCAGCTCGACGCGCTGGCCGCCGCCGGTCGGGCCGTCAAGACAACCGCGGGCTTCCGCATCCTCGCCTACACGGGCCCTTCGCGCGACGACGCGATGAAAATCCGCACCGCCGTCATCCGCCGCGACCCCTCCGAGAAAGACTATTTGCTGTACGAACAGCCCACTTTTCGCCTAAAAATCGGCGACTACTTTACGCGCCTCGAAGCCGAGCAGGCGCTGGCCCGCTGGCGCGACGTTATCCCGCAGGGCCTCATCGTCGCTGAGCAGGTGAACGTACGATAGACAATGACCAATTAACAATGAACAGTGAGCAATGGCCAAGCGCACTGTTCATTGCTCACTGTTCATTGTTAATTGTAAACCGAAAGATGTCGCCCAGCTCAGTGGTGATGGCGAGCGTTTGGTCGTCGATGAACACCACTCCTTCCGCTTGCCGCGCGCCCGGCAGCGCCACCGTGCGGACCTTGCCACCCACGATGGCCCCAGCGGGTAAATCGATCAGAAACAGTCGCTCGTTGCCGATCAGCGCGAGCTGGCGGCCATCCGGGCTGATGTCTGCCCCGGACACTTCGGCTCCCAAATCATACATCCCCACGGGCTTGGCGATGGCGGTGCCGGGGGTATCGGCGAGGGCATACACGCGGCAGTACCGGCGCTGGCCCCGGTCGCGGGTGAAGAGGTAGAGCGTACCGCCGCGCCACAGGACGGCTTCGCAGTCGAAGTTGCGGGCCGCCTTTTCCGCGGGCGGAAATTCGCTCTGGTCGGCGTAATGGAACCGGATGCGGGCAGCGGTAGCTGCGGGCTGTTTGGGGTCGAAACGGTAGATGGTGAGGTCGTGGCGGTCATTGCCGTTGTTGCCCACATCGGCGAGGTACAGTTGGCCTTTGTCGTCGCTGGCCAGTGCCTCCCAATCTTCATTATCCGCTCCCGGCACCGCAATCCGACTCAGAAGTTGACCATCCTGCGTGATTTCGTACAGCTCCGGGCGGTTGCCGTGGTCGCCGTGGGTGTAGAAGGTGCCCGGCTTCAGCCCCAGGGCGAGGCCCGAGCTTTCGGTCACGGCCAGCGAGCCCGTGCGGGTCAGGCCCGCCACGGCGACCGTACCGACCGAGTGCCCTTTTTTCTGTCCGCTCTTCGCGTGCTTGCCACCTTTCTTGTGCTTGCCGGGGTGGCCCGAGTCGCCCTGGGCCGAGCAGGCAGTCGTGAGCGCGAGCAGCCCAATGGTCAAAATCATTCGCATAGTGCCCTCGTACGGCGAAGCCACTCGTTAGGCTGTCCGAGCGGCGACGGATAGGTCGAAACGATACATCCCGCCGCGCTCGGTCGTGATTGCCAGGGTGTGTTCGTCGGCGTACACCAGTCCTTCGGCGTGCGTGACGCCCGGGAGCGGCACCACTCGCACTTCAGTGCCAAGGATGGAATCGGGGGTAATGCTGATGAAGAACACCTGCTCTTTGCTGAGCAGCGCGAGCGTGTGGCCATCGGGAGCGAGGGCCGCGTCGGTGACTTGTCCGGGCAGGCCGTACTCGCCAACGTACTCGGCCACGGCTTCTTCGTTGGGCGGGGTCGGTCGGTCGGGCAGGACGTGGATTCGGCAGAGGCGCGAGCGGCCCCGGTCACGCGAGAAGAGGTAAATCTGCCCGTCGCGCCAGACCATCGCCTCACAATCCCAGTTGTAATCCGCTGGGCGGGGGGGCGGGAACTCGGTCTGGTCGGCGTAGCGAAACCGGATCTGGGGCGGAATCGCGCTCGGCTGGGCGGGGTCGAAACGGTAGATGGTCAGGTCGCGTCGCTGCTGGCCGTTGTTACCGAAATCGCCGATGTACACGCGGCCCCGGTCGTCGGTGGTGAGCGCTTCCCAGTCTTCGTTGACGGCGGTCGGAATGTCCACTTCGCGCAGCACCTCGCCTTGCCAGTTGATGACAAACAGCACCGGGTCGTTGCCGTGGTCGCCGTGGGTATAGAAGGTGCCGGGTTCCGGACCGAGGGTGAGGCCGGAGCTTTCGGCCACGTCTTTTAGGTAGCCAGTACAAATCAGCCCATCAATGGGCTCGGCGAGGGCCGCGACTTTGGCGCGTTGCTTTTTGTGGTTCATTGCCGCAAAAGGGTAGGGCCGCGCATACGGCGGACGCGCCGGGTTGGGTTCGTAATTCGTTGTGGACGATTTTATTCCGGCACATAGTCGACCCCGCTGCCGCCCCACGGGTGGCACCGAGCAATCCGGGCCAGTGCCAGCCGGCTGCCGCGCACCGGGCCGTGGCGCATGATGGCTTCGGCCGCGTAAGCCGAACACGTCGGCACGAACCGGCACGAGGCGGGCGTGAGCGGCGATATAAGTCGCTGATACACCCACACGCCGCCGAGTAGCACGGCTACCGCCACGCGGCCCACGGGCTGCAAGGGGGCGGGCTGCAACCCCACGGGCGTAAATTTGGCCTTTGCCGGCTGCGGCGCCTCGCTGAGGGCGCGGGGCGCGTCTGTTTCATTTTCCATTTTGCTTTCAACCGAAAGAATGTTCCGAAAAACCGTTTCGGGGTTTGCCGCTGCTGCGCTCGCGCTGCTGCTGGCCGCCCCGGCTGCCCGCGCCGATGAGGGGATGTGGCTGCCGATGCTCATCAAGCGCCTCAATTACGTAGATATGCAGAAGGAAGGCTTGCGCCTGACGGCTGAGGAAATCTACGACGTCAACAACGCCTCGCTCAAAGATGCGATCGGGCAGCTGGGCGGCTTCTGCACGGCCGAGTTCGTGAGCAAGGACGGCCTGCTGCTCACCAACCACCACTGCGGGTTCGACGCCATCCAGAACCACTCGTCGCCGGCAAACGACCTGCTCACGAATGGTTTCGTCGCGAAAACCAAAGCCGACGAGCTCACCAACCCCGGCCTGTTCGTCGATGTGCTGGTGCGGATGGAAGACGTGCGGTCGAAAGTCCTCGAAGGCATCACCGAGCAAACGCCCGACGCCGAGCGCACCAAGTTGGTGAGCGAGCGCCTGAAGGCGATCTCCGACGCGGCCAAGGAGAACGGCAAGTACGTGGCGTACGTGCGCGACTTCCTCGGCGGCAACGAATACTACCTCTTCATCTACCAGCGCTTTCAGGACGTGCGCCTCGTGGCTGCCCCGCCGCAGAGCATCGGCAAGTTCGGCGGCGATACCGACAACTGGATGTGGCCGCGCCACACCGGCGACTTCTCGGTGTTCCGCGTCTACGCCAACGAAAAGAACGAAGCCGCGCCCTACGCCGCCACCAACAAGCCGTACGCGCCCAAGAAGCACCTGCCGGTGAGCTTGAGCGGCGTCGACGAGAACGACTTCGCGATGGTCTTCGGCTTCCCCGGGCGCACCACGCGCTACATGGCCGCCGCCGGCGTGCAGATGACGACTGAAATCACCAACCCCGCTCGCGTGAAGCTGCGCGACAAGCGCCTCAAGCTCATGAAGGAGGATATGGATCAATCGGCCGACGTGCGTATCAAGTACGCCGCGACCTACGCGTCCGTCGCCAACTACTGGAAATTCTGGCAGGGAGAGAGCGAAGGCGTGCGCAAGCTCGGTACCATCGCCCAGCGCCAGGCGCTCGAAAAGGGGTTCCAGACGTGGGCCGACGCCGACCCAACCCGTAAAGCCACTTACGGCGCGGCTCTGACCGACATCAACGGCGCTTACGCGGAGCTGAAAAAGTACACGGTCAGTCAGCAGTACCTCAACGAAGGCATCTTCGGGGTCGATATCTTCTCGAAGGCCGCGCAGACGCTGGGGCTGCAAAAGGCGCTGGCTGCCAAGGACGACGCCGACGGCGTGAAGAAAGCGGTAGAAGGACTGAAAGAAGGCCTCGACGAGATGTACAAGGATTTCGTGCCCGCCACCGACCAGAAGATTGCCGCCGCGATGCTGCGCTACTTTGCCCAGGACGTGCCGAAAGACCAGCAGCCCGACATCTTCGCGACCATCCAGAAAGACTTTGGCGGCGACTACGATCGCTTCGCCCGCGAGGTGTTCAATACGTCGCTGTTCGCGTCGAAAGCCAAGTTCGAAGCGTTCCTGAAAGCCCCGACGCTCGCGGCTCTCGAAAGCGATCTGGCGTTCCGCACGGTCAATTCGGCGGCGAAGAACTTCAACGAGAACATCGCGCCCAAGCTGCAAGCCCCCGCGGCCCAGCTCGCCCGCGGCAACCGCCGTTTCATTCAGGGGCAGCGCGAGATGATGCCGAACAAGTCGTTCTACCCGGACGCCAACTCGACCATCCGCCTCTCCTACGGTACCGTGCGCGACTATAAGCCGCGCGACGGCGTGCAGTACAGTTACTTCACTACCCTCGACGGACTGGCCGCGAAGGAGGACCCGACGAACGAGGAGTTCGTGGTGCCCGCCAAGCTGATGAACCTTTACCGCGCCAAGGACTTCGGCCGCTACGCCGACGCCAAGGACGGCAAGGTCCACGTCGCGTTCCTGACCGATAACGACATCACCGGCGGCAACTCGGGCTCGCCCGTCATCAACGGCCGTGGCGAGCTGATCGGACTGGCCTTCGACGGCAACTGGGAGTCGATGAACGGCAACATCGTCTTCGATCCGGCCCTCAAGCGCTGCATCAACAACGATATCCGCTACGTGCTCTTCGTGATCGATAAAGTTATCGATGGCAAGCATCTCGTCGATGAGATGACCCTCGTGACTAATGGGGCGAATCCCGAGCCCGGCACGGCCGGCAGCCGCGACGGTAAGATGAAGAAGGAAAAGAAAAAGAAGAAGGATAAGGCAATGGCCTCGGCGCAGTAAGCGCTCCTTCGCCTTAAATACCAACGGCCCGCTTCGGAAGAAGCGGGCCGTTTGGCTGTCGGTGTAATCGTAGCCGGCACGGTCCCGGTGCCGAGTCAGGACTTTACGGTTGCATTTTTCGGGGCTCCACTAAAGTGTCACGCCAGTCGTCGGCGACCCACGTGCCGGGCCACTCAGACCAGTTCGCGCATAATCTGGCTTTCACGGGGTTGAAGGCCGTGTACCGAATCGCCTGCCCGAGGCCCCGTTCGCCATCGCGAACGACGTGGTCATAGCTTTCATCAGTCCAGAAACGGCCGTTGCGTTGCAGGAGGCGATTGGCTTCGCGGCCGGTATATCGCTTGAAATAGGCCCACGTATCGCGGAACGGCTGGTCCGGCTCGGCAGGCAGCAGACGGATCACCGCGTGCAAGTGGTTTGGCATAACGCACGCCGCAAGCAGGGTGTAGCGCCCCACCCGGTGCTGGTGGAGCAGCGCTGCCAATACGCTTTGCTGGATTGCTGGCAGCGCCAACCACGTTGCGCCAAACTCGCCGTATTCGAGCTGATGTTCAAGGGCGGCAAACAGCCGGCGCTGCGCCGCAAGCCATTCGGCGTACTGCGTATCAGCCGGCTTGTCGTCGGCTGGCTTCGAGGCTTCTTGATACAGCCGCGTAACGACGACGGCCGGCAGAGAGTCGGCGAGCCGAACGGTCAGGAATAGCTCGTGTCCCGGCGGGTGCCAGTGCGGTAAGCGCGAACCATAATAAAACATGGTGCGGAGGAGCAGTAGCCAGCACCGTCTCGGTGCCGCGTTGTGGGGTACGACCTGCCTCGGCACCGGGACGGTGCCGGCTACGTGGGTGGGTGCGCAAGGTAGTAGCCGGCACCGTCTCGGTGCCGCGTTGTGGGGTGCGACCTGCCTCGGCACCGGGACGGTGCCGGCTACGTGGCTACGCGGGTGGCTACCGGGCTACAGCGCGCCTAGCTCCTCGCCGAACCCGCCGCTCAGGATCGGGAAGCGCAGCCACGAGCGCGGGTCGAGGTTGTAGTCGTCGAGGTGGAAGGACGGGGCGTAGCGCTCGCGCTTCCACTGGTTGCGGCTCCAGAGGGTGTAGAAGCGGCGCACGTACGTGGTGCGCTGCTCGGGCGTGAGGTCGGGGTGGAGAGTGGCGAGGCGGGCCTCTACTTCGGCGGGGGCGAGACGGTCGAAGAACGCGAGGCGCTCGATGGCGTTGAGCACCGGGTATGGCATCAGGTCGCGCTCGTCGGTTTGCCGGTCTTCGGGGCGGTCTTCGAGCGGGCGCAGCTCGGCGGTGGGTTGGAGGGTGTTGACGCGCTGGAGGCCCGTGTAGCCCAGCTCGCGCTCGGCCCACACGAGCCACCGGCGCAAAAAATCCTTGTCGATGCCGGCGAGCGGGGCGATCGAGCCGGCCGTGTCGCCGTCCATCGTGCAATATCCGACGGCCACTTCGGAGCGGTTCGACGTAGTCAGCAGCAGCGCCTGCTTTACGTTCGCCAGCAGCCAGATCGCCGGAGCGCGCACCCGCGCCTGGATGTTCTGGAGCGCCAGATCGTCGGTTTCCCACGTCAGGTCCCGACCCAAAGCCTGCTCGACGGTGAGCTGGTAGCGCGCCACCTCATCGTCGATCCGCCAGGCGTGGAAGCCCGCGCCGATGCTCGTGGCGATGGCGTAGGCCGCCTCGTAGGTGTCTTCCGAAGAATTAATGGTGGATTGGTAGGCGCAGGTAAGGAGCTTGGTTGTTAGTTGATGGTTGATGGTTGATGATTCAGCGGTGAGCAGCTGGCTGATCGTTTCGTCCGAAAACGCGGCCGACTTCCGCATAAAGTCTTCCGCGCCCAGCTCGGCCACGCCGAGGCGTACCATCTCGGCCACGGCGATGGCGCACATCGCCGAGTCGGCGCCGCCCGAGAGGCTCAGCACGAAGCCCTTCGTGCGCGACTTCCGCAGGTAGTCGAAGAGCGCCAGCGAGAGGGCGGCGTTGAGCTCGCGGTATTCGTCGGGGGCGGGCAGCGCGGCGATCTCGTCCACGACCGGCAGCTGCTCCGTGAAGTCGACATCGCACCACTCCAGATCCACGTCCTTGAAGCTGAGCAGGCCGTTGCGCTTGAGCAGGTGGCCGTGCCGGGCAATCAGGATTTCGCCGTCGTAGATCACCCGGCCGGCTTCGTTGCCGAGCAGGTTGGCGTAGAGGTACGCGCAGCGGAAGTTGCGCGAGGCATTCATCACCAGATCGTGCCGAACCCCGGTTTTGCTGAGCGCGAAGTGCGACGCCGACGGATTCACGATCAGGTCGACCTTGCCCATCAGCCGGCACGCGGGCCGCTCGGTGTCGGGGCGCCACGCGTCCTCGCAGATTTCGAAGCCGAACTCTACCTCGCCGTGGCGGAAGGTGAGGTCGCCGATGCGGGTAAGCTGCCCGGCAAAGGTGATTTCGGATTCTTCGCCCGCCCGCCAAGGCCGAAACCAGCGCGGCTCGTAGTGGATGCCGTCGTTGGCGAGAAACTGCTTGGCGGCGAGGCCGAGCACGTGCCCGTCGCGCAGCACGGCGGCGCAGTTGTACGCCCGTCCCTCGCCGTGCCGCACCGGCAGACCCACCACCACGCACAGGCCGTGCGTATCGGGCAGGAGCTGCCGCAAATGCTCCTCGGCGGCATCGGCGACCCACGGATGCAGAAACAAATCTTCGCAGCCGTAGCCCGTCAGGCACAGCTCCGGCAGGCACAGCAGCCCGACGCCGGCGGCGCGCGCCTGGTCAATTGCCGCGCGGATGTTGGTGAGGTTGGTGGCCCAGTCGAGGGGCGTTTGGTTGAGGGCAGCTCCGGCTAGACGCATCGGGAAGGAATTGGGAATGAGGAATCGGGAATGAGGAGTCGCTGGGTATCGGGCTTCGTGCTACGCAGGAAACCGGAAAATGGCGACAAGCTCCCTGGCCCTCCCTGGCCCGGGATTTAAATCCCGGGCCAGGGAGGGCCAGGCCGGGCGGCGCTCTGAAGTGCTCTACAGGTCGTTAGGTGTCAAGCCCGTGTGCTTCGCCAACCGAGCCAGCATGCGGGGGCCGAGCTCTTCGCCGTCGTGGAAGGCAAACACCACGTCGGGCCAATCGGCCCTGGCCAGAATGCGATGCGAGCCGGTTTGCCGTTTCTGAACCCAGCCGATTCGGAGCAGCGCAGCCAATACCAGCCGCGCCTTAGAGGCGGGCCACTGCATCAGGCCGCCAGCGGCAGGTCGATGCGGACGGCCATCGGGCGGCTCTCCCCGGCTTCGAGGCGGTCGGCCAGGACGCGCAAAGCCAACGCTTCGGCCCGTACCATCGCTTCATCGGCGGTTTGGCCGTAGGCTAATACGCCGGGTAGCTCTGGGACTTCTGCGAGCCAGCGGCCGTCGGCTTCCTGTTCGATCTCAAGAGAATAGTGCATCGTTGGTGCGTTAGCGAATGAAAGATACGATGCGCAACCTACCTACTCCACCACCAGCCGCCGCGCCGCGCCACCAGCCCGCAGCAGGTACAAGCCGGCGGGCAGGACGCGCACGTCGAGGGTGGCGCCGCCGGTGGGCGTGATAGAAACGGTGCTCACTACCCGACCCAGCCCATCGAGCAAGCTGGCCGTGGCGCCGGTGGCGCCGGTGAGTTGCACGGTGGTGCGCGCGGGGTTGGGGGAGAGGGTAAGGCCGGGCTGGTCCGGGGTTTCGGGCAGGCCGGTCGTGGTGCCGGTACGGGCGATGAAAATGGCCGGGAACGTCGTGGGGCTGGTCAGGTCGATGGAGCCGAAGCGGATCCCAACCGAAAAGCCCCCCGTGACCACCGCCTGACCGCTGCTTTCCACCGCCACCGCGTAGCCGCCATCCTGCCCGCTGCCGCCCGCGCCCATCGCCCACTGCCAGGTACCCGCCGGGGTAAGCTTCGCCACGAAGACATCCGTCAGCGGACCGGCGCTGGTGAGGCTCGTCGCCCCGAACGCGACCGTCCCGCTGAAGCGCCCGGCGACGATGACGTGGCCGCTGCCGTCTACCACCACGCTTTGACCAGCATCATACCCGCTCGCTCCCGCCCGCACGGCCCACTGCCAGACGCCCGTCGGCGTGAGCTGCCCCACGAACAGATCCTCCTCGCCGGCACTGGTGAGGGTGGTGGCCCCAAACGCCACCGTATCGTAGAAATGGCCCGCGACGATCACCTGACCGCTGCCGGTAACCGCCACGGCGTTGCCGTACTGGTTGCTGGTGCCCCCCACCGGTACGGCCCACTGCCAATCGCCCGCCGGCGTAAGCTGGGCCACGAAGCCATCATCGAAGCCCACGATGGTGTTCGTCAGCGTCAAGCCGCCCAACGTCATCCGCGTACCGGTGAAGTCGCCGGTGACCACCACGCTGCCGCTGGGGGCCACGGCCACCCCGTTGATGTTGGCCCGGTACCCGCCCTCGGCGCTGTTGGCCCACTGCCAGACGCCCGCGGGCGTGAGCCGCGCCACGAAGCCGCCATAGTCCGGCGTAGTGAAGGTGCTGTTGCCCACCGTGGCGGTGCCCTGAAAGGCGCCCGACACTACTACGTGACCCGTACCGTCCACGGCCACGGCGGTGCCGCGGTCGTCGCCGGTGCCGCCCGCGCGCACGGCCCACTGCCAGGCGCCCGCCGGCGTGAGCCGCGCCACGAACGCATCGCTGTTGCCGGCCCGCGCGAGCGTGAGGGAGCCGAAGGTGGCGGTCGGACTGTCGAAGAGCCCCGTGACCACCACGTAGCCGTCGCCGTCGACGGCCAGGCCGGCGCCATTCTCATCCCCGCGGCCGCCCGCGGCTACGGCCCAGAGGTAGGTGCCGGTGGCGCTGAGCTTCGCTACGAACAGATCCGTCGCCCCCGTGCTGATGAGGGTGGTAGCGCCAAACGTGGTCGTGCCGCGGAAGTAGCCCGTGACGTAGCTGTTGCCGGCCGCATCGACGGCCGTGGCGCGGCCCTCACCGCGGCCGGGGGTGGTGGCCCACTGCCAGCCGGGGGCCTGGGCGCAAAGCCGGGTTTCCCCACTCAACAGGAACCCGGTCGCGACAAGCAGCCACCGGAGCGGCTGCGGAAAGGAGAAACGCATGGAGCTTGGAGGGGAAAAGGAGATAGGAAATGGGAGGAGCGGTAGGTTTTACACCACCACCAGCCGGCGGGTGGCGGCGCCGGCCCGCAGCAGGTAAAGCCCGGCGGGCAGGGTGCGCACGTCGAGGGTAGCGGCGCCCTGCGTGAGCGGCACGGTGCTCACCACCCGGCC
>JBKJUQ010000322.1:0-9419 GCA_046590685.1 Hymenobacteraceae bacterium
AGGGCGATTTCGCCGCGGTTGGCGATGAGAATTTTCTTGAACACGACTGAAAGGGACGCAACGAGTGCGCAAAAGAAAATTGAATTCTCGCAAAGCTGGCAAAGGGCGCAACGGCACTCAAGAAGCGTTGCGCCCTTTGCGCGCTTTGCGAGAAAATGTAAATTAGCCCGCCGCTTCGATCATAAATAGCGGCTGGTCGAACTCCACCGGCGAGGCGTTCTCGACCATCACCTGCGTGATGCGGCCGCTCTGCTCGGCTTCGATCTCGTTGAAGAGCTTCATCGCCTCGATGATGCACACGATCTGGCCTTTCTCGACCATATCGCCGACGCTCACGAAAGCGGCCTGCTCGGGGCCGCCGGAGCGGTAGAACGTGCCGATCATCGGCGCCTTCAGGGGCGTGCCTTTTGGGGCGGCGGGGGCGGCCGGCGCCACCGGGGCGGCTACGGGCGGCGCGGCAACCGGGGCGGCGGGTGCCGGAGCAGCGGCGTGCATCGGGGCGTGGTGCACGTGCGAGTTGCTGTCGCCGGCCGACACCATTTTCACCTTCTGATTCGGCTCGCGCTGAATCGAAAGCTTAAATTCCTCGGTTTCAATGTTGACCTTGTTGAGGCCCGACTTCGCGATGAAGTCGATGAGATCTTGCAGCTCGCGGGCTTTCATCGGCGAATCTTTTTTGTCGGTGGGGGAATTGGACGAGGACGAGGCCAGTCGGGGCTTATTTGACTCTTTCGGCATACTGGTAGGTGCGGGTATCGACCTTGATAACTTCATCCTGCTCGATAAACAGCGGCACCTTGATTTGCGCGCCCGTTTCGACTGTGGCCTGCTTGAGCGTGTTGGTGGCGGTATCGCCGCGCAGACCGGGCTCGGTGTAGGTGATCTTGAGCACCACAAACGCGGGCAGCTCGGCGGTCAGGGGTTGCTCGGTTTCGGCGTGAAACAGGATTGACACTTCCTGACCATCCTTCATCAGGTCGGCGAACGGGACCATCTCCTCGGGCAGCGTGACCTGCGAGAAGTCTTCCGCGTTCATGAAGTTGTAGCCGAACTCGTCCTTGTAGAGGTACTGGTACGCGCGCTGCTCAACGCGCGCGGTCACGATCTTCACACCGGCCGTAAACGTCGGGTCGAGCACCTTGCCCGTCTTGATGTTCTTGAGCTTGGTGCGCACGAAGGCCGGCCCCTTGCCGGGTTTGACGTGCTGGAAATCGGTGATGATGAACAGGTTGCCATCCATCTCGATGCAGAGGCCGTTGCGAAAATCAGCGGTCGTTGCCATAGGGTAATGCGAAAAAGGACGGGCTTAGAAAACCGCCCGTGCGGTAAAAGTCAGAAAGAAACCGGAATCAGCGCGGGGCCGTCGCGCCGTCGTACGCCCACCGCAGGTAAATCGCCCCCCACGTAAAGCCGCCGCCAAACGCGGAGAGGATCAGGCGGTCGCCGCGCTTGAGCTGCGGCTCGTAGTCCCAGAGGCAGAGCGGCAGCGTCGCGGAGGTGGTGTTGCCGTAGCGGTCGATGTTGAGCATCACCTTGTCCGGCCCAATCCCCATGCGCTGAGCCGTGGCGTTGATGATGCGTAGGTTGGCCTGGTGGGGCACGAGCCACTGCACGTCGTCGGCGGTGAGTCCGTTGCGCTCCATCACTTCGGCCGACACATCGGCCATGTTCGTGACGGCGAACTTGAAAACGGCCGCGCCTTCCTGGTGGACGAAGTGCTCGCGGTTCGTGACGGTTTCGATCGTCGGCGGGCGCCGCGAGCCGCCGGATTTCTGGTACAGATAGGCGGCGCCGGAGCCGTCGGAGTGCAGGCTATGGTCGATCACGCCAAAGCCCTCGGTGTTGGGTTCGAGCAGCACGGCCCCGGCGCCATCGCCGAAGATGATGCAGGTCGAGCGATCCGTGTAGTCGATAATCGACGACATCTTGTCGGCGCCCACCACCACCACTTTCTTGTAGCGCCCGGACTGCACGAACATCGCCCCGGTGGTCAGCGCGTACAGGAAGCCCGAGCACGCGGCTTCAATGTCGTACGAAAAGGCGTTCTTGATGCCAAGCTGATCGCAGATGATGTTAGCGGTGGCCGGAAATACCAGATCCGGCGTCACCGAAGCGAGCAGCAGCAGATCGACTTCCTCCGGGCGGGTGTTGGTTTTACGTAGCAGCTCGCGTACGGCCTCAATGGCCATCACGCTCACGCCCTGGTTTTCGCCTTTGAGAATCCGCCGCTCGCGAATGCCAGTGCGACTCACGATCCACTCGTCGGTTGTCTCTACCAGCCGCTCCAGCTCCTCATTGGTGAGTACATAGTCGGGCAGATAGCCGGCTACGCCCGTGATGGCTGCGGTCAGGGGGAAACTCATCGGCGATAAAGACAGGGGAGAAGCCACGTGCAGGTTGTGACCCCAAACTTACGGCTGCGGCTCCGCTAGTAAGCGGGGCAGCCCCGAAAAACACGACTCCCAGGCGACGATTGCTAGCCGGGGTGGTGCTGGAGACGTGGGGGAGGGATTAACTAGCGGCGTATACCCGGCGGAAGCGCTCCAGCACTCCCGCTGCGCTCATTTGGTAGCCGAGCTTCACCATGTTGCACGCCGCGAGGGGTGACGATACCCCGTGCCCGATCACCACGTTGCCGTTAACACCCAGAATCGGCGAGCCACCGATGGCTTCGTAGTTATAGCGCGCAAAGTATGCGTCGGATAGCCCCCGCTGCGCCATAATATCGTAGATCGACTCGGCCATCTTCAACACCACGTTGCCCGTGAAGCCGTCGCAGACGATCACATCGCACTTATCGAGGAAGATGTCGCGTCCTTCAATGTTGCCAATGAAGCGCACCGCGGAGTTGGCTTTCAGCAGCTGATACGTTTCCTGCACGTCCATCGTGCCTTTTCCCTCTTCCTCGCCAATGTTGAGCAGACCGACGCGCGGCTCCGCGATCCCCAGCACGTACTTGGCGTAAATGGAGCCGATCTCCGCAAACTGTTCGAGCATCTCGGGCTTGCAATCGGCGTTGGCGCCCACGTCGACGATCACGCCGGTGCCCCCGTTTACTTTGGGGATGTAACCCGCGATCGGGGGACGCTTCACGCCCGGCAGCGCCTTGACACTGAAGAGCGCGCCGACCATCATCGCCCCCGTGTTGCCTGCCGAGCAAAACGCGGTTACTTCGCCGGCTTTAAGCATTCGGTAGCCGACGGCGATGCTCGAATCTGGCTTTTGGCCGAGCGCTTTAGTCGGATGCTCGCCCATCTCGATCACTTCGGCCGCGTGCTGAATGATCAGGCGCGGGCTCGGTTTCGCGCCTAGCCGGCGCAGAACCGGTTCGATGCGGGCTTGATCGCCGATGAGCACAATCTTCGCGTCAGCGGGTAACTCGTTGGCGGCCAATACGGCGCCCTCCACAATGGCGTCGGGGGCGAAATCGCCACCCATCGCATCCAGGGCAATCTTCATTCGGATAAGGGTCAGGCGAAGATCATAAACAAGGACGGGTCAGCCCGTTTCAAGGGGCCATAGGGCCGCAAAATACGCAAGCCGGCCGTAGCACCCCGCGGCGCCACAACCGGCTTACCAAGCCGTTCACGGGCCAACTAGCCTTAGACTGGCGCAAGCACTGCTTTTTAGAAGCGAGTGGACCGCCGGTCTGAGGGGGCTTTAGGCTGCCGACGGTGCGAAGTCTTTAATGACTACCTGACCATTTTTGTAGAGATCACCCTCGACCACGTACGCGTGGTGGCGGCGGTGGAGCTCGCCGGTGGCGGCGCACGTCGTGAGCTGTACGGGCGTTAAGCGGTGGTGCGAACGGCGCTTGTCGCGGCGGGTCTTCGAAATCCGATGTTTAGGATGGGCCATGGGGAAAAGTCGATATCAGGCGAAAAGAAACGAAACTCAGGCAAAAAGAAGCGCGAGGCGCCTCTGAGGGAAAACTTAATTGAGGTTGCGCAGCACGTTCCAGCGCGGGTCGGTGGGGGGAGCGTCCTGATTGTCATCAACCGCATCCGTAGCGGCGGAGTAGATCAGGCGTACTTCCGCTTGTTCGGCGGCGGCGCCTGCGGCAGCATCGGCGGCAGCATCCGCTGCTACGAAGCGCGGGTGTAGCTTCTTCATCGGCACTGCCGTCGCCACGAAACCGAACAGGTGCTCCGCAAGGGGCAGTACCTGGGTGTCGGCCACGATCTGGAGCACATCGTCAGCGAGTTCCTCATTCGAGTCGCCGAAGCGCACGATCAGGGTTTCGTGCGTGCTGACCGGCTGATCAAATTCGTCAAGCGACCGATCACAGGCCAGCCGAACGGTGCCGTCGATCTGGAAATCGAGCGTCATCAGCCGGTCAGTCCGGTCCAGATCAAGATGCGCCGTGAGGTTGCCGCCGAGGATAATGGCTTGATCGAACGCCGCGAAAAACGCGTCATCGAGCACGAAATCAAACTCGTGACGCCGGTTGGGCGCCAAAGTCGGCAGGTTAAGATCGGTGAGCGAGAGCTTTTTCACGGGGCATAAGACGGCGCTTCTCAGCGGCGCCAAGACACGAACGGGCCGGCGAGCGGCCCGTTTGAAGGGGCAAAAGTACGACTTCGCGCTGAAACCGGCAAATGGAATAGGTAGGACAAGTCGTTAGCGCTCGCGCTTCGGCCGGCCGGAGGGGGTGCGCGGCAGTGAGCCGGTCTCCATCCGGTTGGCCTGGAGGTCAGCGGATTCGCGACGGCGGCGCACCACGTCGATCGCTACGTACAGCGCTTGCCGCATAGAATCTTCCCGCGCTATGCCGCGGCCCGCGATATCAAAGGCGGTGCCGTGGTCGGGCGAGGTGCGTACAACGGGCAGCCCGGCGGTGAAATTTACCCCGTCGTGGAAGGCGAGCGATTTGAACGGAATAAGCCCTTGGTCGTGGTACATCGCCAGCACGGCATCGAACTGCTCATACTGCCGGCTGGCAAAAAAGCCGTCGGCAGGGTAGGGGCCGAAAACGAGGTGGCCCTTTGCTTTTAGCTGTTTTATGGCGGGAATAATGGCGTCCTGCTCTTCCTTGCCGAGCAGCCCGCGGTCGCCGGCGTGCGGGTTCAGCCCGAGCACCGCGATGCGAGGCTTCTCGATTTGAAAATCGAGGTGAAGCGAGTCGAGCAGTAGCGCCGCTTTCCTTAGGATTGCCTCCACCGTAATGCGACTCGCTACTTCCCGCAGTGGAACGTGGCCCGTCACGATCGCAACGCGGAGCGTCTCCGACGTGAGGAGCATAAGGTTATCAGGCACCCCGAAGTAGGCCGCCAGAAACTCGGTATGGCCGGGGAAGGCAAAGTCGGGCGCCTGGATGTTTTCCTTATCGATTGGGGCGGTCACGATCGCGTCGAGCAAGCCGGCTTTCAGATCGGCGCTTGCGCGCTGGAGCGAGAGCAGCGCCGCCCGACCGCTTGCCTTCGTCGGCTGACCCGCCGCGATGGGTAAATCTTCGTCCCAGCACGTAATGAGACTGGGTTTCTTAAACTCCAGATGCTCAACGCTTCGGGCCACCTGAAATGAGATGGCGTCCTCGCCGGCTTGCTCGCCGAGGGCCTCGAAGACATCCGCATGGCCGTACACAATAGGTGTGCAGAGGTCAAGCAGCCGCGCATCGGCCAGGAGCTTATAAATAATTTCTGGCCCAATGCCGTTGGCGTCGCCGATGGTCAGGCCGATGCGGTATTTCACGAGAAGAAGGGGAGGAGAGGGAAAAAAGAACGAAGAGCTTGTGGCAAGGTGCTGTCACTTAGGTGCACGCTGCGAATCAGGGCTGCCCGTCGGGGAGGCTGTCGCGCGGGTCTTTAGAAATTCTGCCAGTAGCCGGACGGCTGTACCGGTGCCACCCTTGCCGCGATATGAGTCGGCGGCGGTCAGAAACGCCGGCCCGGCAATATCGAGGTGGAGCCACGGATACGCCGTGAAAGCTTCGAGGAATGCCGCCGCACTCACGTGTCCAGCCTGCGCGCCGGGCTGGTAATGTTTCAGATCGGCGAGGTCACTTTTAAGCTGCTCCTTGTACTCGTCCCAAAGCGGAAACTCTACCAAGCGTTCGTGTACGGCTTCACCAGCCGCTTTCAACGCGTCCTTTACGTCGTCTGGCGCCGTACCAATCAATACTAAACCCTCTTTGCCGACGGCGTTGGCGGCCGAGCCCGTCAGGGTGGCGATATCAATGACCAAGGCCGGGTTGTAGCGCTTGGCGAAGGAGAGCGCATCGGCCAGAATGAGGCGACCCTCCGCGTCCGTATTGGTGATTTCGACGCTTTGCCCATCGTGCATCGTCAGCACATCGCCCGGCGCGAAAGCTGCCTCCCCGGGCCGGTTGTCGGTAGCCGGTACGAGGCCTACTACCCGTACCGACACGCCGGCCAGCGCCAGGGCCGCCAGCGTGCCAGCCACAGCGGCCCCACCGGCCATATCGCATTTCATCATGTCCATGGAGTTAGGCGTTGGCTTCAAGCTTAGCCCGCCCGTATCGAATACCACCCCTTTGCCAACCAGTACGATGGGCCGGTCGTGCTCGGTCCCTGTCGGCGCATACTCCATAATCGAGAAGGTCGGCGGGTCGGGCGAACCTTGGTTGACGGCTAACAGCCCGCCCATCTTGAGCGTTTGAATGCGGGGCTGATCGAGAATCTCCACTGTAAACCCGGCCTTCTGGCCGGCCTCGCTGAACTGCTCAGCCAATTGAACCGCCGATTGATGGCTGAAGGGCGTGTTGACGAGGTCGCGCGCCAAAAACACGCCATCGAGCACAGCCGCGAGCCAATGAGTGGCAGCCGGATCGGCGCCTACAACGGTCAACTCAGTCAGGTGCACGGGAGCCGGGTCAGCCGGCTTGGTCTTGAAAGGGGCAAAGTAGTAGGCACTCAGGGCTAGCCCTTCGGCGAGGGCTAAGGCGAGTTCGGGCCCAACGCTGCCCGCCACTACATGGAGCGCCGATACCCGATCCGCTGCCAGTAAGCCTTGGAGCTGATGCCCTTGTTTCCTTACGGCTTCCCGCGTAAGAGCCGGAGTAGTGGGTTTCGCGGAAATTGTGATCACGTAAACCACGCCGTGGCCATAGCGCACCAGACGGATAAGCGGCGCCTTCTGCGTCCGCTCGGCTGCTAGCCAACTGACTTCCGAAGAGGTGAGCAGGTCGGTAAGAAAGGAGGGCAATGGGTCATCGGCCAGCACCAGCAGCGCTACCGCGGGCGGAAGGGGCGTGGGTAGGGTAGGGGTAGCGAAAAGTTTCGGAGCGCGCATCACAAAATCAGCAAATCGAAGAAAAGTGGCGTCCGCCCGATTCGGCGGCTACCTTTGAGCGCCGCAAGTTAGAACCTATTTCGGGTGGCTCTTCCTCTCCTTAACTCCTTCCAGATCGCGCGCCGGTGCAATTCGTCAAGCCTAAAAAGCATCTCGGCCAGCACTTTCTGCGCGACGAGGGCATCGCCGCTCGCATCGTGGGCGCTCTCCAGCTACCCGGCGGTGCCCGGCAAGTGCTCGAAGTTGGGCCCGGAATGGGCGTGCTCACCAAATACCTGATTGCCGACGAGCGCTTTCAGACTACGGTAGTGGACATTGATTCAGAGTCCATCGCCTGGTTACGCCGGCATCTTCCTGGACTCCCCGGCGAGCAGATACTCGAAGCTGATTTCCTGCGGCTCGACCTGGGCACGGCGTTGCCCGGGCCGTTGGTGGTGATTGGTAACTTTCCCTACAATATTTCCACGCAGATTTACTTTCACGTCCTGCACCATCGGGCGCAAGTGACGGAAGTGGTCGGAATGCTGCAGCGCGAGGTGGCCGAACGACTCGCCGCGCCGCCCGGTACCCGCGAAACGGGGGTACTAGGAGTGTTGCTCCACGCTTTTTACGACGTAGAATTGCTGTTTCGGGTGCCCGCAAGCGTCTTTCAGCCGCCGCCAAAAGTAGAATCCGCCGTTATCCGCTGCGTGCGCAATAGCCGGGTTACGCTGGCCTGCGACGAGAAACGGTTTTGGCAGGTGGTGAAGCAAGCCTTTTCGACTCGGCGCAAGACCCTGCGCAACGCACTCAAACCGCTCGGCTTGTCGGTCGACATTACGGCCGATGCGCTCTTCGACCGCCGCGCGGAAGAGTTATCGATTGCCGATTTTGAGCACCTCACTCGCTTGGTCGAAGCGGCGGCCCTATGAAACCAGCTTTCCTGTTAGCCCCACCCGTGCGCTGTCTCATCGTCGACGAGATGCACCCGTCGCTGCTACCGCTACTGACTGAGATAGGCGTGTTTGGCGACTACCAACCCACGTTGTCTGCCGCCGAGGTCGCCCCCAAGCTCGCGGCTGGAGGCTACGAAGGCCTCGTGGTGCGGAGTAAGCTGTTTTTGTCGGCGGAGATTATTACTACCCTGCCGCGCCTGCGCTTCGTGTGCCGCGCCGGGGCTGGCACCGATAATCTCGACGAAGAAGCCCTGGTAGCGGCTAATATCCACGTTATTAATGCGCCGGAAGGCAATCGCGACGCGGTGGGCGAATTCGCGGTCGGACTACTCGTGAGCATGCTCCGGAATATTCCGCGGGCTCACTGCGAAGTGCAACGGGGGGAGTGGCATCGCGAGGCTAACCGGGGTACCGAACTTGCCGATCTTACCGTCGGAATCGTAGGATTTGGTCATATGGGTGCGGCATTCGCGCAGAAGCTCAGTGGCTTTGGCTGCCAAGTGCTCGCCTACGACCTGCATCCGGAGAAAATCAATCGTTCGCTGGCGCAGCCCGTCTCCCTTGATGAGTTACGGCAGCGCGCGGAGGTTATCAGTCTCCACGTTCCGCTCACTGACGTCACGCGCCAAATGGTGAATGCAGCGTGGCTAGCGGCCTGCCCAAAGCTGCAGTGGCTGCTCAATACCGCTCGCGGCGAGATAGTGGAGACGGCCGCCGTAGTGGAAGCCATTCGATGCGGGCAACTCGCGGGCGCCGGACTCGATGTGCTCGAAAATGAGCGACTCACTACCCTCACGCCGAAGCAGGCCGCCGACCTTAGTTTCCTCCAAAAGCACCCGAATGTGGTCCTCACGCCGCATATTGGTGGCTGGACAATGGCCTCTTATGCACGCATAAATGAGGTGCTTGTCAGGAAGTTAAGCCGATACGTGCGCGAGCATTGAGGTTGCCTGGCCGACGAAAATTCTTGACATTTGTTGCCGATTTGTTACTTTTATAGCCCCAAAGCTGCGGCAGTGGTCCAATTCCGTTTCTTTCTTTCACTTTATGGCGAATAGAGTTTTACTCTGCCTCGTATTCTTCCTCTGCTGCTTGAGTGCAGGAACGACGTACGCTCAGACCGGCAAGTTGTCCGGCAAAGTCACTGAGAAGTCCAATAAGGCGCCCATCCCGGGCGTTAACGTGGTCGTTAAACTCAACGGGGCCGTCAAAGGCTTCTCCACAACCGACGAG
>JBKJUQ010000205.1:0-3499 GCA_046590685.1 Hymenobacteraceae bacterium
GGCGAAGATAAATGGTATTCGGGAATTAGGTATTCGTTCCTCCCCTCCTACCGCACCAGCTTGCGGGTGGCGGTGCGGCCATCGGGCCACGCGAGGCGCAGCAGGTAGAGCCCCGCCGGCTGGCGAGTTAGCTCCACCACCGTTTCCGCGCCCGCCAGCTCGCCGGCCGCCACGGTGCGGCCCCGCGCGTCGAGCACGGCAAACGTCACGCGGGTCTCCGGCCCGCTCCCGGCTGCCCGCACCGTGAAGCGGCCGTCGGGGGCGGGGTTGGGGTTGGGCCAGACTTCGATACCTGCGTCCGTCTCAGCTTCCGGCAGGCCCACCGGCCGGCACGTTACGCCCGGCAGCGCCCCGCCAGCTTGCAGGTAGCCGTTGGCGTCGGTCTTGAATACCCACGTATCGGCCGGCCCTGGGTCGGGCGCTGATGGGTGCAGAAAGCCCGCCGCCACGAACCCGCCGTCCGGGGTGGGACGTAGGTCGCGCAGGTAGTTATGGCTGTTCAGGCCGGCCAGCTTGTAGTAGGAGCGCATCCACACGCTGTCGCCGTCGGCGCACACGCGCAGTACGAAGCCGCGAATCGTATTGGCCGTGTCGAGCTGCTGGCCGGCGAACACGTAGCCGCCGTCGGCAAGCCGGTGCAGCGCGTAGGTCTCTATGTAGAGTTTCGAGACTCCGTACTGGCGCTGGCGCACCACCTGGCCGCCCGCGTCGAGCCACGTGAGTGCCGGGCGGCCGTAGCGCTCGCCGAACTGCTCGCGCTGGCCGATGTATCCGCTCACCACGTAGCCGCCGTCGGGCGTAGCCAGTACGGGCCCGGCCCCGTTGGAGGCCGGGCCGCTCAGCAGCGTGCGCCACTGCTCCTGGCCTGCCGAGTCGGTCTTGAGCACCAGGCCGCTGATGTTACTTGGCCCCCACGAGCCGTCATTTTCCCAACTCAGGCCGCTGAGCACGAAGCCGCCATCGGCCGTGGCCAGCAGTTGGAGCCCCAACTCAAACGTCTGCACGTCATACGTCTGCCGCCAGCGTTCGCGCCCGAGCGCATCAGTGCGAATCAACAGAAAGTTCGCCATATTGAAGCTCGTGGCCGGGTTGAGCCGGTACTGCTCGCCGATAAGCGCGAAGCCGCCGTCGGGCAGTTGCTGGCCATTACGAATAATAATCCCTGGCTCCCCCGCGACAGCGCGGTAGGTGCGCGTCCAGAGCGTATCGCCTTGCGCCGTGAAACGCCACAGGTGGCCCAATGCTTCATTCGTCGCACTACGCGTGCCGCCTGCCAGCGCCAGGCCACCATCAGCCGTCGTCATCAGCGAGTTGGACACGCCCGTATAATACTGGTAGTTCGGTCGACTCCACTGCTTAACTGGAACGAGAGCTAGGCCATCGGGGGTGAGTCGCTGTAGAAATAGCGTCTGACCGTTCTGGCCGACCGGTGGGGCATTCACGCCACTTATCCAGTACCCGCCCGCTACAGATACCACGGTCGTACCCGCACTGTAATCGGGATTAAGGGTATACCGCTTGTTAAAATACGCCTGCGCACAGGCCGCGCGGGCGCCCAGCAGGGTCAGTAGCAGAAATACAGGCAGAAAGCGCGGCATCGTGCTGAAAGATACGCGGCGGGGTCACCCCGCGCGGCAGGTTCGCCACCTCGGAACGCCGCGCCCCCGCCGCGGCGTTGCCCATCTTTGTGCCCGCTCCCCGCTGCTATGGATTTGATTCGCCTCCTGCCCGAACACCTCGCCAACCAGATCGCCGCCGGCGAGGTGGTGCAGCGGCCGGCCTCGGTGGTGAAGGAGCTGCTCGAAAACGCCCTCGACGCGGGCGCCAAGTCGCTCAAGCTCATCATCCGCGACGCCGGCCGCACGCTGATTCAGGTCATCGACGACGGCGGCGGGATGAGCGAAACCGACGCCCGCCTGAGTCTGGAGCGCCACGCCACCAGCAAGATCCGCGAAACCGACGATCTCTTCAAGCTCCGCACCTTCGGGTTCCGGGGCGAGGCGCTCGCGTCGATCGCCGCCGTGGCGCGCGTCGAGCTCAAGACGTGCCTGCCCGACGCCGAAACCGGCACGCGGCTGCTCATCGAAAACTCGCGCGTGATCGAGCAGGAGCCGTGCGCCACGCCGCCGGGCACGAGCATCGCCGTGCGCGACCTGTTCTACAACGTGCCGGCGCGGCGGGCCTTTCTAAAGTCGAACGCGGTGGAGATGCGCCACATCCTCGACGAGTTTCAGCGGGTGGCGCTGGCGCACCCGGACGTGTCGTTCTCCCTGTTTCAGCACGAGCTGGAGGTGTTTCAGCTGCCGCCGGTGAAGCTCTCGCAGCGCATCGTGGCCCTGCTGGGGGCGGGCTACAAAAGCCACCTCGCCGCCTGCGATCAGGACACGGCTTCGGTGCGGGTGCGCGGGTTCATCGGCAAGCCCGAAGGGGCGCGCAAGGCGCGGGGCGATCAGTTCTTCTTCGTCAACGGCCGCTTTATCCGCTCCGCGTACCTCAACCACGCCGTCCTGACGGCCTACGAAGGGCTGCTGGCACGCGAGACGCACCCGTTCTACGCCCTCTTCCTCGACCTCGACCCCGCCGAGATCGACATCAACGTCCACCCCACCAAAACGGAAATCAAGTTCGCCGACGAGCGCACCGTGTACGCCATCGTGTGCGCGGCGGTGCGGCAGGCGCTCGGGCTCTACAACCTGGCGCCGTCGCTCGACTTCGAGGGCGACGTCAACTTTACCACGTTCGGCGGCGGCTCGCAGGCGAGCGCGGCGGGCAGCGCGCCGAGTGCGGCGCCACCCACCGCCCGACCACCGGCAGCGATTCCGACGGCCCCAAGCGCCGCGCCCGCCCGCCGCAACCCGCCGATGCCGGCCAGCACCTTCGACGGGCCCTCGACGCTGGCGCCCCCGCGCCCCCGCCCGAGTGCCGCCGACGATCTGCCCGACGACGACGTCACCCGCGCCGCGATGGCCGCGCTGGCGGCTCGGTTTGGGGCTGGCCCGCCCGCGTCGGCGCCGAGCGCGCCGGCGCCCTTCGTCGAGCAAGTCCCGGTGCCGCTCACCGAGCACCCGGAGAGCAGCAGCTTCAAGGTGTTTCAGCTGCACCAGCAGTACCTGGTGGTGCCCGTGCGCTCGGGGCTGATGCTCATCGACCAGCGCGCGGCGCGCGAGCGGATTCTGTTCGACGATTACTCGCGGGTAGCGGAGCGGGCCGCGCCCGCCGCCGCGCAGGCGCTGCTGTTTCCGCAGGCGCTCCATTTTTCGGCGGCTGATTTTGCCCTCGTGCAGGAGCTGCTGCCCGAGCTCGAAGCCCTCGGGTTTCGGCTGCGGCTGCTCGGGCCGCGCGCCCTGGCGGCCGAAGGCCTCCCCGCCGACCTGCCCGCCGCCGACGTGCAGGCCCTGCTCGACGGGGTGCTGGAGCAGGTGCGCGCCGGGCGCGCCGGGGCCGACGTGCGCCTCGCCGCCCGCGAGCAGGTAGCGCGCGCGCTGGCCCGGCGGGCGGC
>JBKJUQ010000257.1:0-11409 GCA_046590685.1 Hymenobacteraceae bacterium
GTGCGTGGCCACGGTGGTGAGCGGGGAGGCAATGAGTTGGGACGGATCGGTGACGGCCACGCCCACGCGCTTGGTTCCGTAATCGAGAGCGAGCAGGCGGGCCATACGTCCGTAAAGGTACGGCTGCCCCCGCCCCGCCCGACACAAAGCGCCGCGCTCCACATCATAATAACGCACTAAACCGAGCTCCGACCGGGTTACTGCGCCGAAGTCTGGAATAAAGCGCGCGAGGCTTGTTATCCTCCTACCGGCAGTCATCCGCAGGCCGGATCTATTGCAGCATTGCCTATTTTTCGTTACATTTGTTCAGTATGGCAACGTTACCACCTTCCGGCTCGGCTCCGCTTGATGCGCCTGTTTCCACGGGCGCGGAACCTGCGCAACTTCGGCGGGCACGGGTGCGGCTACCATTGCTGATTGGGCTAGCGGCGGCAATCGGCGTCCTGCTGGGCTCCTCGTTTGCCAGCCCGGACACGCTCTCCAATCCGCGCGCGACGACGCGCGGCTACTACAAGTTTCGCGACGTGCTGTCGTACATCGACCGCGATTACGTCGACTCCGTCAACACGGAAGAGCTTTCGGAGTACGCCGTTCAGCAAATGCTGGAGCGCCTCGACCCGCACTCGGTCTATATCCCGGCGCGCGACCTGGAGCTCGCTAACTCTTACCTGGAGGGCGACTTCGACGGGGTCGGCATCGAATTCAATCTCTTCGACGACACGATCAGCGTCGTGACGCCCCTGGCCGGTGGTCCAGCCGCCGAAGTCGGTATCCAGACCGGTGATCAGATTCTCGCCGTTGACCAGGTAAATCTGGCGGGCGTACGAATTTCGAACGAACAGGTATTCAGCCGCCTGCGCGGTCCGCGCGGCTCGAAAACCATCCTCACGGTGCGGCGAGCCGGCGAAAAAGAGCTGATTCAATTCACGGTGCAACGGGCGCGCATCGCCTCTACCTCCGTGGAGGTGGCATATATGCTCGACGCGCGCACCGGCTACCTCAAGGTCAATCGGTTCGCCCGCAATACCTACGCCGAGTTTCGTGGGGCGCTCAGTCGCCTCAAGCGGCGTCGAATGAAGCGGCTGATTCTGGATTTGCGCGGTAATCCCGGTGGCTACCTCGATCAGGCGACTGATATGGCCGACGAGTTTCTGTCCGGCGAGCGGCGCATCGTGTACACCGATGGCAAGGGCGACCGGTACGATGTAGAAACGCTGGCGCAGGAGACGGGTATTTTCGAGCAGGGCCCCTTGGTCGTTTTGCTGGATGAAGGCTCGGCGTCGGCGTCGGAGATTGTGGCCGGCGCGTTGCAGGACCACGACCGCGCCCTGATCGTCGGGCGGCGCTCGTTTGGCAAGGGGCTGGTGCAGCAGGTGATCGCGTTGCCCGATGGTTCCGAGTTACGCCTGACTACGGCCCGGTACTACACGCCGTCGGGCCGCTGTATTCAAAAGCAGTACAAGGGAGTGCGGGCCGATGAATATGAAAATGATCTGAGCAACCGCTACCGGGCAGGTGAAGAGTTTCGCCCCGATTCCTCCCGCCAAGACCGCGCGCATCCGTATAAAACACTCGTGCGGGGCCGAACCGTGTATGGGGGCGGGGGCATCGCGCCAGACGTCTTTGTGTCGCGCGACACTACGGAAGTAAGCGAATACTTGCAAGACCTGTTCGCGGCCAATCTGCCCCGTGAATTTGCTTTACGCTACTACCACGCGCACCGCAAAGAGCTTCGCCGGCAAGGCTGGCCGGACTTCCGCGACAACTTCCGGGTGACGGACAAGATGCTGCTTTCGCTCGTTAACGAGGCAACAGCCGTCCATATTCCGTATAACCGGGCGGGCTTGGCACGCGCTACCCCTCTATTGGCAAACTACCTGAAAGCGGCCATTGCCCGCACCACCTTTGGCATAGAAGCCTCCTACCGCGTAGCGCAGGAAAAAGACCTGGAGCTTCAGTCTGCACTACGCCACTTCGACCAGGCCACGCAACTGGCAAGTGGTCGATAAGAAGATCAAAGGGGCACCGCTCGCCTTTGATCCGACCACCCATCCTGCTTAAGCAGCCGATGGCAAGCGCACCAACCCACGCTGGCCGGACTCAGCCGTCAGTCGGTTTGGCCCCGACTGCTCGGGCAGAGCCGCCGACGGCGCCGCAACTGCGGAATGCCGTCGAACGTTGGGCACCAAATCCGTAAGACGGCACCGGCAGGAGAGCGTGATGACTTTCATAAACCCGTTGGCTGACTGATACTGACTAATTAGGCTGGCATAACTACCCGCCAGTGGAAATCACTCGAAAGATACGGCGCATATCATTAGCAAACCAATTGCATTAGCTTTTTACGCTTTTATTTGTGCGCACGCTCGCAGTACCGCATTCCAGCCAGCACCGGCCGTTGGCTTGCCAGCAAGGCATTCTGCTGGTATGGGGACACATACGGCAAATTCGTCTCCCCGGATATAATCTACTGCTGATGCTGGTTACCGTGAGTGGGCTTTTAAGTAGCCTACCGGGCTGGGCTCAGCCAGCCAAAGTGTCCGGCCGGCGCAGCTTACGTACCACCTTCACGACTCGTGACTCCACGCGCGCCGATTCGGTCCGCCAACGGCTGGGGCAGCTAAATCAGCAACAACTGCTCGATTCGCTCCGCGCGCTCTCAAAACGCAAGACGATCCTGGGACGGGTGGCGCGAGTGGCGTTTGATTTTCGGGAGCGGCGCGACGATGATCACGGCCTTGACGCCGCGCTGCTCGATCGCCAGTATGACCGGCACCGCTACAAAGTGGTGCGCCGAATCGACATCACGCGGCTCGACCCGTTTGGTTATTCGATCGATAATCTCGCCCGTGCCCCGACGCGCTTCTGGGAGAAGGCGGGCAACGCGGTTCACCTCACGACTCACCGCGGCGTAGTCCGGCGGTCGCTGCTGTTTCGGCAGGGCGAGCCGTTGCAGCCACTCTCGCTTTCGGAAAGTGAGCGCCTGTTGCGCGCTACGCCATTCATCGGCGACGCCCGCGTGCTGGTCAACGAGGCGACTTCGACGGATGACTCCGTGGACGTCATTGTGGTCACCAAGGACAACTTCAGCTTTGGCGGGTCGGCTTCCGCCTCACCACCAAGCCCGGAAGTAGACGTGGGGCTTAGCGACGACAATTTTCTGGGCCTGGGCCACCAGCTTGCGCTCGATCTGGGGCGGGGCTACGCGCGGCCCGATCCGAACCGGGTACGCGCCACCTACGGCATTGCCAACCTGGGGAGGCAGTTCGTACAGGGTTCCGCCCGTTACGAGCGGCGTTATGGGCTGGAAACTTCCGGCGTGAGTTTCAACCGGGGCTTTGTAACCGTCAACACGCGGTGGGCGGGAGCCGTCAACTTCAACTGGTACGACCTGCTCAGCGGCGCGGAGGGCGTACGCTCGGCGGATAATCCTCCCGATTTGCCCCGGGTGCGTTTCGGGGTGCAGGATTACTGGGTCGGGCGCGCGTATTCGCTCCGTACCTACGACCTGGAACGCACCAACCAGCCCCGCCTTATTACGGCCGGGCGGGTGATCAGCACCACGTATGGGCGCGGGACCGAAGTGCCCGACTTGCGCAACAGTACGCTGTTGCTGGGCTCGGTTGGTCTGAGCTTCCGGCGGTACTACAAGGACCGCTACCTGTATCAGTTCGGCCGAACGGAGGATATCCCCGCGGGCAACTTGCTTAGTATCACGGGCGGCTATGAGCATTCGGCCGGGACGGGACGGCCGTACGTGGGGGCGAAGGCCGCGTTGGGCCACTACCGAACCCGGTTTGGGTACCTCTACGCCGCCACGGAAGTTAGCGCCTACCGCCGGGCGGCACGCTGGGAGCAAGGATTGTTGAGCGCGGAGCTGCAATACTTCACCCCCCGCGCCTACCTGGGTACGTGGCAATGGCGCCAGTTTTTTTGGGCGCGCGCCACGCTCGGCTACCGCCGCGGCGATTCCGACTTACTCACGATCAATCAGCAGGATGGCTTGCGCGGCTTCCGTTCCGGGTTGGCCCGTGGCCAGCGGCGCGTGGTGGTCAACTACGAGAGCACGCTCTTCACGCCCCTGTCGTTCCTGGGCTTGCGCGTGGCGGGGGTGTTCTTCGCCGACATCGCGTGGCTGGCGCCCACGGATAACAGTTCGCCGTTGCGAGCGGCGCCGTACCCCGGCGTGGGGATCGGGCTACGCATGCGCAACGACTACATTGCCTTCCGTACCATTCAGCTGCTACTCGGCTACTACCCGCACCGCCCCCCGGGCGAAGACATCGCGCCGCTGCGCTTCTACGAGGCCGCGCGGCCGTTTGTCCCCTTCCGCGACTTTGGGTTCACGCAGCCGACGACGAGCGAGTTTCGGTAGTAAAACGGTCTCGGTGAGCGCCGGGCGGATGCCTACTCCTTGACGATACGCTGCGCCGCCCCAAAGCCCGCCTCCCGAACGCGTACCCAGTAGGTACCCGGCGCCAGGTTTGCCGTGCGCCGCGCCAGGGCAGCGGGTAGCTCGCTGGCCACGCCAGTCACCGACGCGACGCGCGCTCCCGTCGCGGTCAGGACATCCAGGGTGAAAGCCCGGGTAAGGGGCACGCCCTCCAGCCTGACGCCGAAGCCGCCCGCGGCCGGATTCGGAAACGCGACCAGCCGCGGACTTGGTACCGCGCCGGACAATCCCGTGGGAAAGCCGCTGAAACGCAAGCCAATGAGGACGGGGTCGTGGTCGGATGACCGAAAAGGCGAGAGTGTATCGGTAGCGGGACCCGCTACATCGTACTGCAAAAACTCGGGCTCGACCGAGTTGAGGTTCCATTTGTGAACCTCCACGGCGCCGGCCAGCGCGGGGGTGATGACGGCGTGATCGAGCGCCCCGGCGAGGCCGCTGAAGACGTAGGAAATAGCCGTTGCATCGGTCGGAATCCGAAGCCCGGCGGCGCGCAGGACATCGAGCGGATCTTCCTCAAAGTTGGCGTTGTAGTCGCCAACGCTGACGGCCCGTGGGCCACCGACTGCCGCCACGGGTCCGGCCAGAAACTGCACGAGCGCCGCCGCCTGCAACCGCCGCCGATTATTGGACCGGCCCTGACCATCACCTTGGTCAGCATCGACGCCGCTGCCGCTAGCCTTCGATTTAAAGTGGTTGACCACGAACGCGAACGTATCGGCCACCGCGCCGCCCGCCAACCGCCGCGCAAATGCCTGCGCCACTGGCGGTCGGTCGAAGATAGGGTCAGGGCTGATCACCACCGCTCCCACCGGCACTACGACGGCCGGCTTGTAAAGAATCGCGCAGCGAATGACGTCTGAGCTGTTCGCCTGGACGACGGCCCCATCGTTGACGAAGGCGTACGTATCCGCCCCAAGCACCCGGTTCAGCTCATCAACCAATTCCTGAATCGCCGAGGCGGGCCCAGTGCCATCATTCTCAATTTCCATCAGCCCCACTACGTCGGCATTGAGCTGGCTAAGCGCGACCCGTATTTTGGCCCGTTGCCGCCGGAAATCAGTTAGCGTTCGGGCACCCCGCGATGTGGGGAAGCCGCCGCCCGCGCCATTGCCGTTAAAGAAGTTCAGCACGTTGAAGCTCGCGAGCTTTACATCGGGCACGGCGCTGAAGGTGGGCACGCCGGGACGAGGAGTCTGAACCAGGGGCGCATCGGGGCCAGTCAACGGCTGGATCCGCCACTGCCCGTTGCCGTAGCCGAGAATGCCGCGCAAATCGGCCACGGTAGCGCCCACGCGCACGGTGCCCGTCTGGGGGTCCACGTAGGGAGTCGGCAGCGGACCGTTCGTTACGCGGCCATCATCGAGGAGTAGCGTTTTGGCGGTGTTTACGGCGTCGTAGGCCCGTACGGCGGCCACGTTGGTGGCGCCAACGCTGGTCGTACCGGTCGCCACGACGTCGTTCGGATCGATAACCTGCGTGGGCTGATAGGCGAGCCCCCGCACCGAGATCTCCAGCTCGCCCCGGCTCCGTACGGCGCGCGGATCGGTGACGGTCACCGGACTGGTGAACCGGACGCGCATGCCCTCGAACCGCTCGGCTTCGGCCGGGGAGAAAGTGGCGTTGTCGAGCAGCGTGAAAGCAGGCACCGGCTGATTCCGGGCCAGCACCGTGACGACGGGCGTCGTCAGCACTGCCATCCCATTTGAGGGCGCTGTCGAGCGCTCGGCCACGGTGCCCACCACCCGCACCCGGTCGCCGGGGGCAACGGTTGGGCTCGACTGCACGACGTACAGCGCGTCAGACGTGGCGGGGTCGGGGTCGGCGGTAGCGGCGTCGTTCTGCACGAAGAAACCGGCCGGTCCCCACGCCGGGTACACGCCCGTGACGATGCCTTCGACAGTGAAAGTGCCCGCCGTGGCCGTCGGGCCAGCCGTCTGGATGACGCCGATAGGCGTGACGGATTGCGCCCGACCGGACGTCAGGGTCAGTAAGCTGAAGCTTAAAGGGAGAAGAAAGCGAAAGCGCATATAAAACAGGGTGAGGAAGGAAAAGGAGGGAAAGGCAGGCTAAACATACAAGTCGGCACGTAGCCCGCGCGACCGGGTCATACCCGATTCAAGTCAAGCCGCCAGTCGCCATTCGGGCTGCTAGCTGGCGACCAATTCGTCGGTGAAGCGAAGGGGTTCTGAATGGTCGTCGGACTTGCGTTCGCAGTTTATGGGTAGACTACGGACGTTGTGCGGACTTCAGTCCGCAGTTGCTGCCATTCTCAACTGCGGACTGAAGTCCGCACAACGTCAGCTTACCGTTTCGAGCGTCACCCCTGGGTAGACCACTACCAAGCGGGGGGTAAGAAAATGTAATGGAATAAAAAAATTTATTTCAGAGCAAAAAATTACCCCCACTTTCCGGGGGTAGGGCCGTCGTCAGCCCCGTACGCTGACGACGGTCGGGAGAAGAAAACGCAGCTGCATGGAAGTTACCGATCAGGAAGAATAGAGGTGAAAGGAGAAGGAGCGCCCTGCCCACGCGGCAGGATGCAGCGCAGGAAGATGGGGGCCAAAAAATGCTCTTGAACGGCGGCGATTCGCCCAGCCAGCGGTGCACCGCTGTCGGCAGCGCCACCGCCGGCCAGCGTGAAAACGGTCGTTGCGTGCTAGTGGCCCGGCGCGTGCCAGGCCATCGGAATATCCGCTTCCCGATGGCCCGCCAGCGCGACCCGGCCCTCCAGACGACCTTCCTGCCGAAAGCCGAGCTGCTCGTAGAGCCGGATCGCGCCGGCGTTGCTTTCGCGCACCAATAGCTCCACGCGCTGAATGGCCGGATAATCCTCCCGGACCCGCGTCAGCAGCATAGTGAACAGGCGCCCGCCGATGCCTTGCCCTTGAAAGGCCGGATCGACGGCCACGGTGAGGTCGCCGAAAACGTGAGCAAAAATGCGTAATCCAGAGGCATAGGCGTGAATTTCTCCCACGAGGCGGTTGGTTCCGGTTTCCTCCGCCACCAGACCGACGCCGTGCTGGAGGCTGCGAGCGAGGAAGTGACCGACGTACTCAGCCGTGATCTCAGCGGGCTCGCGCGCCAAGCCGCCACCAGTCGCGCTCACTCGTTGGTAGAGGGCCTGAATCGCGGCGGCATCGGCGGTGGTCGCGGGCCGGACAATCAGATGCGTCATGGAACGGCTGGCGCCTTACAGCGGGATATTCCCGTGCTTCTTCCTCGGCAGCTTCACGGCTTTGTTTTCGAGCATCTTGAACGCCCGAATCAGCTTTTGCCGCGTCTGGCTCGGCTCGATGACTTCGTCGACGAAGCCGCGGTGGGCGGCGCGCCACGGCGTGGCAAACTTCTGCTGATACTCATCGACCTTTTCCTGAAGGGCGGCGACGGGGTCGGCCGCTTCCATAATTTCGCGGCGGAAGATGATCTCGGCGGCGCCCTTCGCGCCCATCACCGCGATTTCGGCCGACGGCCAGGCGTAGTTGAGGTCGGCGCCGATGTGCTTGGAATTCATCACGTCATACGCGCCGCCGTAGGCTTTGCGGGTGATGACGGTCACGCGCGGCACGGTGGCTTCGCAGAAGGCGTAGAGCAGCTTGGCGCCGTTGGTGATGATGGCGCGCCATTCCTGGTCGGTGCCCGGCAGGAATCCCGGCACGTCCTCGAACACGAGCAGCGGAATGTTGAAGCAATCGCAGAACCGCACGAACCGGGCGGCCTTCGTGCTCGCGTTGATGTCGAGCACGCCGGCGAGGATGGCGGGCTGGTTGCCGATGATGCCGATGCTGCGCCCCGCGAGCCGCGCGAACCCGACGACAATGTTCTCGGCGAAATTCTGGTGGACTTCGAGGAACGACTCGGCGTCGGCCACTTCGGCGATGACTTCGCGGATGTCGTACGGCTGATTGGGGTTGTCGGGAATGATGTTGTCGAGCACCGGCCGCGCCTCGTCCTGATTGGCGTCGTAGGGCACGCTCGGCGGCAGCTCCTCGCAGTTCTGCGGTACGTAGCTCAGCAACGCTTTGAGGTGCTGGATGGCATCGACCTCGTTGGCGCACGAGAAATGCGTGACGCCCGACTTGGTGGAGTGCGTGGAGGCGCCGCCGAGCTCCTCGCTCGTGACGTCCTCGTGGGTGACGGTCTTGACGACGTTCGGGCCGGTCACGAACATATAGCTCGTGTTCTCGACCATCAGAATGAAGTCCGTAATAGCCGGCGAGTACACCGCGCCACCCGCGCAAGGGCCCATAATGGCCGAGAACTGCGGGATGACGCCCGAGGCGAGCGTATTGCGGTAGAAAATATCGGCGTAGCCGCCAAGGCTCATCACGCCTTCCTGGATGCGGGCGCCGCCGGAGTCGTTGAGGCCGATGACCGGCGCGCCGTTCTGCATCGCCAGATCCATAATCTTGACGATCTTCTCGGCATGCGTCTCACTCAGCGACCCGCCGAAAACGGTGAAGTCCTGCGAGAACACGTAGATCAGGCGGCCGTTGACGGTGCCGTAGCCCGTCACGACGCCGTCGCCGAGGTAGTATTCTTTGTCGAGGCCAAAATCTTTCGAGCGGTGCATCACGAAGCGGCCAAGCTCTTCGAACGAGCCGGGGTCGAGGAGCAGATCGAGCCGCTCGCGGGCGGTGAGCTTGCCTTTTTTGTGTTGTTGCGCGATGCGGACTTCGCCGCCGCCGAGCTGCGCTTCGGCATTTTTCTGGGCAAGCGTCGCCAGACGGGCGTCGCGGGTGGTTGCGGGCATCAGGGAACGGGAACGGAGCGGGGAAAAAGTTGGGGAAGTCAAAAGTACAGCCGTCCTTCCCTTGCCGGCCTTTACCGACCGGGCACGGGCAGGGCGGGCTAGCCACGGACGTGCAACCCGATCTTCCCCCCGGCAGTAGTGCTATGGCACCGAAGCCAAACGGCGGCTGTCCACTCACGTATTTCTCGTTTCCACCTATGCATTCTGCCAACGCATCCTCCGACCTCAATCAGCAGTTTCAGCAAGCCGCCGATCACGTCTCGAACCTGCCACCCGACCAGGCCGGCCCCGAGATGCACACCCTCTACGGCCTCTACAAGCAAGCCACCGACGGCGATCACGATACGTTTCAGGGCGAAGTGGGCCGCGAAGACCACGACAACCCCGACGGCCCCGCCGGTCTTTCGCAGGCCCAGTGGGACTCGTGGAGCCAATTCAAGGGCATGAGTCAGGACGAAGCCAAGCGCCGTTACGTGCAGGAAGCCGGCAAGCTTGGCGGCGGGCACGAAGGCGGCAACGGCAGCCCCGCCGGCGCCCACGGCAAAGGCGATGGCCCCGCCCCTACTTCGCCCGGCGCCGAAGACGACAAACCCAACTTCAGCCAAGCCCAGCCCACCGGCGAGAAACCAACCCACGTGCCCGCCGCGAGCGCTGACCCCACGCCCACCGGCACCGAAGCCGCCGCGGCCAACGTCGGCCTGCGCGGCGACCTGCGTGCCGGGGCCCAATACGGTTCCGAAGAAGAGCTCAAGGAAGACGCGGACGCTCAGAGCGGCTCCGTCGCGCAGCCCGATTCGACCATTACCGAGAGTTGAAGGATCAGAGCGTGGCAACGCCTGCGCTCCTCTGGAATCCAGATTTTGATGCTCCGCAGGTCCTGCGCTCCTCTGGAATCCGGATTTTAGGGCTCCGCAGATCCTACCCTTCTCTTAAATCCGGATTTTAGGGCTCCGCAGGTTCTGCGCTCCTTTGAAATCCGGATTTTAGGGCTCCGCAGGTCCTGTGGTGGCAGCTACCAATCGTTTCAGTCGTGAATCGTGCGTCTTTTACCCCTACGCCAGCGCCAGCGCGGCCTCGGCGCGCGGGTCCATCACCCGAAACCACGCGGGCGGCACGAGTGCCAGGAGCATCATGGCCGGGTAGCCGGCGGGCAGCTGCGGACTCGGGTCGAGGTGGCGGAGCGTTTGGTACTTACGGGCGGGCTGGTAATGGTGGTCGGAGTGCCGGGTGAGCTCGTAGAGCATCAGCCGCCCGAGCACGAAATCGGCATTCCAGGAGTGGCAAGGCCGCACGCGCTCCCAAGTGCCGGGCTCCAGCTCGCGGCGCACGAGGCCGTAATGCTCGACGTAGTCGACGAGCTGAAACAGGAACACCCCGACGGCGGCGATCAGGCAAAACCAGCCCGCTACGGCCCAGCTCAGCCCCAGGCCGAGGGCCAGCACGAAGCCGACTTCGAGGAGAATGACGCGCAGAAAGTCATTCTGTGAGCTCCAGGCGGAAACCCCTTTCCGTTCGAGCCGCTCGGCTTCGAGGTGGAATGCGGAGGCGAACTCGCCCGGCACGGCGCGGAGCAGAAACGCGTAGTACGACTCGCCGCGCCGGGCGGTGGCGGGGTCGCGCGGGGTGCCAATGTAGCGGTGGTGACCGCGGTTGTGCTCAATGTAAAAGTGCATAAACAGCGCGCTCAGGAGCTGCACGTGCGCGAGCGCCTTTTCGAGCGGCTTGGCACGGTGGCCGAGTTCGTGGGCCACGTTCACGCCCATCGTGCCCACTACGGTGCCGGCGCTGAGCACCAGCCCGGCCTGCTGCCAGCTGGGTAGCACGACGTGCGTAAGCTGCCAGATGGTACCGAGCAGCAAGCCCCAGAGCAGCGGCACGTTGAGGTACAGGAGCCAGTCGTACACGCGCTGGGTGGCGGCCGTGGGGGGCACATCGTTTTCGGCGTTTTCGCCGATCCCCAGTTCCAGCAGCGGCACGGCGACGAACGCCAGCAGCGGCGTGAGCCAGGTGAAGGCGCCCCCCAGCAGGAGGCCCAGGCCGACGCACAGCGGCAGCACGTAGGCGGTCAGATATTTGGCTTCGCGGATCACGGCAGAGAGCGGAAAGGCGGGAGTTCGCTGAATTTCTGCCCTAATTTACTCGACCAATTGCCCGCCCCCCAAATCGACTGCCCGGCCCCGGGGCGCCGGAACGCGTATGTCGCTCC